>JBOHZJ010000439.1:0-8340 GCA_050738395.1 Steroidobacter sp.
TCTTTGCAGCATTGATGGCGAGTTCGCTCTGGCCCGCCATCGTGGCGGCGAACCACAGGAAGTGGACGTTATGCGGGTAGTAGCCGAGCGGATACAGGCCCTGCGCGCGACACTGGGTGATGTAGTCCTCGTCGGCGACGATTGCGAGTTGATTCGCCTTCACCGCATCCGTGTAACGGCCGACGCGCTGGTAAATGTGGCCGGGCATGTGCACGAGATGACCCGCAGCCGGCGCGAGCGGCAACAATCGATCTGCCGCGGCTTCCGCTCTCTCCGGCGTGTTGCTGGCTTCCCAGAGATGGATCCACAGGTGCAGCGCGCCGGGATGTTCCGGATTACGTTTCAGCACCTTGTCCAGCGGGGCGATGATGTCGTGCGTCTGCGCGTAGGGACGGCCATCGCGCGTCCAGTAGTTCCATGGGCGTAAATCCATCTGCGCTTCGGCATAGAGCGCCGCGGCATCCTGATCGTCGGGGTATTTTTCGTGCAGGACGCGCATCGCGCCCGCATACGCCTGATCCGCCGCCGCGCGATCATCCGCCTTACCGGTGTAGCGCATGGCCAGCGCATCGATGTAGTCGCGTTCGCGTTGCGAGATCTTGCCCTTCAGCGACTGCGCCTTGCGAAGGTGTGCGAGCGCTTTCGGTTCTTCCTCCGGCGCCATCGCCGCATTGATGTTGGGACCGAGCACGAGCGCCTGGCCCCAGTGCGCCATCGCCAGATCGGGATCGAGCCGCGCCGCTTCGGCGAATGCGCGACCGGCTTCCGCATGATTGAAGCCATAGGCGAGGTTCAGGCCCTGATTGATGAAGCGCTGCGCCTGTTCGGATGTCGTGGTGACGGCAAACGTATGCTTGCCGACGCTCTGCAGCCGCGGGGCGACCGCGCCGGAGGGCGAGGGCGTGTCGAAACCCTCGGCGTCCTGATAGTGCTTGTGCGTGGGCGGCTGCGCGTGCGCGACGGCGGCGTACCCAAGGGTTGCCGCCAGCAGAAAACATGAGGCGGATACATGCAATGCGGTGCGCATGGCGATTCTCCCGGTATTGATAGATGCGTCAGGGCGATGCGCCGGTCTGACGTCGCGCGAATGCGATTGCAGACCCGTGGAAAGCGCGACTGTATGCCCGCGTCGGTTGCTGCTCAATCGTCCATAGGGGGCGCTCCAGCGCAACTCACACGGCGCAAAGTAAACCCCGAGCGTCAAAACTTTGTACGGGCGCGCGTGAAAGGAGCGTGAAAGGGGTATGAAGAAGCGGTTGGCGGTTAGCGGTTGGCGGTTGGTGAGAGCGGGTGCACGGGGTAGCGCCGGCGGCCGAACGACGTGCGGGGCGCGGAATAGGGCGCAAGAGGCGCTTCTGAACCAACCGCGAACCGCCAACCGCTAACCGCTTCTGTCTCCATTAGAATGCCGCAATGAACAACGGACCCGAACCGATCGCCGTCGTCACCACGGGCGGCACGATCGACAAGATCTATTTCGACGCGCTCAGTACGTTCAAGGTCGGCGAGCCGGCGGTCGCGCGATTGCTCCATATCGCGCACGTCGCGCATCCGTTCCGGGTCGATGAACTGTTGCGCAAAGACAGTCTGGAGCTGACCGATGAGGATCGCCGGCGGCTGTGCGAACACGTAGCCGCGCTCGCTTCGACGCGCGTCATCGTGACGCATGGAACGGACACGATGACCGAATCCGCAAAGGCGCTGGCGTCGGTTCAGGGCAAGACCATCGTGCTGACAGGCGCGCTGGCGCCGGCGCGTTTCCATGAGAGCGACGCGTCGTTCAATCTCGGCATGGCGTTCGCCGCGGTGCAGACGCTCCCGCCCGGCGTTTACATCGCGATGAGCGGGCAGGTGTTCCGCGGCGATCAGGTTCGGAAGGATCGCGAGATAGGAAGATTCGTTGCTGCGGACCGAAGTGAAGGCGAATAGCCCGCACGCTTTGCGCGACCCTCACCCGGACTGTCGTCCGGCCTCTCCCTAAGGGAGAGGCGACTGGCAAAGAAATCTGCGGCGCTCCTTCTTGTTTTCGCCTCTCCCTTCGGAGGCCGCTCCAGCGCATCCATGCGCCCGCGCCATTCGCACATCCATGTGCAGCAAGGCCGTGCAAGGTGAGGGTCGCGCCGCAGGCGCTCTGACCATTCGCTAATCACTAGTCACTAGTCACTTCTTCAATGCACGCCGCGCTGCTGCTGCATTGCCTTGCTCTGCAAGCTGAAGCGCGGCTCGATCGTTACCTTCCCGCCGCTGACCAGACGCGCCGCGTACTCACCGACGGCAGGGCCGTGCTTGAAACCGTGTCCGGACCCCGCGCCCACGAGCCACACGTTGCTCCAGTCCGGATGACGGTCGATCAGCAGATCGCCATTCGAGCTGTTCTCGTATTGGCAGACGCGCGCTTCGACCAGCGGCCGCTTCGCGAGGGCGGGAAAGCGTCGTTGCATGAACGCGCGAACGTCGGCGAGCGCGGCGGGTGAGGGCGCACGGTCGCCGACGTCGGGATCGATCGGCGGTCCGTGCTGGTCGTGTGCGATCTTGAAGCCGCGCGCCTCGAGATCCGGAAAGCCGTAATAGATGTCGCCTTCGTTGAAGTCGGCCCAGCCAGGCAGCCGCCCCGGTGCAAAGCGTGTGTCGCCGGCTTCCGGTGCAAAGAAGAACACCTCCTGTCGCGTGGGGAAAACCCGGCCGCCCAGTAAATCGGGGAACAGCTTCGGCAGCCACGGACCGCACGCGTAGACATACTGCCCGGCGGTCAGTGACTCACCATCCACCGTCCTCACCGCGCTGAAGGTGGCGGCGGCCTGCGGCGGCGCGACTGCAATCTGTCGATATGTTCCGCCCGCGGCCACGAACTCGCGCACCAGTGTTTGTACCGCACGGCGCGCCATCAACGCGCCTCGATCCGGCTCATACATGCCGATCTCGACCCCGTCCCACACCATCTGTGGAAAGCGCTTCGCGAGGGCGGCGCGATCGAGCATTTCGAGCGGAATTCCCAGCCGCTTGTGCACCTCGATGCTCTGCTCGACATACGGCTCCCTGCGTGGAAAGAAGAACACGACGCCGAGCGGGTGAAAGATCGGGAGCCCGGAACGGGAGGACAGCCAGCGCCAGTCTTGCAGCGAGTCCCACGCAAAACGCGTGTAAATCTCGTCCCGACCATAAGCTGTCCGCGTCATGCGCGACTCGCCGCCCGAGGATGCCCGCGCATGCGCCGGCCCCCATGCGTCGAGCAGCAGAACGCTCTTGCCGAGTCTTTGCAGATGCCACGCCGTCCAGGCGCCGAACACGCCTGCGCCAATGACGATGACGTCCTTGCGACCGGCGATGACGGCAGGCGAAGCCGGTGTACCTTCACGAGTTGTCGCTTCAGCCGTGAAGCCGTCCACGACCGTGGAGCCTGCGGCAGCGGCAAGCGTGGTGAGCACCGTGCGGCGGGAAATCGGGGTACTTCTGTTCATTGGCGGGAATTCGGATTCGGGACTCGCAAGAATAGCCTGACGCGTAGCTCGCATCATCCAATCCCGATTCGCAATCCCGAATCCGCCCGCTTGCGCGTTACGCGAGCAGCTCCTTGCGCACCGCCGCCGGCGTCGTGCCGAAAATTTTTCGCATATGCCGTGCGAGATGGCTCTGGTGCGCAAAGCCGGTTGCGAAGGCGATCTGTGCGATCGACAGGCTGCGGTCCGACAGCAGGGCTTTTGCGCGTTCGACGCGGCGGCGCAGAACGTATTGATGCACGGGTGTGCCGGTCGATTGCCGGAATAGCGTCTTCAGGTGTGACACGCTGATGCCCGCGATAGAGGCGATTTCAGCAAGCGACAGCTCGCTTTCGAGGTTGTCCTCGATATACGTGACGATCTGCTTGAGCTTCATAGCGCTCATGCCGCCGTGAATTTCACGCATCGGCAGCGAACGACAGTTGTGTCGTTGCAGCAGACGCGCTGCGAGCGCGGTTCCCATGCTCTCGCGAAACAGCGATCCGGTCGCGTTGCCGGAATCGATCTCCGCCTTCATCGCCCAGCCGAGGTGCTCGATCACCGGATCGCGTAATTGAAACCGATCCGCAACCGCGATACAGGCGGGATTGAGATCGAGATCCGCCGCGACCGAGCGCAGCAGCGCATCGGGCACTCGCATGATCAGAACGGCCGCCGGCTGCTTCATTTCCCAGGCCGACGGCGTGTTCGCCGGAACGATATCCAGATCGCCTGCGACCTCCCGGCCATGACGCACTTTGCCGCCGCGCAGACAGGATACTTCCACCGATGGACCGAGATGCATGCAGACGATCGCGTAGGGCAGAGCATCCATCTCTTTCAGCCCGGCTTTGAACATATTGACGCTCGCGCTGAGCGAGTGATCCTCAAACGAGGAGCCAGTTCGGGTGCGCGGGATGTGTGCCTGATTCGTCGCCATGAGTGCGCTCCGCAGCTGCCTTCGACCTGTGCCGAGAATACAACGAAAGCGCAACGTCGGCGCCGAACTCACTCTGCAGGTGTGGCTGATCGTGCTCTGATCGTCTGAATCTGCACGTGCGTCTTGGCGCAGTGCCGCGTCGGACGAGGATTTTCATCCAATCGGATTGCGCTTCATCTGATTCGGCGCGCACGCGCGCCGTCTCCAGCTTTCACTATTTAGCAACACTCACCGATTGGAGCGTTGCATGCCAGTCCCAAACAGCCTCGCGCACGAATTCATCCACGGGTCGCAACCACACAGCGGCGCCATGAGCACGCTCCTCTGGGGAACGCTCATCGCCGGCGCGCTCGACATCGCGGCGGCGATGGTCAGCGTGCAGCTGCGAGGCATCCCTGCACTCCAGGCGGTTAAAGGCGTCGCTGCGGGCTGGCTCGGGGCTGATGCATTTCGCGGCGGCGCTGCTGTCGTCGCTCTGGGTTTTCTCAGTCACTTTCTCATCATGAGCGTGATCGTCTTCGCGTTTTACTTCGCGAGTCGATCCGCGTCGGCGCTGACAAAGCACTGGGTCTGGAGCGGTCTTGCCTACGGCGCCGCCGTGTACCTGGTCATGACGTTCATCGTCGTACCCGCATCAGCCTTTCCCGGCAGCGTCGCCCGGACGCCTGCTTCGTTTCTTCAGGGCGTCCTCGTGCACATGGTGTGCGTCGGTGCGCCCATCGCCTTCATTACGCGCCGCTTTGCATCTGCGGCGCCATTCGCAGGAGAGGGGTCATGATCGCATCACATCCGAATGCGCAGCCGCGCATGAGTACTTCCCTTCGGCGCGCAGTTCGCTGCGCGCTCATCTTCAACGCCGTCGCGGCTGTGGGAGTCGCATCCGCGCAAACGCCCGATGAGTCGATTCAGGAAGTCGTCGTCACGGGTTCGCGCATCAGTTCGCCCAACATGACGAGCATCAGTCCCGTCACGGCGATTGGCGCGGAAGACATCGCATCGACCGGCAAGGTGCGCATCGAAGACATCATCAATCAGCTGCCGCAGGCCATGGCTGCACAGGGATCGACGATTTCGAATGGTACGACCGGTACGGCGACCGTCGACCTGCGAGGACTGAACGCCAAGCGCACGCTCGTTCTCATCAACGGCCGACGCCTGATGCCCGGCAATCCCGACAGTGCGCCGGCGGCGAACTCAGGCGCATCCGATCTGAATCAGATTCCGCGTGCGCTGATCGAGCGCGTCGAAGTGCTCACCGGCGGGGCTTCATCCGTGTACGGCGCGGATGCAGTCGGCGGGGTCGTCAACTTCATCATGAATACGCGCTTCGAAGGCGTGAAGGTCGAAGCGAACTACAGCTTCAACGATCACGAGAACGACAATCCGGCGGCTGATGTCGTGCGTGCCGCGGGCTACGCGCTGCCGGATTCACATGTGAACACCGGTTACTCGAAGGACTTTTCGGTGGTCCTCGGTTCGAATTTCGCGGACGATCGCGGCAACGCGACCTTCTACGCGACGTATCGCGACGTCGAGGAGGTGTTGCAGGGCGATTACGATTTCAGCGCCTGCACGTTCAATTCCGGCGATGAGCTCACGTGCGGCGGATCGAGCACGACTGCACCGACGCGGCTGCAGGCGCGAAATCCGCTGACCGGCATGCTTGCGACCAACTCAATCATCGATTCGACCACGGGCGCTCTGCGCCCCTACAACGGCGCAACGGATACCTACAACTTCGGACCGCTCAACTTCTATCAACGTCCCGATGAGCGCTACACCGCCGGCGTGTTTCTCGACCTCGATGTGGCCGAGGAGCAGACAGTCTACGGCGAGTTCATGTTCATGAAGGACAGCTCGAAGGCGCAAATCGCGCCGAGCGGTTCGTTCGGTCAGGAGTTCACCGTCCCCTGCAACAATCCGCTGTTCACGCCCTCCGAACAACAGGCGTTCTGTACGCAGTACGGTTTGTCCACGGCGGCGGACTCCGACGATACGATCAACGTTCTCGTCGGGCGGCGCAACGTCGAAGGCGGCGGACGGCAGAACGATATCGGCCATCAATCGTTCCGCGCGGTGCTGGGCTTGCGGGGCGATATCAGCGACGCCTGGTCCTACGACGCATACGGTCAGATTGGAGAGTCACAGCTCACTTCGAATCAGACCAATGATTTTTCGATCACACGCCTCGGGCGTGCGCTCGATGTGGTGCGGGACGCGAACGGAAATGCAGTGTGCCGCTCGTTCGCCGACGGGAGTGATCCCGCCTGCGTGCCCTACAACGTCTGGCAGCTCGGCGGTGTGACGCCGGAGCAGATCAATTACCTGCAGATCCCGCTCACTCAGGAAGGCCAGACCACGGAGCGGATCGTCAATGCGTCCATCACGGGCGATCTTGGCGCGTACGGCGTGCAGATGCCCGGCGCCGAAAGCGGGCTGTTCGTCAACGTCGGTGCAGAGTGGCGGCAAGAGGAATCGGAGCTCACACCGGACTTTTCTTTGCAATCGGGCGACGGCGCGGGGCAGGGCGGAGCGACGGTGCCGATCGCCGGCGGCTATGAATCGCGCGATATCTTCGCCGAGGCTCGCATGGCGCTCCTTGAGAACCGCGCGTTCGCGCAGAGCGTGTCGGCTGAAGCGGGTTATCGCTACTCCGACTACGATCTGGGCTTCTCGACCGACACCTACAAGCTCGGCATGGAGTGGACGCCGGTCGATGCGATCCGTGGGCGCGTCAGCTATCAGCGAGCGGTGCGCGTGCCGAACGTGGCGGAGTTGTTTGGCGTGCAGGCCGTGGGTCTCGACGGAACGATCGATGTGTGCGCCGGCGCAGCGCCGACGCTCTCGTTCGAGCAATGCGCCCGCACCGGCGTCACCGCGGCTCAGTATGGTTCGATCGATCCGAATCCGGCGGCGCAGTACAACGGCTTCGTCGGCGGCAATCCGGATCTGCAGCCGGAAACGGCGGATACGCTGTCGTTTGGTCTCGCGTTCCAGCCGTCATTCCTGCCGGGCCTGAGACTCCAGATCGACTACTTCGATATCAAGATCGAAGATGCGATTCAGGCGCCGAACGCGGATTTCTCGTTACTGCTGTGCGCGCTCAATGGCGATCCGGCGAACTGCGGGCGTGTGCGCCGGGATCAGGATGGATCGCTGTGGCTGTCGAGCAATGGCTTCATCGTCGATACGTTCGAGAATATCGGCGAGATCAGCACGTCGGGCGTCGACTTCGATGCCTCGTATCAATTCAACATTGGCGACGCAGGCAAGCTCGGACTGGATTTCGTCGGCACGTGGGTGAACTCGCTGGAGACCACCCCGCAGACGGGCGTCACTTACGACTGCGTCGGCCTCTACGGCGGAATCTGCGGCGTGCCCGCGCCGGAGTGGCGTCACAAGGTGGACACGACGTGGCGCACGCCCTGGTCGAATCTGGATGTGACGCTGAGCTGGAGATACTTCGACGCGGTCAAGCGCGACGCGGAGGACTCCAATGAGTTCCTCTCCTTCCTCGGACAGGTCACGGGCGTGTTGCCGACCGACTCGGAACTTGGCAGCCGCAGCTATATCGATCTGACGGGCGCGATGACTTTCGCGGAGAAATATACGCTGCGCGTGGGCGTCAACAATCTGTTCGACAAGGATCCGCCGCTCAACGGGTCCGCGACCTGTCCGACCGGGCCGTGTAATGGCAACACCTGGCCGCAGGTGTACGACACGCTTGGCCGACAGATCTTCGGACTGGTCACGATCGACTTCTGAGGCATCGGATTCGACAATCCTCCTGCAAGTTGGAAATCTGCGCCGCTGCGATGAGCCATCACAGCGGCGCTTTTTTAGATCAGCGGCCGCGCTACCATAGGCCCTGATCTCAGCCGCGGGGGCCTCGGCGAAGACCGGGCGCCAGAGTCGATCGAGCTT
>JBOHZJ010000440.1:0-9105 GCA_050738395.1 Steroidobacter sp.
GAATCGCGGAAGCGCTGATTGACGTCGTGGCGAGATTCCAGGATTCAGCTGACGGAAACCTGATAATCGTCGCGGGCGCAATCAGAACGAACAAGAGGTTGCGAGAAATTTGAACTCGACAAGTTTCACTCCGACGGTCTCGCGCAGCGCACTTCGTTATAGAAAGATGCGCGACCGGGTCGTTGAGGCCCTACTGCTCGCATCGGGTCTGGTTGCAGTGTTTACGACGCTCGCGATCGTCGCCATTCTGTTGATCGAGTCGAGTGCATTCTTCGAGCATGTATCGATCCGGGAATTTCTGACCGATACGATGTGGACGCCGCTGTTCGCGGACGCGCACTACGGGATTTTGCCGCTGGTGGCCGGCACTCTGACGACCACGGCCGTCGCGTTGCTCGTCGCGGTCCCTCTCGGAACGACGATAGCGATCTACCTTAGTGAATTCGCACCATCCCGGGTGCGGGAAACAGTCAAACCGATTCTCGAGTTGCTCGGCGCCGTGCCGACGGTCGTCTACGGATACTTCGCGTTGACGATGGTGACGCCGGTTCTGCAACTGCTGATGCCCGAGCTGCCGGGCTTCAATATGCTGAGCGCGGGCCTGGTCATTGGACTGATGATCATCCCCTACGTGAGTTCGGTCAGCGAAGACGCAATGCGAGCCGTGCCTCGTTATATGCGTGAGGGCTCCTACGCGATGGGAGCGACTCGACTCCAGACCGCGCTGCGTGTTGTCGTCCCCGGTGCGTTCTCTGGTCTGGCGGCTGCGTTCATCCTTGGGATCTCCCGAGCCGTGGGCGAGACCATGGTCGTCGCCATCGCCGCGGGCATGCAGCCGAACCTCACCTTCGATCCACGGGAGCCCGCGGCGACGATCACCGCGTACATCGTGCAAGTCAGTCTCGGCGATCTGCCGCACGGCAGTATCGGTTATCAGAGTATTTTTGCCGCCGGGCTCGTGCTCATGTTCATGACGCTCGTCTTCAACGTGATCGGCTTCTTCCTGACCCGGCGCTTCCGAGAGGCTTACTGATGAACGCGAACAGCGTTGCGGCGCAGCTCAATGTGGAAAGCGCGCGGCGTGGGCTGGCGAGACGCAAGCTTCTCGATCAGGTGTTCGTACTCGTCGGCCTGATTGTGATGCTCGTCTGTCTCGCCGTGCTCGCGGTGTTGTTCATCGATCTGGTGCGCGACGGCGCCGAGCGCTTCGGCTGGGACTTCTTCACCAACTTCGCCTCGAGACACGCCGAGCGCGCCGGCATCCTCGCCGCATGGGTGGGCACCTCGCTCATCATGATCGTGACGGCGCTGTGCGCCGTGCCGGTCGGCGTCGCCGCGGCCATCTATCTCGAGGAGTACGCGCCCAAAAACTGGTTTACGGCGATCATCGAGATCAACGTGACGAATCTGGCCGGCGTGCCTTCGATCGTCTACGGACTGCTCGCGTTGGGCTTATTCGTCTATCAGTTCGATCTCGGCCAGAGCATCGCGGCCGCGGGGCTGACGCTGGCGCTGCTGATTCTGCCGATCGTGATCGTCGCGACGCGCGAAGCGATCCGCTCGGTGCCGAAATCAATTCGTGAAGCCGCTTACGGGCTGGGCGCCACGCGCTGGGAAGTGACCAAGGATCACGTGCTGCCATATTCAACGGGCGGCATCCTGACCGGCATGATTCTCGGCTTGTCGCGCGCCATCGGCGAAACCGCGCCGATCATCACGATCGGGGCGCTGAGCTTCATCGCCTTCCTTCCCGAATCGCCGTTCAAGGGCGAATTTCCTTTCATCTCTTTCGGGTGGCTGAACGATCCGTTCACCGCCATGCCCATTCAGATGTTCAACTGGGTTTCGCGACCGGATCCTGCATTCCAGGCCAATGCAGCCGCGGCGGGCGCGATTCTGCTCGGAATGACGCTGGTCATGAACGGCGTGGCGATCTGGATCCGCTATCGCTTCCGCAAGAAGATCAACTGGTAGGCGCCCATGGAATCGACGAGCATCTCCCGTACGAAATCCGCTCAGGAGGATTCCTTGCGTAATGACGATCCCGCCCACGGCGCCGCTGCGTCCAGGTCCGGCCCGAGAATCTCGATTGCGGTGGACGATACGCGCAAGGTGCGCACGCTGAACGTCAAGGCGGCCGTCGACAATCTCAGCTTCTACTACGGTCAGCATCAGGCGCTGAAGAATCTCACGATCCCGATCGCCGACAAGCAGGTCACCGCCCTCATCGGTCCGTCGGGCTGTGGCAAGAGCACGTTTCTGCGCTGCTTCAACCGCATGCACGACCTGCAACCCGACACCCGCTATGAAGGCAGCATCACTCTGCATCCGGACAATCTGAATCTGGTCGGCGCGGGCGTCGATCCGATCGAAGTGCGGATGCGGATCGGCATGGTGTTTCAGAAGCCAAATCCGTTTCCGAAGTCGATATTCGAGAACGTGGCGTATGGTCTGCGCCTGCGCGGCGTTCGCAATCGCGCGACGCTGTCCGAAGAAGTGGAGAAGGCGCTGCGCGGCGCGGCGCTCTGGGACGAAGTGAAAGACCGTCTGCAGGATTCGGCGCTGGCGTTTTCCGGCGGGCAGATGCAGCGCCTGTGCATCGCTCGTGCACTGGCGACCACGCCCGAGATCCTGCTATTCGATGAGCCCACCTCGGCGCTCGACCCGATCGCCACCGCAAAAATCGAAGAGCTGATTTCGATACTGCGCGATCAGGTCACGGTGCTGATCGTCACGCACAACATGCAGCAGGCGGCGCGCGTTTCGGATTATACGGCGTTCATGTACCTCGGCGAACTGATCGAATTCGACGAAGCCGCGAAGATCTTCACCAACCCAGGCAAGAAGGCGACGGAAGACTACATCACGGGTCGCTATGGTTAAGTCAGAGGAAGTGACTAATGACTAGTGACTAGGGAATAGTCAATCCAGCGGCGGACGCGGCGAGCGCCGCTTCTGACTATTCACCAGTCACCAGTCACTCCCTGAGCAACTCGTTGATACTCACCTTCGAACGCGTCTGTGCATCGACGCGCTTGACGATCACCGCTGCGTAGAGCGAGTACTTGCCATTGGTCGCCGGCAGCGAGCCGGGAACCACGACTGCGCCGGCAGGTACGCGGCCGTACAACACTTCATCGCGTTCACGATCGTAAATGCGGGTGCTGGCGCCGATGAAGACGCCCATCGACAGAACAGCGCCTTCTTCCACGACCACGCCTTCCACGACTTCGGAGCGGGCGCCGATGAAGCAGTTGTCCTCGATGATCGTGGGGCTTGCCTGCAACGGCTCGAGAACGCCGCCGATGCCGGCGCCGCCTGAAAGATGCACGTTCCGGCCAATCTGCGCACACGAACCGACGGTCGCCCAGGTGTCGACCATCGTGCCTTCACCGACATAGGCGCCAATGTTGACGTAGGAGGGCATCAGCACCGTGTTCGGGGCGACGTATGCGCCACGTCGCACGATGGCGTGCGGGACGACGCGTACGCCTTCAGCGCGAAAACGCGCTTCGTCATAGTTCGCGTACTTCAACTCAACCTTGTCGAAGAACTGCGTAAAGCCGGCGTTCAGCGGTCGGTTGTCGCTGAACCGGAATGACAGCAGTACCGCCTTCTTCAGCCACTGATTGACCTGCCACTTGCCATCACGCTTTTCGGCGACGCGCGCCTGGCCAGAATCGAGCAGATCGATCGCCTGTTCGACCGCGCTGCGGACGTCGGGGGGCGCGTTGGTCGGCTTGAATTCGGCGCGGTGCTCGAACGCCGCGTCGATGATCTCGGCAAGAGCGGAATGCTGCGTCATTGGCGATAGCGTATGTGAGTTGAAAGAACGCGCAGTGTACGGCCGGCGAGCTATCGCGCGATCACATAGTCGCGAATCCGCTGCGCCGCCTCGATGCACTCGGCGACGCTCGCCACCAGTGAGATCCGAACGCGACCGCGGCCCGGATTGCCATGATCGCTGTCGCGCGCGATGTAGCTGCCTGGCAGTACAGTCACATGCTTGCGCTCAAAGAGCTCACGGGTGAAGCGCTCATCATCGGAGACTTGAGGCCACAAATAAAAGCTCGCGTCGGGCGCATCGATGGCCATCGCTTCTCGCAGTATCGGCAGGACGGCCTCGAACTTGTGACGATACAGACGCCGGTTTTCGACGACGTGCCCGTCGTCATTCCATGCCGGGATGCTCGCGAGCTGCGTATGCAGCGGCATCGCAGACCCGTGATAGGTGCGATAGAGGAGGAATGGCTTGATGAGATCCGGATCGCCCGCGACGAAGCCTGATCGCAGCCCCGGCACGCTCGATCGTTTGGAGAGGCTGTGGAATACGATGCAACGCTCGAACGCGGAGCGACCGGCGCTCAGCGCCGCTTCGAGCAGACCGGGCGGCGGGTTGGCTTCATCCAGATAGATCTCGCTGTAGCACTCATCGGATGCGACGATGAAATCGTGCCGATCCGCGAGCACGAGCGCACGCCGGAGATAATCGATGCTGGCGACTGCGCCTGTCGGATTACCGGGCGAGCATAAAAACAACACCTGGCAGCGATCCCAGACCGCATCCGGTACGCCGTCGAGATCCGGCAGATACTCGTTCTCGCGATCCGCGCCCATGAACCAGGGCTCCGCACCGGCGAGCAGCGCTGCGCCTTCGTAGATCTGATAGAACGGATTCGGCATTACGACGTACGGTCGTTTCGCCGCGTCCGTCATCGCCTGAACGAACGCGAACAACGCTTCGCGTGTGCCGTTCGCGGGCAGCACCATCGTTTCCGGATTCATTGCCCCGGCGGGCAGGCCAAAGCGACGCGTCAACCAGTTGGCGACGGCGGCGCGAAATTGCGGCAGTCCTGCAGACGCAGGATAGCTGCCGAGGCTCGCAAGATTGTCGGTCAATGCATCGAGTATGAATTTTGGCGGAGTGTGCCGCGGCTCCCCGATGGACAAGGCGATGTGCGGGAAATCGATGGGCGGGCGCGCGCCTGCAAGCAGCACACGCAGACGTTCGAACGGATACGGCCGCAGCCTCGCCAGGGCCGGATTCATGCCCGCCCGTCGAGCGATTCGGTGAGGCGCTGTGCGAACAATTCACGTGCTTCGCTGCTCAGCGGCCGGCCAGACTCATCGGCTACATAGAAGACGTCTTCGGCGCGCTCGCCGACAGTCATGATCTTGGACGTATAGATATCAATCCGTTCGGTCATGAACACTTTCGCAATTCGTGAGAGCAGGCCGGGACGATCGCCGGCGATCAACTCGATGATCGTGCGTTGATTGACCGGGTCCTCGGAGAAGGTGAGCTGCGTCGGCGTAGTGAACATGCGCACCTGGCGCGGAGCGCGGCGCGTCACCGTGATCGTCGCATCGTCGGGCTTCGAGAGCGCATGCGCGAGTTGCTGCTGAATATCGCGCAGCCGGACAGAATCCGCGATCTCAACGCCGGTATCTTCGAGTACGTGATAGATGTCGAGACTGAAGCCATCCGCCATCGGCGTGATCCGCGCGTCAACGATATTCAGACCGAGCTGGTCGAGCAGCGCGGTCGTGCGCGCGAAGCTGTGCTGTGTCTGCGCCGTGTAAGTCGAAATACCTGTACCGCCGTGACCAGGCTGCTGCTGCACCGAAACCAGCGAAGCGGGATCGGCCGCGTCGCGCTGATCGAGCATGCGCGTGTGCCAGGCGATCTCCTCCGGCGTGTGGCGCAGGAAGTAGGCGTCTGTGAAGCGTTGCCAGACATTCTGCACAGCATCCTCATTCAGGCCGTCGCGTGCGATCAATTCGCGGGCGCGCGTCTGTGTTTCGGCGATGAGCTCGTCCTTATCGATCGGACTTTCCAGTCCGCGTCGCAGCGCCTGTCGAGTGCGCTCGTAGAAACCCGCGAAGAGCGACGCCTTCCAGTTGTTCCACAATTTCGGGTTGGTGCCGCGTACATCCGAGACGGTGAGCACGTACAGATAGTCGAGGTGCGTCTGATCGCCCACGTGTGTGGCGAACTCGTGAATGACCTTTGGATCGCTGATGTCCTTCTTCTGCGCCGTAACCGAGAATACCAGGTGATTGCGAACCAGCCAGGCGACCAGGCGCGCGTCGTAGCGCGACAAGCCCTGTTCGAGGCAGAACGCCTCCGCATCGACCGAACCCAGCTCCGAATGATCGCCGCCGCGGCCCTTGGCGATGTCGTGAAAGATCGCAGCGAGATACGCGAGCTCCTGCTTCGGCAACGATTGCATGATGCGCGACAGCTCGGGCAGCTCGTGATCGTACTTCGGCATCGCGAGCCGGCGCAGGTTGCTGACTACGAACAGCGTGTGCGCATCGACGGTGTAGGCATGGAAGAGGTCGTACTGCATGCGCCCCACGATGCGGCCAAACGCCGGAATGTAGCGGCCGAGCACGCCGTAGAGATTCATGCGGCGCAGCTCATGCGTGACGCCCACAGGAGCGCTGAGGATTTCGAAGAACAGTCGATGATTGCGCGGGTGCTGCCGGAATTCCTCATCGATCAGCCATAGATGACGCGTGAGCTGGCGAATCGTGGAAGCGCGCACGCCGCGAATCTCCGGATGCTGTTCGATGACGACGAACAGCTCGAGGAGTGCGGACGGATAGCGATCGAAGACGTCGTCGTTGGTGATTTCGAGGTAATCGTTGCGTATCTGGAAGCGCGGATTGACAGGAATCGGCGCGACGTTCGGGTCGGACAGAATGGCCTCCCGAAACAACTGCAGCAGCATCTCGTTCAGCAGGCTCACATCCATCGCCGTGCGGTAATAGCGCTGCATCAACTGTTCGACCGCAAGCGTATAAGTCGCGTCCTCGTAGCCGAACATCTTCGCGAGCCGGATCTGGTGATCGAACAGCAGCCGGTCCTCGCGCCGGTTCGTCAGCACATGCAGGGCGAAGCGTACTTTCCACAGAAACGCCTGCGCCGTTTTGAGCTTGCGCAGTTCGCTCTTCGTCAGGAAGGCGTGATCCACCAGTTCGTCCAGGGAATCGGCGCCGAAATATCGCTTGGCGACCCAGCCGATTGTCTGAATGTCGCGCAGTCCGCCCGGGCTCGCCTTGACGTTCGGTTCAAGGTTGTACGCGGTGTCGTGATAACGATGATGACGCGCCGTCTGTTCAGCGACTTTGGCTTCGAAGAACTCGCGCGTCGGCCATACACGCTCTTGAGAAAGCGCGCGTCGCATCGCACCGAGCAGTGCTTCCGGACCTTCCAGCAGACGCGATTCGATCAGGGTCGTCGCGACACTGACGTCCGCGGCGCTTTCGCGCTGGCAATCATCGATGGTGCGCACGCTGTGCCCGACCTCCAGGCCGATGTCCCACATGAAGGTCAGAAAGCGCTCGAGATTCGACTGCCAGGGCGTGGATTCGCTCTTTGGCAACAGGATCATGATGTCGATGTCGGAGCACAGATTGAGCTCGCCGCGGCCATAACCGCCGACGGCGATCAATGCGATGTCACGAACGTGCTCATTGACGTGCAGGCTCCACGCCGTTTTCAGGAGCGCGTCGACCAGGCGCGCGCGGTCGCGCACCAGCCGTTCGACCGGTTCGTCATCCAGAAAGCGTTGCTTGAGACGATTGTCGCCCTCGGTGAGCGCCGCGCGGTACGCCGAGACATCGAGCCGGTTCGCATTCAGCACCGGCTGGAGAGCGGCGAGGTACTCCCAGCGAGGATCGCTCACGGCAGCGGCGGTGAGCTCGTCGAGATCCTCGGGTGTGACGACGGGCATGAGCGCGCGATGCGCGGCTCAGCGGTCGGCCGCGCCGAGCGTAAGTACTTCGTAGCCGCCCTCGGTGACCAGAACGGTGTGCTCCCATTGAGCTGAGAGCGAATGATCCTTGGTGATTACCGTCCAGCCATCGGGCAACAGTCGCACGTGGCGTTTGCCCACATTGACCATGGGTTCGACTGTAAAGGTCATTCCTGGCTGCAGCTCGACGCCGCGGCCGCGTTCACCGTAGTGCAGCACCTGGGGATCCTCGTGGAAGATCCGGCCGATGCCATGTCCGCAATACTCGCGCACGATGCTGAGGTGCTGCGGTTCGACGAAGCCCTGAATCGCCGCGCCGAGATCACCCAGCCGGGCGCCAGGCCGAATCTGCCGGATTCCCGTCCACATCGCCTCGCGCGTAATGTCGACCAGGCGCTGAGCGGCCGGCGCGATTTTGCCGACCGCGTACATCCGGCTCGTATCGCCATGCCAGCCGTCCTTGATGACGGTGACGTCCACATTGACGATGTCGCCTTGCTTCAGTCGCTTGTCCGGGCTCGGAATGCCATGGCAAACGACATGATTTACCGACGTGCAGATGGATTTCGGAAAGCCGCGATAGTTGAGCGGGGCAGGCACCGCACCCTGTACGTTGACGATGAAGTCGTGGCAGCGCTGGTTGAGATCGTCCGTGGTAACCCCCGCGACGACGTAAGGACCGATCATGTCGAGCACGTCGGCCGCCAGACGGCCAGCGATGCGCATCTGCTCCTGCTCGGCCGGCGTTTTGATCGTCACCTGCATATGTCGCGTCGAAGGTTCGAGCATCGTGGCGGACTCATCATCAACGGACTTCGCCGCCCTGCGGTTCAGGGATTGGAGCAGGCCGCGCATCAGCAGAACGAATCGCGGCGGAAAATATGGGGATTCAGCGGGAAAACCTTTTGGACGATCATGGACTTCATGGTATAAAGCGCGCGCTTTTTCCGCAACGAATCTCTCACACTCGCCGACACATACGACGGGGTGCCTGCAAACGCTTCGCGCTGCTGCAGGTCGTCGTATGGGGCAAGTGGAGGCTCAACCCCCACAGGAGACTTTCAAGATGGCCAGCGTGTCCATGCGACAGATGCTGGAAGCGGGTGTTCATTTCGGACATCAGACCCGCTTCTGGAACCCCAAAATGGAGCAGTTCATTTTCGGGGAACGTAATCGAATCCACATCATCAACCTCGAAAAGACGCTGCCGCTCTACAACGAAGCGGCGGGCTTCATTCGACAAGTCGTCGGCGACGGCGGCCGCATTCTCTTTGTCGGCACCAAGCGATCAGCACGTGAGGCTGTGAAAGCGGCGGCAACGCGTTGCGCCATGCCCTACGTC
>JBOHZJ010000441.1:0-9617 GCA_050738395.1 Steroidobacter sp.
CGCTGGATCTCGAGACTTATCTTGCGGCCGGGCATGTTCTGGTGACCGGCCGGCGTCGCGGCGGCGGCTATGAAGACATAGCGCTCGGGCGTCTTGGTATGACGCGCCGTATTCGCTTGCGCTGTCAGCAGCACGCCGCTGCAAGCGAAATCGTCAGCCGTTCGGATCTTCTGGCGACGATGACCCGGAGCCAGGCGGAGCTGGCGAACTCGCGCGCGGAGAATCAGGCGTTGCCATTTCCAACGGAGATTCCCGCCATGGAAACTTTTCTATACTGGCACGCAAGCGCAGATGCGGATCCCGCATCGCAATGGTTTCGCGAGCTGATGCTCGCAACCCTGCGGGGCTGAGGACGCCCCGCGACCCGCGCAGCGCGACTTGCGTGGCGCGGGTCGCGAGCTGTCTTTCTACGTCTTCGGCAACGCCGGCGGCGGAGCCGGAACGCCGTTCGGGCGCGCCGTTTCGACCATCTTCTTGTACGCCGGCCGGCTCTCGACGTTCTTCACCCACGCCTGTACGTGCGGGTACTGCGACAGATCGACGATGTTCAGGGCGCCGGCGAAATTCACCGGGAACAGCATCATGATGTCCGCGGCCGAGAACTCCGCGCCGCCGAAGTAGGGATGCTTGCTCAGATACTCTTCCGCGAATTTCACCACGTCTTCGGAATTCACGAAGCGGAATCCGCCTGTCGATGCTTTCGGCCGGCCCTGAATCATCGCTACGCGATAATCGGCGATCAGGCGCGACGCGAATGAGCCTTCGGCGTAGTGCATCCATTGGAGGTAATACGGATAGTCCGGGGAATTCACCGCGGGCTGCAGACGACCGTCGCCATGGCGAGCGAGCAGCAGCTGAATGATCGCGCCCGATTCGACCATGACCTGATCGCCGTAACGCACCGTCGGCGCGACCGGCATCAATGGGCTGACTTCACGAATCGTCTGCATCGACCCGCCCACATCGCCGCGCTTGTATTCAAGCTTGTAGGGAAGGCCGAGTTCTTCGCAGAGCCACACGAGGCGCTCCGAGCGACGTCCTTCGATGTGATAGATCGTAAGCGCCGGCGTTTGCGCGGACGTTTTCTGTTCTGCCGCCTGAACGGATCCCGCGGCTAGCGAGAGCAGGGCGGCGATGACGGGTACGCTGAATTTTATTTTCATGATGTCCTCCTGACGCAGATTGTTGGCATCGCCGCGCACGATAGCACGCGGATCGGCCCGGACAATCCTGCTAGCCTGTCTGCATGGCGGTTGCAGAAATCTATCGTTCGATACGACTCGCGGACTGCGAGCAGCGCGGCTTTCTTCTGTATGCGGTCGGGATTCCTTCCGAGATCCTGAGGCACGACGATGCATTTGTGCTGGTGGTGGCGGAGGAGTCGCGCGACGCCGCGCTGAATGAATTGCGCCGCCACGAATCAGAAGCGCGCGCCGCCCGTGCGCCGGCGCCCCCGCCAATGAAGGTGCATGGCCGCGCATGGTCAGGCTCTATTGGCTACGCGCTCGTCATGATCATTGCGGCGTATTGCGCCGGCGAGAATTTATTCAGCATCGACTGGCGCGCCGCCGGTGCATTGCAAAGTTCGACCGTACAAACGGGCGAGTGGCATCGACTCGTCACCGCCTTGACGCTGCACGCCGATGTCGGGCACCTCGTCGCCAATCTCGTGTTCGGCGTGTTCTTCGGCTACTTCGCCGGGCAAATGCTCGGTCCGGGAATCGCATGGCTGAGCATTCTCGTCGCGGCAGTGCTCGGTAATTTGCTCGACGCTCTGTTGATGTCCGCCGGCAGCGCGAGCATTGGCGCATCCACAGCCGTATTCGCAACGCTCGGCCTCGTCGCGGCGCATTCGTGGCGACAACGATCCGACAGTCGAATGCGCTGGGCCCACCGCTGGGCGCCGCTGATCGCCGGCATCGCGTTACTTGCCTTCACCGGCGCAGGCGGAGAGAACACCGATGTTGTTGCGCACGTGACGGGATTTCTGTCAGGCGCAGTGATCGGCGTACTGCACGTGTGGAAGCCAGCGCCGAAGCTGGATGACTGGCGCGTGCAGTTGGTTGCGGGATTGATCAGCGTAGGAGTGATCGTTGGCGCTTGGGGAGTGGCGCTGGGGTGAAGTGAGTGACAGCTTTCGGCCCAGGAGCGGACATATCAGGTGACCATGGATTGGGGAGAAACGTGAAGTAGCGACAAGGGCGTCTCTCCGGCACGACAAGCGCGCTACAAAAAAGAGAAACCCGATTTACACTGTATTCGTGGTGCTGCAGACATTGCGTCTGCAGAGGGGTCCGTCGACTCGCCAAGGCGACTCGCCAAGGCGACTGCAGGAGAGAGTCACGATGAGAAGAACACTATGCTCGCGACATAGAGGGCTGTCGGCCGCTGGCGCACTCGCTCTGGCGCTGGGCCTCTTTGCGATCCCGTTTGCGCCTCTCGGGGCGCAAGCGCCTGCAAAGCCGCCGGACAACGGCAAACCCTGGGTCGCGCCGCGCACCCCTGACGGACAACCCGACCTCCAGGGCAACTGGAGCAACGAAACCCAGACGCCCCTCGAACGGATGGGGAATCAGGGACCCACGCTGACCGACGAGCAGGCGGTCGCGCTTGAAAAGCGTGCTCAGGACGTGGAGGAGTTCCGCGATCGGCCCAGTGACCCCGGGGAAACAGCGACGAAGGGGGGCGGCAGCGAGCTAGCGGCGGTACCGGGCGAACCGACGTTCGTCGAGCGGATTGCCCAGGCGGCCGGCGGCGCGGTCGGCGGCTACAACGGCTTTTGGCTCGACCCGGGTAACAAAGTCGTCCGTATCGACGGCGTCGCGCGCAGCTCCATCATCGTCGATCCACCCGACGGCCGCATCCCCGCACTGACCGCCGAAGCCAAACAGCGCACGGCGGAACGCATGGCCGTGGTGAAGAAGTTCGGCGAATTCGATCAGGTCGAACTAAGGTCGCTCGGCGACCGCTGCATCACTTCATTCGGATCGAATGCCGGGCCGCCGATGCTGCCGAACTACTTCTACAACAACAACTACACCATCGTTCAGACGAAGGACCACGTCATGATCATGACGGAAATGGTCCATGACGTGCGCATCATCCGGCTGGGAGCAACCCATCACTTGCCATCACAAGTCCGCCCCTGGTTCGGCGATTCGATCGGACATTGGGAAGGCGATACGCTCGTGGTCGAGACTACGAATATCCATCCGACGCAACTGGCGCAGTCGGGGTTCTCGCCTTATCGCGGGGGGACCGACAAGCTGAAGGTGACCGAGCGGTTCACGCGCACGGGTGCGGATGTGCTGCTCTACAAGTTCACGGTGGCGGACCCATCGACGTTTACCGCGGCGTACAGCGGCGAGCTGCCGTTCAACCGCGTCAACGAGATGGTTCACGAGTACGCGTGCCACGAGGGGAATTACGCGCTTCCGGGCATGCTGGCAGGGGCACGCGAGCAGGAACGAACTCAGACGGAGCAGAAGAAGCAATAGCGGCGTGTCGCGCACTGGCGCCCTGTGTCCGGTAAGCGACCGCCCGGTCGCTTACGGCCAGAAGCGGACACGGGACCTGCCCTCAGCCGGGCGCATTGCGCCCGGCATCCAGGCATGACCAGAGCGGATGGAGGTCAAGCCCGGTGAGCCTGAGCCGGCAGACCGGCGGGCGTTCTAGGCGCGAGCCGGTCCACGTCGTGCTGCTTCGATTGTGGCGATGTCGATCTTTTTCATTTTCATCATCGCTTCGAACGCGCGCTTCGCGGCCGCACGATCAGGATCGGTGGTTGCTTCCAGCAGTACGCGCGGAGTGATCTGCCAGGACAAGCCCCATTTGTCCTTGCACCACCCGCATGCGCTCTCGGCGCCGCCATTGCCCACGATGGCATTCCAGTAGCGATCGGTCTCCGCCTGGTCTTCGGTGACGATCTGAAACGAAAAGGCTTCGCTGTGCTTGAAAGCCGGGCCGCCATTCAGGCCGAGGCAGGGCACGCCCACCACCGTAAATTCGACCGTGAGCACCTGCCCCTGTTTACCATCCGGATAATCGCCAGGGGCGCCGTGGACCGCTGTCACGGCGCTGCCCGGAAAAGTCTGGGCGTAGAACCTGGCAGCTTCTTCTGCTGTGCCGTCATACCAAAGACAAATCACATTCTTGGCCATTGTCTGTCTCCATTTATTCGACAGTTGAGCGAGCCCCTTGGAACTATGACGAACCAGCAACACGAAAACCGACAGCTGACTCTGGCGGGTTCAAACAAATGACGCCAGTTCATGGACTCGAACCATGACCCCCCTGATTACAAATCAGATCGAGGCGAAATCGAGGACAGCAGTCCGGGATCGGCGCGCAATTGTATGACTGTGAAGGAAGGCGAAGCACGGCTTGCGTTGGCTGTACGGAGACAGTTCTTTCGACGACTGAAAGAGTCACTGGCCTGGGAAACCAGCGGCTGCTGGGAATACCACTCGCTACGCTTGGGGGCATCGCGAGTTCTGACCTCTCGACCGATAACGGACAACGCACAATGCGCGTACTTCCAACGGTATGCGCTCCTGGTTACCCGGCTCGCAGAGGCGGTATCGCCGAGGTTCGCCTCTGGACGGACAACTCACAACGGAGAACGTCCACTAACGTCCGCCCGCTTCATGCTGCGGGTCGGTTATCCACAGACGTTTCAGCTGAAACGTCTTTTGCACTCTGATCCGCCATGACCTGCAGCGGATCAAAGCGTCCTGCCTGCTTGCGGCCTGCGCGGTGCACTCTATAGTACGTTCCGTGTGCAACCTTGGCGCTCTGACCATATGCCTGGTTACGGCTCTCGCCGTGCCCGCACATGCCGTCGGCGAGACTCAATCGCCGATCGTGAATGACGCACGCATTCAACAGCACATAACCGAGCTGTCGAAGTTTGGCGCCAACCCGGAAGGAGGCGTGAGCCGCGTCGCGTACAGTGCGGCCGACATCGCGGGCCGTGAATACATCAGGAAGCTCATGCAAGAGGCAGGACTCGTCGTGCGCGTCGACGCGGCGGGGAACATCATCGGTCGTCGCGAGGGCGGCGATCCAGAGCTGCCTGCGATCATGATCGGTTCTCACACCGACTCCGTGCCGGGCGGCGGCAACTACGATGGCGACGTCGGCGTGCTAGGCGCTATCGAGGTCGCGCAAGTGCTGCGCGAGCATGGCGTCCGCCTGAAACATCCGCTGGAGGTCGTCAACTTCACGGACGAAGAGGGCGGACTGATCGGAAGTCTCGCGATGACGGGCAAGATCGCGACGGCGGCGCTCGATCTGATGAGTCACAGTGGGAAGACGGTTCGCGACGGCATCCGGGCGGTTGGTGGAGATCCGGATCGGCTGGAGCAGGCGAGACGCAAGCCGGGAGAGCTGAAGGCGTACATCGAACTCCATATCGAGCAGGGCGCGGTCCTCGACGAGAGTAATGTGGATATTGGCGTGGTCGAAGGAATCGTCGGCATTCGCTGGTGGGACGTTACGATCGATGGCGTGGCCAATCATGCGGGCACGACGCCGATGAACCGGCGACGCGACGCTCTGCTGAGCGCCGCAGAGTTCGCGCTCGCGGTGAATCGTGTGGCCACCACTCTTCCAGGCCGACAGGTCGCTACGGTCGGCAGAATTCGTGCGGAACCCGGTGCACCGAATGTCATTCCGGGCAGGGTCGTGATGAGCCTGGAGATTCGCGATCTCGCAGCGGAAAAAGTCACGGCGGTGTACGACGCAATTCGCGCGGAAGCCTCGAAGATCGCGCAAGCGCGCCAGACGCCGATCAGCTTCATGGAGCTGCAGGTTGCGTCCGAACCTGCTCCCACCGACGAGCGCATCAGGCGCATCATCGCAAACTCGGCAAAGTCGTTGGGCCTTACGCACAAGCTCATGCCGAGCGGCGCCGGTCACGACGCCCAGGAGATGACGCATATCGCGCCGACTGGCATGATCTTCGCGCCAAGCGTGGGCGGCGTCAGTCACTCGCCGAAGGAATTGACGTCCCAACAGGACATGGGGAACGGCGCGAACGTGCTGCTACAAACCGTATTGGCGATCGATCGCGGCGAGCTGCACTAGAGCGTCGTCTGACGCTGGGATAGGCGATCGCTGAGCAAATCGTAGGCCGCGCCGAAATTCGAAATTTCGGTGCGTCATCCATCAACCCGCAAGCGCGCACTCTTGCTGACGAACTCCAGCACGGACGGGTCATCCGCGAACAACGGGATGTCGAAGAAGCGGTAGGCGTCGAGCCAATCACGCAGCGAACGACTCGCATCACTCGCCGTATACCCGCGGTTGGCGAATGACCAGGCATCACACACCTGCTGCGCCTGGCCCCACGCCCAGCGCTCGAAAGACGAGGTCAGTCGAGCGAGCTCGCCGAGAATGAACTCGGAGGCGCTGATCAGCTGCGCGGCGTCATAGACCTGCGCGAATGATTGCAGTCGCGCCTCCGCGTCTCCGAAGTAGACGGCGCTGAACCATTCGGTGTGGCCGCCGGCTTCGAATGGAACCCACGCGGGGCAAGCTGCGCGGAACTGCGCGAGCTCTGTCTTGAGCGCAGCTTCTATGGCGCGCGCATCATCGCATGCGCCGACTCGAAGCAGCCGCGATTGCGAGAGATCGAATTGCTCGAAGTAGCGGCGGCTGAAGCTGTAGATGCGATGCAGTGGATTGCACGAGAATCCGACCTTGAACGCCGAGCAATCCGACAAGGCGAACAGATAGACAAACCATGGCTGACTCGCCTGCGAGGCTTCGGCGTCGCCGTACGCGAGGAGCTCTTCATGCGCGGCGGGGAACCTGGATTGTGCGATCCGGGGCATTCGCGAAGTGTCGCATGCCCGGCCCTCTGCGTTCAGTCGACCGCCGAACCACCTGGCGCGATCGGCGCATTGGACAACGTTGTTCAATGTGTGCGCGCCAGTCTCCCGGATCAGATCTCAAGACCGATCTTTCCGAAGTGGTTTTGCGTCTGGTAATACTGAAATGCGGCAGTGATCTGCTCGAGACCAAAGCTTCGATCGATCACCGGCTTCAGCCGGTTCACGTGGATCGCGCGGATCATGTCTTCCTGATCGGATCTGCTGCCGATGGAGATTCCGCTCAGGCGGATTTGTGCGGAAAACAGCGCCGGTATGTTCACTTCGGCCGTGACACCCGACAGCAATCCGATCACCGCAATATGTCCCCCGAGTCTGCACGCGGCCATTGACTGGGCAAAGGTCGCAGGACCGCCGACTTCGATGACGTGATCGACGCCGCGACCGTCAGTAAGCGCCCTGGCTTTCTCTCCCCAGCCCGGCGTTGTCTTGTAATTGATGAGCTCGTCGGCGCCCAGCCGCTTGAGCTTTTCGAGCTTCTCCTCGGATGAAGACGTGGCGATCACTCTGGCCCCAGCGGCCTTCGCGAATTGAAGCGCAAAGAGCGATACCGCTCCGCTGCCCATGACCAGCACCGTGTCGCCCGGCCTCACCTGACCCTGCACCACGAGCCCTCTCCACGCGGTAACTCCTGCGCACGGCAGCGTGGCCGCCTGTGCGTGGCTATAGCCCGGCGGCGCCCGGGTGAAAGCATGTGCCGGCATGCACGCGTACTCACGCGCGTATCCATCCACATTTTCACCGGGAATGTCGCGCCTGGCCGCCGCAGTCATGTCGCCCGAGACCCAGTAAGGCCAGAACGTGCTCACGACTGCATCGCCCACGCTCAGTTCCGTAACGCCTTCGCCGCAGGCAAGCACTTCACCGGCGCCATCCGACAGTGGAATGCGGCCATCCGCCGCGGGAATGAGACCGCGCACGACGAAATCATCGTGTGGGTTGAGGGAACTTGCCCGCAATCGCACCAGCACTTCGCACGCCCTGGGCGCCGGTGGATCCTCTTCGAGCAGACGCAGGCTGGCCACGCTCGCCGGCGCTTTCAATCTGACAACTTTCATCGGAAGCCTCGGGGAGTCGCTGTTGAACTCTTCATGCGATCTTGACTCCTGAGCTATCGCAGGTCGTGAGACCCGCGATGCTCAAGCCGCTTCAGTCATTTTTGCTCGATATGTGGACGTCGTTGGGGAAGGGCGCGCCCGTCCCGGTTTCAACGAGCGATTTCAGACTCATCAGAAACATCGCCCACTTGGTGCTGCAGTGATGCATGAACTCGCTCGGCTCCCTCCAGCCCTGGTGCTTGAAGAGCACGACGGTGTAGTCGCCATCCGGCTTCAGCTCGAAGCTCACCTTCGAGCCGATCCACTCTCCGGGTCCATCCACCACCTGCCACACCACGCGCCTGGCGGGATCGAGTTCGACCACTTTCATGTCGATGCGGCCGCGTGTCCCGAAGCGGAACTCGATGACGCCGCCGACATTGAAGGCGCCCTGTGTGTCGCTCGTCCACCAGCCCGCGAGATGCTCCCGCGCGGTGAGGGCCTGATAGGCCCCGGCGGGAGACGATTTGATTGCGATTTTGTGCAAGATGTCAGCCATTTGCGATGCTCCTGTGTCGAGGTGTGTGTACGAACTCCAGATAGTGTTGAGGACGGGCATCGAAGGGTGGGAGTGACAAGTGTGACGGGATTCCAATGGGCTCACTGGTCGCGGCGTGCGGCGCCAGCGTCTCACTGGACACGCACCACTTTCTCCGCAACCGCATGAGTAATTGGGCCTCCTGTCCGTAGCGGGCAACTCGCTGGGAAAACCGGAATTGGATCGCGATCTCCGCCTGCGCTAACGTTCAACACTCATCTTTTTTTGCGGAACGACAACAATGAAGCGCACCCGATGCTCCGGCCTGGCGATCCGTTCCCTCTTCTGTGCAGTTCTCTTCGCGCCATCGATCGCGACGGCAGCCGAGCAGATGCGCCGCTATGAGCTGCAACGTGCGGATCAGGGATATCGCCTGGTCGTGCGCGATGTCGCGCGCCCCAGTCCGGCCGCGAACGAAGTTCTCGTGCGTATACGCGCGGTCTCTCTCAATCACCGCGATCTCTATGCTCTTCAAGGCGCGTTCGGCGACTCGTCAGGACGCGTTCCAGTGTCCGATGGCGCCGGCGAGGTCATCGCCGTAGGGGAGGGCGTGACGCGCTTCAAACCGGGTGATCGCGTGGCCGCGACATTCTTCGAAGGCTGGATCAGCGGCCGGCCGACTGCCGCCTCAATCTCAACCGCACGCGGCGGAGACACATCCGGCGTGTTGTCGGAGATGATTGCGACGCACGAGGATGGGTTGGTGAGAGTTCCTGATCATCTCTCGTTCGAGGAGGCGGCGACATTGCCGTGCGCCGCAGTCACTGCATGGAACGGGTTGTTCAAGCATGGACATCTGCAACGCGGCCAGTTCGTATTGCTGGAGGGTACTGGCGGTGTGTCGATTTTCGGTTTGCAGTTCGCCGCCGCTGCCGGAGCCAGGCCCGTCATTACCAGTTCCAGCGATACGAAACTCGAACGCGCGAAGTCCCTCGGGGCTGTTGCAACAATCAACTACCGCACGTCTCCTGAATGGCAGAACGAAGTGCGAAAAGCGACCGGCGGCGCCGGCGTGTCGCATGTGCTCGAGATCGGCGGCAAGGACACTCTTCCCAAGGCGCTGGCGGCGCTCGATGCGGCGCTCGCGAC
>JBOHZJ010000442.1:0-4247 GCA_050738395.1 Steroidobacter sp.
ATCGACTCGTCTTCCGGGTACTCATCGATCTCTGCGAGATGTTAGCAGGCTGTTGAAAAACTCTTTCAACCGCCTGCTAGTCCAGGCCACGGATGGCCTGGCCCAAGTACATCAGATGTGGCATGCACATTCTTATGTGCTTGATTTCGGGGAGCGCAGTGACAACCACGCCCAGTGTCTTTCATATGACTTGGGCAAGCGACGTTGAAAAAGCCCATGGATAGGCTTTTTCAACAACCTGTTAGTGATCAGCAGGTTCTGCGGCCTGCCCGAGAAAATTTCACGCCGCGACCGCTCGAGTGCGTGTGATCACGCCACACGGCGCAGGCGGCGTCGACGGAAATCGGTAAGGATTTCGCGCGCCGCGTTATGGCCGGGTGCGCCAGTCACCCCACCGCCGGGATGCGTTCCCGCGCCACACATATATAGACCGGGCAGCGGGCCGCGATAATTGCCGTATCCCAACATCGGGCGCGCCGAGAACATCTGATCCAGGTTCAACGCGCCGTGGAAGATATCTCCGCCGACGAGCCCGAACGTCCGCTCCAGATCCAGCGGACTCATGATCTGGCGGCCCAGGACCGACGCTCTGAAGTTCGGCGCATGTGCGTTGACTGTGTCGATCATCAAATCCGCGACCGCGTCGCGATGTGCATCCCAGCTCTCGCCATTCGGCAACTGCGGGGCAACGTGCTGGCAGAACAGACTGGCTACGTGCTGTCCGCGCGGCGCCAAACTGTCATCGAGCGTCGAGGGGATCAGCACTTCTACGATCGGTTGCCTCGACCAGCCGTGCGTGCGGGCGTCGAAGTACGCGCGTTCCATGTAGGCGAGCGTGGGCGCAATGATGATTCCCGCCGTGTGATGCGCGCTGCGCTCCTTGCCGGGCAGACAGGTGAAATCGGGCAACTCAGAGAGCGCGACATTCATGCGGAAGGTGCCGGAGCCGCACCGCCACTGACCAATACGTTCGCTGAACGCCGGCGGCAAAGCGGCGGGATCGATCAGCTTGAGATACAGCAGCTTCGGATTGAGATTTGACACGACCGACGCCGCACGGAAGGTTTCGCCTGTCTCGGTTACTGCGCCGACAGCCCGTCCGCCCTCGATGATGATTTCGCGAACACCCACGTTGAGACGAATGTCGACGCCGTGCGTTGCCGCGGACTTCGCCATGGCCTGAGTGATTGCGCCCATGCCGCCGATCGCATGACCCCAGACGCCTTTCTTGCCGTTGACTTCGCCGAAAACGTGATGCAGCAGCACATAAGCCGATCCCGGCGAGTAGGGACTGGCGTAATTGCCGACCACGCCGTCGAAACCGTACACCGCCTTGATCGGATCGCTCTCGAACCAGCCGTCGAGATAGTCGCCCGCTGAAGTCGCAAACAACTTCAGCAGCTCCTGCCGCATCGTGAGGTTAAGTCTGGTGAGACGACCGCCAAGACGCGCGGCATGCAGCAACTCCGGCAGGGCGACGCGCCAGCCGCCTTCGACGACATTCGGCGGCGTTTGCATCACCAGATCGCGCAGCACATCCGCGATTACATCGAGATTCTGTCCGTACGCATCGAGACGCGCGGCGTCCTTCTGCGAAAACTTTGCGACTTCCGCCTGCGTTCGACCCGCCCCGAGACTCAGGTAACGACCATCTTCGGTCGGCAGGAAGTTCGAGACCTCCCGTTCGACGACGCGCAGCCCGTGATGAGCGAGCTCGAGATCGCGGATCACCTTCGGATTCAGCAGCGACACGGTGTACGCCGCGACTGAATTGCGAAAACCGGGATGGAACTCCTCGGTGACCGCAGCGCCGCCCACGACATGGCGCCGCTCCAGCACCGTGACTTTCAGGCCAGCCTTCGCGAGATACGCGGCGCAGACGAGTCCGTTGTGTCCGCCGCCGATGATCAGTGCGTCGCTGGATTGCCTCGCTTGCTGATCGATCGTCATTTGAAAACCACTGTGCCTGCGATCATCTGCAGATTTCGACCTGTGAGTATTCGGGCGTAAGACCACAAGGCTGCATCAGTCCGTCGTCGCCTTCGTATATAGTCGACTTTCTGGAATGAGGCTGCGCATGCGGCGCGCAAAGCTGCGCAGGCACACTTCGGTTTCGCTCAAAGGCCCGACGGCAAAGCTGCTCGAAGCCATGCCCGCCTGGACGCGCTCGATCAGCGCCTTGTCTTCGAGGTTCACTTTTCGATTGATGCGCCAGTTCAGGTAACGCGCGGCGCGCATTTCGCGCCGGCTGTCCGGATGCACGTAGGCGATCTCGCGAATGATCGTTTCGGTCGGTGAAACCGGCAGGAACTGCATGAAGTCGATCTGATCCGGATAAATGTCGAAGGCGACGTTCGGCCAAAGCTTGAAGTAGGTCCAGAGTCGCTGCCGCGCGGGCGGCAGATGCTCGAGCTTCGGCAGCAACTTCTGATACAGCCGCTCGGACCAGTTCCTCGACGGCGCATCGCGCAGTTCGCCCCACATCTTGTCGATCCAGGGCTGCGCCTCGATGCCGTAGCTCTTGCCGAACAGGCGCGTGAGTCCCGGATGGGCGACGTTGATGTGCATCCCATCCGAGTAATTGTCGGCGATGTTCTTCCAGTTCACGGATCGGGGACGCAGCGTCACGCGACCTTGCGGAACCAGCTCCTCCATTCGATAGACCGCCAACTCGTCGATGCACGGTGCGGCCATTTCGCGCACGCTCGGCAGTCCCGGCTCCAGACGCACAAAAATGAACCCCATGAAGATTTCCTGCTCGAGCGGCGCCAGGCCGTGCTTCGCTACGTCGAGGCTTCGGAATGTGTCGCGCTGAGGAACGCCGACCAGCCTGCCGTCCAGCGCATAGGTCCAGGCGTGATAGGGACAGGTGATGCGTCGGCCGCAATGGCCCTTCGCTGCGTCGAGCAGGCGCGACGCGCGATGACGACAAACATTGTGGAAGGCGCGAATCTGACCGTCCTCGCCGCGCAGCACGAAAATCGATTCGTCGAAGAAATCGAAGCTATGGTAATCGCCCGGGTTGGGCACATCGCTTACGTGACAGACAAGCTGCCAGCTCGTGCGGAATATATGACGCTTCTCGAGAGCGAAAAATTCGGGATCGGAATAGATCCAGCCAGGCAGCCCGACATCGTCGTCTGGATCGGCGGGCGAGGGCGAGACGGATCGGGCAGGATCGACTGCTGCATTCATGAGTCCGCTCTCGATTCTGCGATGGACGAGCGAACGATCGTACTGCCGCGCGTTCTAAGCGGTCAATCGACGCATCGGTCGCAGGGCCGAAGAAAACTGGAGTCGGATGGAGTAGCCGCAAAAAAGACGCATAAAGGAAGAAGGACGAAGAATTTGATTCCGATCGCCCTTATATCGAGATCCTTTATAGACTCTTTTTTGTGGCTACTCATTGTTCTTCATTCGGGGGCGATCCATGAAGCGATCAGGAGCGAAGCGATTGGGTGCACTGGCCGTGTGCGCAATCTGCCTGATATCGATCGACGTCATCGCGGATTCATCGGTCACCAAACAACGCAGCGTGACCCGGTTGACCGAGGGCGTGTTCGTCATTCGGCACGCCGATGCTCCCGACGGCTATCCCCAGGGGAATACGACCGTCATCGTTGGCGAACGGGAAGCGCTGGTCGTCGACTCCGGCTACCTGCCGTCCGGCGCACGGGAAGACATTGCGCAGATCCGGCAGTGGACCGACAAGCCGGTGCGGTATGTGCTGAATACACATTGGCATCCTGACCACCAGCGCGGCAACGCTGCCTACGTAGAAGCCTTTCCGCATCTGGGCGTAATCGCGCACAGGAACACGTCGACGCTCATGGCGACGTACGAAACCGGCAATCTTTCCCGCTATCCGGGCAGAGTCGCCGCGATGCGCACTGCACTGGACCAGGGGAAGGACGCGACTGGCAAGTCTCTCGACGCAGCAGAACTGCAGGCGATGCGCGAGCAGTTCGCAGGCCAGAGCCGCGTGCTCGCCGAACTGCAGGCTTCGCACATGCTCCTGCCCACCATCACCTTCGATCGCGAACTGGATCTCGACCTCGGGAACAGAATCGTCGAGATCAGGCATTCAGGCAGCGGCGATACACAGGGCGATGCGTGGGCGTATCTGCCGAAGGAACGCATCCTGATCACCGGCGACGTGCTCGCCGCGCCCGTGCCGTACTTCTTCGCCGGTTATCCCTCCGGGCTTGCGACCACATTGCGACGACTTCTTGAGCTCGAGACCATGG
>JBOHZJ010000443.1:0-11265 GCA_050738395.1 Steroidobacter sp.
GTGTATAACGTGGGTGGGCAGCTGGAAATCGTGCAGCGTGCTTATGGGACACCGCTGCAGCAGAACTACGCCGTATACACATACACGCCGAACGGCAAGCGCGAGCGCGTGTACGACGCCAACGGCAACCGAGCCGAGTTGCGCTACGACGGCCATGATCGCCAGAGTCGTTGGGTGTTCCCCTCGAAGACGACGGCTGGCGCCGTCAACGAGAGCGATTACGAAAGTTACACGTACGATAATGCCGGCAATCGCACCTCGTTGAGAAAGCGCGACGGCCAGACCCTCACCTACCAGTACGACGCGCTGAATCGGGTCACGCGAAAGACCGTGCCGAGCTCGGCAAGCGGCGCCGCCGGTTACAGCGTCTACTACGGCTATAACGTCCTCGACTTGCAGCTCTTTGCCCGCTTCGGCTCGCCCACTGGCGCGGGTATCACGAACAGCTACGACGGCTTCGGCCGACATCGCTTCTCCACGAACAACATGGGAGGCGTCAGCCGCGTGCTCGAGCGGGACTATGATGCCGGCGCCGGCGACACTGACCTGAAATTCCCGGATGGCCACTACTTCAAGTACGACCATGATGGAGCCGGGCGACTCACCGCAATCCTCGAGAACGGCGCCACGACGGTGGCGGATCTCACCTACGACTTCCTGGGCCGTCGCGCAGACGCCTGGGTGGGTGGAGCGGTGGCGAGCAATGATAAGTACGACGCCATCTCTCGCCTGGAGATCCTGACGCTCAATCTGGCCGGGACGGCGTCCGACCAGACCCTGACGTTCGGCTACAACCCCGCCTCGCAGATCATCACGCGCACCGAGAGCAACGATGCGTACGCGAGCAGCACGACAAATGCCACTCGCAGCTACGGCGTCAACGGCCTCAACCAGTACACGAGCGTCGCGGGCGTCGCGCACGCCCACGATGCGAACGGCAACCTCACCTCGGACGGCGTGACGAACTTCGTCTATGACGCCGAGAACCGACTGGTGTCCGCGAGCGGTGCGAAGAGTGCGACGTTGACCTATGACCCGCTCGGGCGGCTGTTTCAGATCTCGGGCGGAAGCGATACCACTCAGTTCCTTTATGACGGCGACAGACTCGTGGCGGAGTACAGCGGCGGCACGTTGCGACGCCGCTATGTGCACGGGACGGGAGTAGACGAGCCGTTGCTCTGGTACGAAGGCGCCGGGCTCACGACGCGCCAAGGCCTCTTCGCCAATCATCAGGGATCGATCGTCGCCGTGGCGGATGCGAACGGCAATAAGCTCGGCATCAATGCTTATGATGCGTACGGCGTGCCCAACTCCGGCAACATGGGGCGCTTTCAGTACACCGGCCAGGCGTGGATCTCAGAGCTCGGGCTCTATCACTACAAGGCGCGGTTCTACAACCCGAGCCTCGGCCGGTTCCTGCAGACGGATCCGATTGGGTATGACGATGACTTCAATCTGTATGCCTATGTCGGAAATGATCCGCTGAACAAGACGGATCCCAAAGGGACATACGAGTGCTCGGGCTCGAGGGACAATTGCAATGCGGTCGCAGCTGGCCTCGGACGAGCGAAGGACGCATACGCGAAGATGGCGGATGGCGCCGACAAGACCCGCCTCGGGAAGGTACTCTCTGCATACGGCGATGCAGGGCAGAAGAACGGGATTAACGTGGGTTTTTCAAAGAATGTACAGTTCGGCCAAGCCGAGAGGCAGGGGGATGGCACTATCTCGGTAACGTTCACCAAGGACTTCTCACAGATCGGAACCGGGTGGCCAGGTGTGGTGACGAAGGATGTGCAAGCCTCTTCCTTAGCTCATGAAGGCTCACATGCCCTTGACTCTCGCGCGAGTGGTCACGATCCGCGAAATAAGCAAGAAGCCTTGGTGACAGAGCGGCAGGCGTACAGAATGACGTCTAAAGTCCACGAAGCTTTGAACAGCGTAGCGCTACCAAAGGTATGGGATCCCAGTTGGTCGGCGAATGAGGCAGAGTCAAGGCGGAATGCAGCGATCGAAGCGAACGCTCAGAACAGCGCGAGTGTATGGGACCAACTATGATTAGTAGACGAGCCCCAAAAGACTTTTGCGGGATTCCCACGGTAGCGCTTGCCATGTTTGCAGCGGCTAGCACCAGTTCCTGTGTTACTGCAAACGCGGCCGGCGATGGTCTCTCGGAAAGAGACATCGCAGTTCTTACCGTCGTGCTACAGCAACGCGCGTGCCAGCTTGCGGATCAGAAGCATCAAATTGTGTCGGATCAACCGACCCTTCCAACGAATATTGCTGTGCCCCAAGCGTGGCATTCGAGCGCAGCCCTGACTCAAGAGCTTGCGAGGCGATCAAAACAAGAGACGAAGTGGACACACATAGACATTTGCCCAGCTGTCCAAATCGTCGACGGGTCGAGGGTGGAGGCAGCCTTCGCAAGCGACAAACGTATACCGCCAGGTTGGGACTCCTTTGAGAATGCATTCCCCGGCGCTGCTCGACTACTTGGAGTGTCGCTCCCTGCTTTTACTTCCGATGGAAATGGAGCAGTCGTGTACTTGGACACCAAGTGCGGTGTCTTGTGCGGAGCTGGTTTCTATATCGAGTTAAAGCGGACCGACGCAGGTTGGCAAATCACTCAGGTAGAGACGGCCTGGATATCCTGAGGCTCGGGAAGCGCCGGAAGAGAGTCGAGATGATCGCCGATGCCGGATCTTTGGAGCTTGACTACTTCTCAGCTTCGACCCTGCGCAGTGCCTCAGCTGTGCTGACGATCGGGATGTCCTGATAAGTCTTGAGGGTGAGCAGATCGGTATCGCCGGTGACGATGAGATCGGCTCTGGCTTCGAGCGCGCAGGCGAGCACGTGATCGTCATCCGGATCGCGCGTGACCTGCGGCACGCTGGCAGGCTCGACGACGATGGCGACGTTGAGATAGCGAGTGAGCAGCTCATCGAGCGTGAGTCCGCTGCGCTCGACGCGCTTCGCGAGGCGATCGTAGCCCAAGGTGGAGCGTAGCTCCGCTACGAGCACGGGGCTGGTATAGAGCGTGATACGGCCGTTGGCGGCGGCTTCAAGCAAGCGCCCTGGGTTACCCAGCCACAGGAGCCCTGAGACGACGACGTTGGTGTCGGTGACGCACTTCACTGCGTCTTGGAGCCCTTGCGTGCGGCGCGTGCGGCTTTGACGTCCTCAGCGATGTCTTCCTCGGTGAGTGGCGGCACGTTGGTATCGCGCAGCCGCTGCATGGCCTCCAGCAGCTTTTTGCCGGCTTCACGGCGCACCGCTTCCTCGATCAGCCGCTCGATCGCGCGGCCGTTCAAGAGCCCGGCGCGCTTCGCTTCCTGGGCGATCTGATCCGGCAGGGTCAACTTCACTTCCAAAGTCGTCATAGCGAGTCTCTCGTTAGCGGCTGGCCTGCGCCAGCACAGTCTCCAGCATCTGCATCACGAAACGCTGCTGGGCCTTGGGCAGTTGCCCGATGCGCTCGATCTGCTGCTGCAGTTTAGGGGCAGGTCCGCGCTTGGCGGAAGCGCGGGCGGGGGAGCGGCCGATCAGCTCCTCGATCGAAATGGTGAGCGCATCGGCAATCGCCGGCAACAGCGACACCGGCACGCGCCGGCGGCCGACCTCGTAGGAGGCGATCATTTGCTGCGTTAACTCCAGCACCTGCGCGAGCTGCGCCTGGGTGAGGCCGCGGTCCTTGCGCAGCTGCGCGATGCGCGCGCCGAGCTGGCGGAAAAAGAGCTTCTCGTCCTGGGTCATCGAAGGGCTCGAGGTGCAACTGAGCTGAACTACCTGGCCCATAAATTAACCCTGGCTATGCGGAATGCCGTTGACGATACGCCAAAGTGGCGTAGGATGCATCCGAGTTTTATGTTCGCTGAGCTCTTGACAGGGTTTTGCAAGGAGTCGAGCCGATGAACGCGCGCCGCCTGACTGTGAGCCGTCACTATCCCGAGCGGCGCGCGGTGCGCTCGCGCGATCTGCCGATCACACCGATGCCGTTCCTGCGTCTGCAGGGACGCTGGCTCGATCAAGCGGGCTTCGCGATCGGCGCGAATGTGCGCATCGAGGTTGCGGCCGGCCGGCTCGTGCTGGAAGTGATCGACGCCGAACAAGTACAGCGCTGAGGACGGACGCTCATGGCGCGCATCCCGGCGGAAGAGCTCGAGCGCTTGAAGCAAACGATCTCGCTCGATCGGCTCGCTGAGGCGCGCGGGATCGAGTTGAAGCGCCACGGGGCGGACCTGATCGGCCGCTGTCCGTTCCACGACGACAAGACGCCTTCGCTCGTCATCAGCCCAGCAAAAAATCTGTGGCACTGCCTGGGTGCGTGCCAGAGCGGCGGCACGGTGGTCGACTGGGTGATGCGAGCGGAAGGGGTGAGCTTCCGGCATGCGGTGGAGCTGTTACGGAGCGACGCGGCGTTCACGGCGGGGAAGCCCGTGCGGCAATCGAGCGTGCCGAAGCTGCCGCCGCCGGTGGCGTTCGATGCCGATGATCGAGCGCTGCTGCTCCAGGTCATCGACTACTACCACCAGACGCTTCTACAGAGCCCGGAGGCGCTCGATTACCTGAAGAAGCGGGGCATCGTGTCTGAGGAAGCGATCCGCCACTTCAAGCTCGGCTACGCGAATCGCACGCTGGGCTTGCGACTGCCGGAGAAGAACCGCATCGCCGGCAGTGAGATCCGCACGCGGCTGCAGAAGCTCGGCCTGCTGCGCGCTTCGGGGCATGAGCACTTCAATGGCTCGATCGTCATCCCGGTTCTCGACGAGCACGGCCAGGTCAGCGAAGTGTACGGCCGCAAGATCCGCGATGATCTGCGCGAAGGCACGGCCTATCACCTGTATTTGCCCGGTCCGCACCGTGGCGTCTGGAACGGTGCTGCGCTCGGCGCAAGTAAGGAGATCATCCTCTGCGAAGCGTTGATCGATGCGCTGACGTTCTGGTGTGCCGGCTATCGCAACGTGACCGCCTCCTACGGTGTCGAGGGCTTTACCGCCGATCACCTGGCGCTGTTCAAACAGTGCGGCGTAGAGCGCATCCTGATCGCCTACGACCGCGACGACGCTGGTGAGCGCGCGGCGGAGAAGTTATCGAAGCAGCTCATGGCTGAAGGCCTCGACTACTACCGCATCCTGTTCCCGAAGGGGATGGATGCGAACGAGTATGCGATGAAGGTGCAGCCGGCCGAGAAGTCGTTGGGGCTGGCGATCCGCAAGGCGCAGTGGTTGGGCAAGGGCGCCGCGAAACCGATCACGACGACTGCGGCTGCGCCGTGCACTGTTCCAGCATCGAGCGACGAGGTACGAGATGCCGACGTCGCGACTCCTTCTTTAGCTGCTGAAGCTGAAGACCTCTCACCATCGGCCACGCCGTTCGTAGCGCCCGTGCTGGACGCAGTCCCCGCGCAAGTGATCCCGGATGCGCCGAGTGTGTTGCCAGCGGCGGAGTGCAAGACGGTCGGCAACGAACGCGAGCACGTGCTGACGTTCGGCGAGCGGCGCTATCGCATCCGGGGGCTCGAGAAAAACCTGAGCCTTGAGACGCTCAAGGTGAATCTGCTGGTCACGCACTTGGGCAGTAACCTGGTGCACGTCGACACGTTCGACCTGTACAGCGCGCGCCAGCGCGGTTCCTTCGCGAGCCAGGCCGCGACCGAGTTGCACCTGCAAGAGGACGTGATCAAAGCCGATCTTGGCCGCCTGCTGCTCCAGTGCGAGACGCTGCAAGAAGAGGCGCTGCGCGCGGCGCTGGCGCCGACGCCAACCGCCGTCACCGTAAATGAAGCCGAGCGTACCGCGGCGCTGGAGCTGCTGCGCAGTCCCGATCTGATCGAGCGCATCGCTGCCGACTTCAGCCGCGCCGGGATCGTCGGTGAGAAAACGAACGCGCTGGTCGGTTATTTAGCCGCTGTGTCTCGCAAGCTCGATCGGCCGCTGGCCTTGCTGATCCAATCGACCTCGGCGGCCGGCAAGTCCTTACTCATGGATGCGGTGCTGTCGTTCGTGCCGGCAGAAGAACGCATCGTCTACTCGGCGATGACGGGGCAGTCGCTGTTCTACATGGGAGAAATGGATCTCAAGCACAAGATCCTGGCGATCGCCGAGGAAGCAGGCGCGCAGCGCGCGAGCTATGCCTTGAAGCTGTTGCAGTCCGAAGGCGAGCTGACGATCGCCTCGACCTCGAAAGATCCCGACACCGGCCGGCTGGTCACGGATGAGTATCGCGTCGAAGGGCCGGTCATGATCTTCTCGACCACAACTGCGGCTGACTTGGACGAAGAGCTCAAGAACCGGTGCCTCGTGCTCGCGGTCGATGAGAGCCGCGAGCAGACCCAGGCGATCCATCAAGCGCAGCGCGAGCGGCGGACGCTCACGGGGCTGAAAGCCCGAGCCGAACGAGCACGGCTGTTGCAGCTCCACCAGAACGCGCAGCGGCTCATCGAGCCGCTGGCGGTGATGAACCCGTATGCCGATCGCCTGACGTTCATCAACGACCGCACGCGCACGCGGCGCGATCACGAGAAGTACCTGACGCTGATCGATGTGATCGCGCTGCTGCACCAGCATCAGCGGGAGCTGCGCACGGCGGAGCACAGCGGCGAGCCGCTGCACTATATCGAAGTGACGCTCGAGGACATCGCGATCGCGAACCGGCTTGCGCATGAAGTGCTCGGCCGCACGCTCGATGAGCTGCCGCCGCAGACCCGGCGACTCCTGCAGCTCATCGTGACGATGGTCGAAAGCGAGTGCGCGAAGCTTGAGATCAAGCGAGCCGATTACCGCTTTAGTCGCCGACAAGTGCGCGAGCACACGCGCTGGGGCGACACGCAGCTCAAGATCCATCTAGCGCGCCTCACCGAGCTGGAATACCTGCTCGTGCATCGTGGCGGCCGCGGCCAGAGCTTCGAGTACGAGCTGCTGTACGACGGCGCCAGCGATGACATGCGGCACCTGAGTGGGCTCATCGACGTCGAGGTACTGCGCACAGCACGTGGTTACGATGGCGAGCGGTCGGGGGTAAAGGCTGAGCGGTCGGGGTCCGGTCGGCCCCTGGTCGGGGCTCGGTCGGCAGGTGGTCGGGGCGAGGTATCGCACGAAAACACCGGAGAAACCAGCGCCGCAAGCGACTCGTCACAGGCAGACAGCAAAGCACGCATCTTGCCGGCCAAGACCGGAATCGCATCGTACCCACATCCTTTAGCTGCCGTTGCCGAGCGCTGATCCGTGCGCGCGCTCAATCCGCACCGACGCAAGCGCGGGCCGGCGAAGCTCGCCTACGATCCCGCGCCGCTCAATCCGCTGCGCGGCTATCAGCGCGAGTACGAGGACTGGTCGCTCGCGGCGGGTCACTCGATCCACACCGTACGCAGCCGCACGATGGCGATCCTGCGGTTCATCTTGTGGTGTGATGAGCGAAGCTTGACCCGACCACAAGACATCACCCGGCCGATCCTGGAGCGTTATCAGCGGTATCTGTATCACCTTAGAAAACGCAACGGCCAGCCGTTGTCGGTGACGGCACAGTTGGGGCTGCTCACGCCGCTGCAAGCGTGGTTCAAGTGGCTTGCTCGACAGAACTACGTCCTCTCCAATCCCGCCTCCGACCTGGAGCTGCCGCGAAAGCCCAAGGCGCTGCCGAAAGGCATCCTGTCCATCGCCGAGATCGAGCAGGTCATCAACCAGTGCGATGTGACGACCCCGCTCGGCCTGCGCAATCGCGCGATGCTCGAGACGTTCTACTCCAGCGGCATCCGGCGGCTCGAGCTCGTGGGCCTGAAGCTCTACGATCTGAACCTCGAGCAGGGCACGCTGATGATCCGCCAGGGCAAGGGGAATAAGGATCGGATGGTGCCGATCGGCGAGCGTGCGTGCGCGTGGGTCGACAAGTATCTGCGCGAGGTGCGCCCCGAGCTCGTGATCGGCGCCGATGACTACACGCTCTTCTTGCATGACGATGGCAAACGGTTCCCGCCGGGACGGCTCGGCGATCTGGTGAAGCGCCACCTGGAGCACGCCGGCATCCGTCATGCTGGCGCCTGTCACCTGTTCCGACACGCGATGGCGACGCACATGCTGGAGAACGGCGCCGACATCCGCTACATCCAGTTGATCCTCGGCCATGCGGATCTGGCGACGACGCAGATCTACACGCAGGTGTCGCTCGACAAGCTGAAAGAGATCCACGCCGCGACGCATCCGGCGCGCTTGCAGCGTGCAAGGTCGAGTGCACACGGCGCGATCGAGAAATCCAACACCGACGCGCTGCTCGCTGCTTTAGCCGCGGAAGCGGGTGATGGGCTCGATGCGGATGCGACTTGACCGCCAGTCACGCGGCTTGCTCAGGTTGCGCGGCGCTCGTGCTGCGCTCCGCGCAGCCCCGCTTGGCACTGCTGCTCACGCACGCAACGCAAGCCGCGCGCCAGGCTGCGGCCGTGGAGTGCGACACGTTGCAGCTTCGGCGCGCTCGGTGGGATGAGTCGGTCAGCCCGCGCGAGGACGCGCGTGCTGGAAGTGTTTTACACCCCCATCCCCTCAAGGGGCTTCTGCGTGCACCTCGACATAACGCACGGATCATTATGCGCAACCCGCTGAACGCAGCGCTTCGCGCTGCTCTTGAACGCGGGCTGTCCGGCTCTCGCCCGCATAATGTGCGTTCATGTCAAAGTGCACGCGCAGCGAGCGAAGACGCTCGCTGTAAGGAGCGGCGCCCAAGGCGCCGCAATCATCTTCCCCCGCCCACCCGCTGCGCGTTGCTCGTTCGCGCGCAACCGTTGCGCGCTGCCTGCAACACCGCTTGCACCCGCCGCCCCCAAGGGGCTCCCCTCTTTAGTCGCTTCGCTTCTCGCGCTTCGCGCTGATGCCGGCACGCAGTGCCTGCTCTGCGCACACCGCGCGCTCGCGAAAGAGCAACGCCCGCGCCAAGCGCCGAAGACGGCGCTTGTCACGGCCGCTGCAATCCGGAAAGCGCCCTCGTGCATCACAGTGATGTCTGCAAGGTCCATCGTTCTCCTGTGGATGAGGGGCGGAGTTCGGCGAGCCCCTCATCCACAGGAGAACGAAGATGAAAACCATCGAGATCACCGTCATGCTCACTGCCGACCAAGCCTGGGAGTTCGCTCAGTTCCTGAAGCGTGTCAGCTTCCGCGAGTACCGCAACAACGCCACTTGCGATGACGAGGCGTATCTCATGCGCGATGCCGGCGAACTCATCCGCGATGCGCTCGCCGAGCAAGGCTACGCTCCACGGTAGCCAGAGAGAGGGCCGGCTGCCGCCGGCCCTCTTGCTCTGCACGCGGCTAAAGGGAAGAAGCGCCTTGACCGCTCGCGTGAGCTAAGCCGAAACTCGCGTCCAGGAAAAATCGATGTTGCTGGAGGTGTGCGTCGGGGTCGAGCGCGGTTAAGTCCGCGGATCGCATCAGGGAAATCGTCATCGCTACGGCCGACCCGCATCGGGGCGACTTGACGATGACGTGAATCTGTATGCGTACACACGCAACGATCCTCTGAACAAGACGGATCCGACAGGAACGAAGGTGCCGTGCGGCGGAGACAGTGAATGCGCGAGTAAGTTTCAGGCGCCGCGTTCCGATACGCTCGCACCTTCTCCGGCCCAGGCATCACAAGTGGCGCAAGGAACGAGCGCACTGGCGCACGCTGATCAAGCAGTGGGTGATGCGCAAGGCACATCTAAAGTTGGCGATGCACTCAGCAAGGTTGCGGACGGCATTACCGCAGGTCAGGCGATTGGTCAAGCCGTTACGGGAGACCTGCAGGGTGCGGCCACAACCGTAACAGGTGCTGCGATTGACAAGGGCATAGGTCTGGCGGCGGGGGCCGCCGTATCGGCCGCCGGAGCGCCTGAGTTTGCGCCGGCCGTTGCTGCCAGTACGGAGACAGTAATGAGCGCTACAGGCGTGGGTAACGCGATAGCAGAGGCGGGCGTGGACGCTGCAGTCCAAGGCGTTCAAGGCGCAGTTCAAAGCGCTAACGATGCATTTCCCACAGGCTCTGAAGTTTTCCGCGCATTCTCATGTCTCAGTCGGCCGTGCGCACCGCAACCCAATCCATGACTCATACTCGCTCTGATGCACGAGGGGCAGGAGAGCGGCGCTACCGCAGAAGGATATTCTCTTTGCTAGTTATTCTGCTTGGCTTGCGTGCGCTAGTTCTGCTATTGGGTATCGATCGACTTGTCACAGTGACGTGGACGACTCCGCTTGTGCTGGGTCTTGCGACCGTGGCTGGGATTTGTGCCTTCGTGCTCCTGTTTCGGGAGCTAGCGGTCGGCATGGGGTTGCTGAGAACCATCGCGCTAAGCGCCATGGTTTCGATTGCAATCTGGTTTCTTGTAGGAGCACTTCTTGGAGTTTTGGCGCAGCACGTTCCGGGGAAGGTAGTGGAGTCAGTTGCGATCGTGGAACACGAACAGCGCAGCCATTCCGCTCGTAACGTCTGTCGCCTGAGTGTGAGAGCTGAGTCCAAGGCTGACGGTTCGGAATTAAAGTTCTGCATCCGCACTGCGCGTGGTAGCTCGGTTGGGCCGGACGACCTGAAAGCAGGCGACGTCATTACAGTGCGTTTACGGCAAACAGTCCTAGGGACCACCGTCGAATCCGCAAGCCGTGGCGCCTAAAGTCGGAGGTAGCATCGTCGCGTTCCTGCTGCAGAGAACTGCGGTGGCAGGCGGCTTCGGCTTCTTAGGGCTGATAGCGATCTTCACGATTGCCGAGTTGAACGTTGCGATAGGCGAGCGATCCATTTGGTTCCCCGTGCCCGCGCTGTGCGTAGCGGGTGCAATGTTGGCTCTAGTCGAGCGCGGCCGCGAATCCAGATCGCCGCGCTGGTACGCATCCGGGGTTTGGCTTCAGGTCTGCTTGCTCGCCGCGCTTGTTGCCATATTGGGCATTGTCCTCAGCGGCGTCGAGCGTGTGTTGGACGGCAATATCGCGCTTCGTGGCGATTCAAAGTCTGCGTCCGTCGAGTTCAGAACAGTGTACTCGCTAGTCATTGGCATCGCCGCGGCGATGGTTGAAGAAGCGAGTGTGCGCGGGTTGTTTCAGCTCCGAGCGCGAGAAGTCGTCGGAGAGGTGTACGCTCAAATCGGGGCGGGCATGACTTTTCTTGCTTTACATGGTCCCGATATTCTCGAGCCAAGGCGGCTACTATTTCTCGTGGTTGTGTCGGTCTGCGGGGGCGTGTCGGAAATTTTGTGTGCGAGCCGGTTGATGAAATCACTCGTTCACAATGAATCGGTTTTCAAACTGGA
>JBOHZJ010000444.1:0-10519 GCA_050738395.1 Steroidobacter sp.
ACCCTCCTGCGTCTTGCGCAACGAATAATTCACCGGCACGCGCGAGCCATTGTCGCGGCGTACTTCGCTGCGTACGGTCGTCACCTTATCTTCGGGCTTCCCCTGGTACGGCAGAATGCGCAGCCGATCCGGCGTGAATTCGAGGAGTGCTTCGCCGTAGTTCTGCAGCATTGACTGATAGAACGCCTCGACAAAGCGATCGCGCTGCGGCGGCGTTGCGTCCCTCCAGTGTCTGCCCAGCACGAGCTGCGCGGCATACTTCGTATCGAAGTGCGGCAGCATGTTCTTGTCCACGAGTTGCCGCACCTTGCCTGGGTCTTTCTGGTACTCGGAGCGATGGGCGTCGAGATCCCTGAGCGTGTCCTGCGCCACTTTCGTGACGAGTTCGTGCGGACCCAGTTGCGCCGCCTGCTCTGCGGCCGTTGCGCCAAAGGCGGCAAGCAGCGCCGCTGCCGCCAGCCAGCCGCGTCCGGCGGTCATCGCACGATTCATTGCGCCACGATGGGTTGAAATGATCATTCTTTCGTCTCCTCCGCCGCAGCTTCTGGCTGCGGCTCATCTTTGCGGCGGGTGAACGACGCCGCCAGCTGATTGATCAGATTCTCGAGCACCAGCGCATCCTGAACCTCGGTAATCCGATCGCCGTCCTTCAGATACTCCTCGGCGCCGCCCGCATCGAGCCCGACGTACTGACCGCCCAACAGTCCCGAGGTCATGATGCTGGCGTAGCTGTCGGCCGGAATCCGGTCGAATTGGGAGTTGATGCGCATCCGGACGACCGCCTTGTACACGTCCTGATCGTAAGCGATCGATTCGACGCGCCCAACTGTCACGCCGGCCATCGACACAGCGGCGCCGGTTTTGAGGCTGCCGACATTGCCGAACTGCGCGTGTACTTCATAGCTGTCATTGCCGACCGAAAGTTCGCGGTTGGTGATCTGCGTCACCAGAAAAAACAGCGAAGCGAAACCGAGCAGCACGAACAGCCCGGTCGAAATTTCTACAGTGCGCGTTGACCGCATAGGAGCCTCAGGAAATGAGTCACAGCATCGCAGCTGTGAGCATGAAGTCGAGTATCAAGGTCAGTACGGCGGACGTGACCACAGTGCGGGTAGTCGCCCGACCGACGCCTTCAGCGGTTGGTATGGCGGTGTAACCCTCGTAGACGGCGATCAGACTGCAGGCCACGCCGAACACGCAACCCTTGATCACGCCTTCCATGATGTCGTCCAGCCCGACGCTTGCCCGCATCTGCGACCAGAATGATGCAGCGTCTACTTCGAACCACTGCACACCGACCACTTGAACGCCGAAAATGCCGATCGCGATGAAGATCACCGTCAACAGCGGCAGTGCAATCAGGCCGCCGAGAAAGCGTGGTGCGACGACGCGTCGGATCGGATCCACAGCCATCATCTCCATCGCGGTCAGCTGATCGGTCGCGCGCATCAGCCCGATCTCCGAAGCGAGCGCTGTGCCGGCGCGGCCGGCAAACAGCAAGGCGGTGACGACCGGCCCCAGTTCTTTGACGAGAGCGAGCGCAGCCGCCGTGCCCAGCGCGTCCTCGGAGCCGAATCGCTGCAGCAGGTCGTAGCCCTGCAACCCGAGCACCGCGCCGACGAATAGTCCGCAGGTCATGATGATGACCAGCGAAAGCGCACCGGCGTTGTGGATCTGGTCAATCACCAGCCCCGGTCGTGCAAACGTCCGCGGCATCTGGCCAAGGATGCGCCCGAAGAACAGCGTCATTGCGCCGACGGTGGCGACAAACTCACGCAGGTTGTCGACGATCTCACGCAGCAGCTTCATGCCTGTCCTGTGAGAAGTTGTTCGTAGTAGTCCGGCGCGGGGTAGTGGAATGGCACGGGGCCGTCCGCCAGGCCGTTCATGAACTGATTGACGATTTCCGAATCGTGATCCTTGAGCTCGACGAAACTGCCGGAAGCGGCGACCTTGCCGCCGGCGATGATGTAGCTCGAATCCGCAAGTATCGACAACTCTTCCACGTCGTGCGAAACGACGATGCTGGTAATGCCCAGTGCGTAATTCATCTGTCGTACGAGCCGCACGATCATGCCCATCGAAATCGGGTCGAGGCCGGTGAAGGGCTCGTCGTAAATCAGCACCTCGGGATCCATCGCCATCGAGCGCGCCAGGGCGACGCGTCGCGCCATACCTCCCGAAAGCTCCGCCGGGAACAGATTCGCCGCACCCCGCAGACCGACCGCCTGCAGCTTGGTCAGAACGATATTGCGTATCAGCGCCTCCGGCAGCTGCGTGTGTTCGCGCAACGGAAACGCCACGTTTTCGAACACGTCGATATCGGTCAGCAGCGCGCCGGTCTGAAAGAGCATTCCCATGCGCTTACGCAAGGCATACAACTCACGCGTCTTCAGATGGGAAACATCCACGCCGTCGAACAAGACCTGGCCGCGGTCAGGTTTGATCTGGCCGGTGATCAGCCGCAGGAGCGTCGTTTTGCCGGTGCCGCTCGGTCCCATGATGGCCGTGATGCGGCCGCGCGGAATAGACAGGTTCAGACCAGAAAAAATTTCCCGCTGACCGATGGAGTAATGGACGTCGCGAATTTCGACGATCGTGTCGGCGCCGGGCCGAGCAGCAGGAGCGATGCGCGCGGCATTGGGCGCCGTTCCGTTCGTCATTGGCTGTTCGTCATTGCGACGGTGGAAAGGAAGCGGCTTACGCCGCTTCCTGCTCCAGCTTCGCGCTGTAGCTGCCGGTCCGCGCCAGCCCGTTGAACTTCGCTCGACGGAAGAATGCTTTCTGGCCGGCGGTGAACGTTTCAGTCTTGCCGCCCCACGCCTTGAGCGCTTCATCCTGCAGCGCGCGACCGTATGAAAACGTGAGCTCCCAGGGAAGCGGTCCGAGTTTGTTCATGAGACTCAGATGCTCGGTTGCTTCTGCGGAGCTCTGGCCGCCGGAGAGGAACGCAACGCCGGGGACAGCGGAAGGCGCATAGCGCTTCAGACAACGCACGGTCGCTTCGGCAACCTGCTGCGGATTGGCGCGTGCCGTGTTCTTCTTACCGGAGATCACCATGTTGGGTTTCAGGATCATGCCCTCGAGGTGAACCCGGTGTGAATGCAATTGCTCGAACACCGAGGTCAGCGACGCACTCGTGACTTCTTCGCAACGCTCGATCGAATGCGCGCCGTCCATCAGCACTTCCGGCTCGACGATCGGGACAATGCCGGCTTCCTGACAAAGCGCCGCATAACGGGCGAGCGCATGGGCGTTTGCATCGATGCCGAACTGTGTGGGGACGCCCTCGGCGATGTCGATCACTGCGCGCCACTTCGCAAAGCGCGCGCCGAGCTTGTGATACTCGGCGAGACGTTCGCGCAAGCCGTCGAGACCTTCGGTGATCGTCTCGCCGGGGAAGCCTGCCAGCGGCTTGGCGCCCATGTCGACTTTGATGCCGGGAACTACGCCGAGCTTCGCAAGATACTGCGGAAAGGGCGTACCGTCCTTCGTTTTCTGACGGATCGTCTCGTCATAGAGAATCACGCCGCTGATGAAATCCTGCATGCCGGCGGTCGTGAAGAGCAGCTCGCGATAAGTGCGGCGCGCTTCTTCGGTCGACTCGAGTTTGATCGAATCGAAACGCTTCTTGATTGTGCCGCCCGATTCATCGGCCGCCAGGATGCCCTTGCCCTTCGCGACCATCGCGCGTGCGATCGTCTCGAGTTCACTGCGATTCATACGTCCTCCGCCTTGGGATATCAGCCCGCGCGAACGTTCCGGCGCTCCGGAGCGGCGAGCCTGTGTCTGGTAACCCCTGCATCGATGCAATCCGGAAACTCCTTCTCGCCGTCGTACTCGTCTCTCGACCTGCGTGGTTGAGAGTTTCAGGGCGGTCGGCGTGTCGGAGCTTCCTTCAGGGGGCGCGTAGGATAACAAAATCACTTACGACTACATCGTCGGTCACTGTTGTTGCGAGCCGACAGACCAGAGACTGGTGACTGGTGACTGGGTCGGAGCGCATGACTTGAATCTCATCCTTCTGGCCGAATGATATCAATGGGACTAGAATGGTCCCATATCCACTGGAAGTGAATGGTCGCTAGTGAGCGGTGAATAGGGCGCACGTCCGCGGATTTGACCAATGACCAGTCACTATTCACGAGTCACCTTTTCAAAATGCTTCGAATCAGCAAATTGACAGACTACGGCACGGTCATCCTGGCCTGTCTCGCCAGCGAACCCGATCGGCTGTGGACGGCCTCGGAGGTCGCGGAGCGCACGCGCGTCGGACTGCCGACGGTCAGCAAGCTTTTGAAGAAGCTGCAACGAACCAGCCTGGTTGTATCGACTCGCGGCAGCCGCGGGGGCTACCAGCTCGCCCGGGCCGCGGGTGAAATCACAGCAGCGCACATCCTGGATGCGCTCGAGGGGCCGTTCGCGATTACCGAGTGCAGCGGCCAGCACAGCACCTGCGATCTCGAATCGAATTGCCGGGTGGGTCATGCGTGGCAGCGCGTCAATGGCGCGATCCGTCGTGCTTTGACGGACATCTCGCTCGCGCAGCTCTCGGGCATGGAGCGCAGCACGACCACAACTATTCCTCTCACGCGCCTGGCGCGCGTGACGCACGAGTGACGCCTCGAGCCATGGCCAGCAATCCACACAATGATCCGGCGCTTGACGCACTTGTCGGGCAGAAGTACCGGCATGGTTTCATCACCGATATCGAATCGGACACCGTGCCGCCCGGACTCGATGAAGACGTGATTCGACTGATTTCGCGCAAGAAGGCGGAACCGGCGTTCATGCTCGAGTGGCGCCTGAAGGCATATCGCCATTGGCTCACGATGAAAGAGCCGCACTGGGCGCACCTGCGCATCTCCCCCATCGATTACCAGAGCATTTCGTACTATTCGGCTCCGAGGCCGAAAGAAAATGCGCCAAAGAGTCTCGACGAAGTCGATCCGAAGCTGCTCGAGACCTACGACAAGCTCGGCATTCCTCTTCACGAACGCGCGCGCCTGGCGGGCGTTGCAGTCGATGCGGTGTTCGACAGCGTTTCGGTCGCGACGACGTTCAAGGAGCGACTCGCGAAGGCGGGCGTGATCTTTGGTTCTTTCTCCGAAGCCGTGCAGAAGCATCCGGATCTCGTCGAGAAGTATCTCGGCACGGTGGTGCCCTATACCGACAACTACTTCGCCACGCTGAACTCCGCGGTGTTCACCGACGGCTCGTTCGTATTCGTGCCGAAAGGCGTGCGCTGCCCGATGGAGCTGTCCACGTACTTCCGCATCAACGCGGCGAACACCGGTCAGTTCGAACGCACCCTCATCATCGCCGAAGAAGGCTCGCACGTGAGCTACCTCGAGGGCTGCACGGCGCCGATGCGCGATGAAAATCAGCTGCACGCCGCGGTGGTCGAGCTCGTCGCGCTCGAGAATGCGCAGATCAAATACTCAACCGTGCAGAACTGGTATCCCGGCGACGAGAACGGCCGGGGCGGCATTTACAACTTCGTGACGAAGCGCGGCGAATGCCGGGGAGCGAACTCACGCATCAGCTGGACCCAGGTGGAGACAGGTTCAGCGATTACCTGGAAGTACCCGAGCTGCATCCTGACGGGCGACAACTCCGTGGGCGAGTTCTATTCGGTCGCGGTCGCCAACAATTACCAGCAGGCCGACACCGGCACAAAGATGATTCACATCGGCCGCAACACGCGCAGCACGATCGTCTCCAAAGGCATCTCCGCCGGTCATGGCCAGAACAGCTATCGCGGGCTCGTGAAGATTCTTCCCGGCGCGACGAACGCCCGCAACTTCACGCAATGCGATTCGCTGCTGATGGGCGACAAGTGCGGTGCGCACACCTTCCCGTACATGGAAGTGCGCACGCCCACCGCGAGCGTCGAGCACGAAGCGACGACCTCGAAGATCGGGGATGACCAGTTGTTTTACTGCCTGAGCCGCGGCATTTCGGCAGAGGACGCCGTGAACATGATCGTGAACGGCTTCTGCAAGGTCGTATTCAAGGAACTGCCGATGGAGTTCGCGGTGGAAGCGCAGAACCTGCTGGCGGTAAGCCTCGAGGGGTCGGTTGGTTAGCTATTTGAGGATCAGGAAGAGGAGCCGCGAAAGACCGCAAAAAGGAAGTAACGGTTGAAAGAGAGCGATTCGATTTTTACCTTCTTTTATGCGGTCTTTGGCGGCTCTTCTCTTCTCCGGAGCTGAATTGCAATGTTGAAAATCGAGAATCTCCATGTCCGCGCCGGCGAGAAGCAGGTGCTGAACGGCGTAAACCTGGAAGTCGCCGCGGGCGCAGTGCACGCCATCATGGGACCGAACGGCTCCGGCAAGAGCACGCTCGTGCAGGTGCTCGCGGGGCGCGAGGGCTACGAAGTCACTGCAGGGTCGGTGACGTACAACGGTCGGGACCTGCTGGCGCTCGCGCCGGAAGAACGTGCGCGCGAAGGCGTGTTCCTCGCCTTTCAATATCCGGTGGAAATTCCCGGCGTGAACAACGTCTACCTGCTCAAAGCCGGCCTCAACGCAATTCGCAGGCATCGCGGCCAGCCTGAGCTCGATGCATTCGAGTTCCTGACGATCGTGCGCGAGAAGATGAAACTCATGCAGATGGATGAGAGTTTCCTGGGTCGCGGCGTCAACGAAGGTTTCTCGGGCGGCGAAAAGAAGCGCAACGAAATTCTGCAGATGTCCGTGCTGGAGCCCCGACTGGCGTTGCTCGATGAGACGGACTCTGGTCTCGACATCGACGCATTGCGCGTCGTCGCGAACGGAGTCAACAGTCTGCGCCGCGCGGATCGCGCGATAGTCATGGTCACGCACTATCAACGCCTGCTCGATTACATCGAACCCGATCAGGTCCACGTACTGTCCGGCGGACAGATACTGAAGAGCGGCGACAAGTCGCTTGCGCTGGAGCTCGAGAAACGCGGTTACGACTGGGTGAAGCAGGAGGCGGCTGCGGCATGAGCGCCGTCACGATGAAAGGAGCCTCGTCGGCGCTCGAACGCTACCGCGAGGCGTTTGAGACGCGCTGGCCAGCCGCCGATGCGCTGACAACGTTGCGCCGCGCCGCCCTGAGTGAATTCCTCGCGCAGGGTTTTCCGACGCCGCGCGATGAAGAATGGAAGTACACGAATCTGCGCCGGCTCGAATCCCGCAGCTTCGAGCTCGCTCAATCGCCCGCGGCGGTCGATGCGCACCAGAAGCAGTGGATTGCGCATGGCGGCGTGCGCATCGTGCTTGCAGACGGGCATTGGTCGCCGGCGTTGTCATCGAGCAGCGTTCTTCCGCCGGGCGTCACCGTGCTTCCGCTCGGCCAGTGGTTGCGACGCGATGCAGCCGAAGTCGCTTCATGTGTTTCGCAACAGCCGCCCGCGCGACCTTCCGCGCTCGAGCGGCTGAATCTCGCCTTTTTCCAGGACGGTGTGGTCATTCAGCTCGCCGAAGGCGCACAGACCGTTGAGCCGATCTACGTCGTGCATCAGTGGGGCGCTCAGGCGCAGGGTCGCATGAGTCATCCGCGCATTCTCGTGCGCGCCGCTCGCAACAGTCGCTGCACGCTGATCGAGCAGTTCCTCGGCCCAGCAGACGCCGAATACTTCACGAATGCCGTGACGCTGCTCGATCTCGCGGACGGTGCAGCGGTCAATCATCATCGTCTGCAGCAGGAATCGACGCGCAGTTTCCATATCGGCCAGACCAGCGTACGGCTGCAATCGAACAGCCGCTACGCGCAGCATGACATCGCGTTGGGGGCGAGCCTGAGCAGAACGAATCTCACCACGCTGCTGGAAGGCGCGGGGGCCCACGTCGCGTTGCATGGGTTATTCGCGCCGGACGGCGCGCAGCACCTCGATGTGCACACCCGCATCGATCATGTCGCACCGCGCACCACCAGCGAAGAGGATTATCGAGGCGTGGCCTCGGGCCATGGTCGTGGCGTGTTCAACGGCAAGGTCATCGTTCGCCCTGACGCACAGAAGATCGACGCCCGGCAGTCGAGCCGGAATCTGCTGCTTTCACCGACAGCGGAAATCGACACGAAGCCGGAACTGGAGATTTACGCGCACGACGTCAAGTGCAGCCATGGGGCGACCACCGGACAACTCGATGCGGCCGCCCTCTTCTATCTGCGTTCGCGCGGAGTGTCGGAAAGCGAGGCGCGAGCGCTGCTGATTCGCGCATTCGCGGAGTCGATCCTCACGTCGATCGAGCATCCGCCGTTGCGGACATATCTGGAGCAGCAACTGGACGCGCGCTTCAGTCTATCGAGCGGGGTGCAGTCATGAGCGCCCGCCCTGCTCCGCGCAAAGATTCCGGCTTCGATGTCGCAGCCGTGCGCCGGGATTTTCCGATTCTCGATCAATCGATCAACGGCAAGCCGCTCGTTTATCTCGACAACGCGGCGTCGAGTCAGCGTCCGCGCGCGGTGATCGACGCTATCAGCCGCTATTACGAGCGCGACCACGCGAACGTGCATCGCGGCGTGCACACGTTGAGTCAACGCGCGACCGACGCATTCGAAGGCGCGCGCGAGGTCGTGCGGCGCTTCATCAATGCGAGCGAGACGAAGGAGATCATTTTCGTCCGTGGGACCACCGAAGCCGTCAATCTGGTTGCGCAAAGTTACGCACGGCCAAGGCTCGGACCCGGCGATGAGATCCTGATTTCCGCGCTCGAACACCACGCGAACATCGTTCCCTGGCAACTTGTCTGCGAACAGACGGGCGCGACGCTCAAGGTGATCCCGATCACCCAGCTGGGTGAAGTCGATTTCGACGCGTTTGCCGGATTGATAGGCCCGCGCACGAAGCTGCTTGCGCTTGCGCATGTGTCGAACGCGCTCGGCACCATCGTGCCGGTGAAGAAGTTCATCGCGGTTGCGAGAAAGCACGGCGTACCCGTCTTGCTCGATGGCGCGCAGGCTGTGCCGCACGCTGTCGTCGATGTGCGCGCGCTCGATTGCGATTTCTATTGTTTCTCCGCGCACAAGATGGTCGGTCCGACCGGTTTCGGGGTGCTCTACGGCCGCAAGCAGCTCCTCGAAGCGATGCCGCCATGGCAGGGCGGCGGCGACATGATTCTGTCGGTGACTTTCGAGAAGACGACCTACAACCAGTTGCCCTGGAAGTTCGAGGCCGGTACGCCGGACATCAGCGGGGCGATCGGTCTGGCCGCTGCGATTGGCTATCTCGAAGGTATCGGTATGGCGCGCATCGCTGCGTACGAGCAGGAACTGCTCGACTACGCGACCGCGCGGCTCACGTCGGTGCCGGGGCTACGTCTTATCGGTACTTCGCCGCACAAGGCGGCCGTGGCGTCCTTCACCCTGGAAGGCGTCCATCCGCACGATATCGGCACGATTCTCGACACCGAGGGCGTCGCGATTCGCACCGGACACCATTGCGCGATGCCCGTGATGGACTATTTCAAAGTGCCCGCGACGGCGCGCGCCTCGATGTCGTTCTACAACACGTTCGAGGAAATCGACCGGCTCATCGCGGCGCTCGAACATACGAGGGAAGTGCTCGGCTGATATGGATCTGAAAGACCTCTATCGCGACGTGATCGTCGATCACAATCGCAATCCGCGAAATTTCGGGAAGCTCGAGCCCGCGGATGCGCATGCCGACGGTCACAATCCCTTGTGCGGCGATCGACTCACCCTGTACGTGAACCTCGAGGGCGATCGCATTCGCGAGACCCGATTCGAAGGCAGCGGCTGCGCGATCTCGATTGCTTCGGCCTCGCTGCTGACCGAAGCCGTCAAGGGCCGATCCAAGCAGGAGGTTCATTCGCTGTTCGAAGACATGCATGCGCTTCTCACGCAGCACGACGCGACCGTGGATTTACCCAAGCTCGGCAAACTTGCAGCGCTTTCCGGCGTGCGCGAGTTTCCGGTCCGCGTGAAATGCGCAAGCCTGTGCTGGCATACGCTCAACGCCGCGCTGGAGAGCGAAGCGGCGCCTGTTTCAACCGAATAAAATCTGATCGAGACTCACGTGCACCGCCACGAACACGAACCCGTCATTCTGCAACGCGATGTCGAAGCCATTATGGTTCCGGCAGGCATTCCGGTGACCTTGCGCGCCGACAAGACCGGCTTCATCACCCAAGCGCTTGGCGGCAGCTTCACCGTGTACATCGAAGGCAATCTGTTTCGCATCCCCGGCAAGGACGCTGACGCGCTCGGCAAGGAAGCGATGCTCGGCCCGGAGCTGCCGCCCGACGCTACCGATGACGACGTAAAGAAGCTCGTGTGGGATCAGATGCGGGCCTGTTATGACCCGGAGATTCCCATCAACATCGTGGAACTCGGCCTCGTGTATTCGTGTGAGCTCACGCGCGAAGCCGACGGTGAACGCGTCGCCGATATCAAGTTGACCTTGACGGCGCCGGGCTGCGGCATGGGAGAAGTGCTGGTCCAGGATGTGAAAGACAAGGTCGAACTGGTGCCCACGATCAAGCGCGCCGACGTCGAACTCGTGTTCGACCCGCCGTGGAACCAG
>JBOHZJ010000445.1:0-6172 GCA_050738395.1 Steroidobacter sp.
AAGCCGCACAGACGGGACATCTGGTGCTTTCGACGCTGCACACGAACGACGCGCCAAAAACGCTCACGCGTCTGATCGACATGGGCGTCAAACCGTACGCAATTGCAACGTCGGTGTCTTTGATCATTGCGCAGCGACTCGCACGCAAGCTGTGCACCAACTGCAAGACGCCGATTGATATGCCTGCCGAAGCGCTGCTGAAGGAAGGCTTCACTGAGGCGGAGGTGTCCGCTGGGATCAAGATTTACAAGCCGGTTGGGTGCAGCCAGTGCACGGACGGCTACAAAGGCCGTACCGGTCTTTATCAAGTGATGCCGGTATCCGAGGAGATTCAGAGAATCATCCTGCAGGAAGGCAATGCGGTTGATATCGCAGCGCAGTCTGCCGCCGAAGGAATCTGGGATCTACGACGATCGGGACTCGAAAAGGTCAAGGCGGGCCTCACGAGCCTTGACGAAGTCAACCAGTGCACCGTCGAATGAACTCTGCCCCACTATGGTTTGCTGATTCAGGGTAACAGTCATGGCTCAAATCGCATCTACACAGCAGTTTCCCTTCGTCTGGGAAGGCACGGACAAGAAGGGCAAGCGCGTCAAAGGCAAGATGCTCGCGGCGTCCCCGGCCGCAGTGAAAGCGGACCTGCGCAGACAGGGCGTTCTCGCAAAGAATGTCCGCAAGGAAATGCAGCTCTTCAAGAGCGGCAAGAAGGTCACTGCGGAAGACATCGCGCTGTTTGCTCGCCAGCTGGCGACCATGCTGCAGGCCGGCATCCCGATGGTTCAATGTTTCGACATCATCGGCAACGGCCATGACAAGCCGTCCGTGCAGAAGCTCGTACTGGCGATCAAGTCGGATGTGGAAGCTGGAACAACATTGCATGAATCACTCGCGAAGCATCCGCTCTATTTTGATGATCTGTTCGTCAATCTGGTCGAAGCAGGCGAGCACGCTGGCGCACTAGAAACACTGCTCGACAAGATTGCGACTTATAAGGAGAAAACAGAGGCCCTGAAGAAAAAGATAAAGAAGGCGCTGTTCTATCCCTCGGCAGTCCTCGCCGTGGCCGTTATAGTCACGCTGATTCTCTTGATCTTTGTGATACCGCAGTTTGAGTCACTGTTCAAAGGCTTCGGCGCCGATCTGCCCGCATTCACCCAGATGGTTATCGACCTCTCGAAGTTTGTGCAGGATCAGGGCTGGTGGATGGCGATCATTGCTGCCGGCGGCGTGTACGCTTTCCTTTACTTCAAGAAGCGCTCGCGGGCCATGCGTCGCGCGCTCGATCGCATGCTGCTGAAAGCTCCAGTCGTCGGGCCGATAATGGTGAAGGCCGCCATCGCGCGTTATGCGCGTACGCTTTCAACGATGTTCGCTGCGGGCGTGCCGCTGGTCGAGGCGCTGACTTCAGTCGCAGGGGCGACCGGCAACATCGTGTACGAAGAAGCAACGCTGCGGATCCGTGATGAGGTGTCGACGGGTCAACGTCTGCAGCGCGCCATGGAATCAACCAGTCTGTTTCCAAACATGGTCATTCAGATGATCGCGGTCGGTGAAGAATCCGGCTCGCTCGACTCCATGGCCTCAAAGGTCGCCGATTTCTACGAGGCCGACGTCGATGCAGCGGTCGATGGAATGAGCAGCTTGCTCGAACCGCTGATCATGGCGATTCTCGGGGTGCTGGTCGGCGGATTGGTGATTGCAATGTACTTGCCAATCTTCAAGCTCGGCGCGGTGGTCTAGTCAATAAGCCGATTTCGACAGAAGATAAAGAGACATCAGGCATGGGAAGAAACGCCGCGCTCTGCGCGGCGTTTTCTTGTGTACTAGTGGTTGAGCGCCTCGGAGATACAAAGCGAAGCCAGCATGCAGCACTCCATCGACCTGTTCATCCTTGCGTTGACTGCCAATCAGATCATCTGGGTTGGACTGGTCTTCATCTTCAGCCTCCTGATCGGCAGCTTCCTCAACGTCGTGATCCATCGCGTTCCGATCATGCTCGAGCGCGAGTGGCGGTCGCAGGCGCAGCAGATTCTGAGCGAGCCGCGGACGGGTGCAGCGGAGCAGGAGCATGTCGGGTTGAAACCCGACCTACAGCATTCCGGGTCGCCAGTCGCCAGTCCGCAGTCACCAGTCGCCGCCTCCGCATACAACCTCTTCGTCCCCCGCTCCGCTTGTCCGAAATGCGGAGCGATGATTACAGCGGCGCAGAACATTCCGGTCATCAGTTATCTGCTGCTCAAGGGCAAGTGCGCGAGGTGCGGCGTAAGGATTTCTGCGCGTTATCCGATTGTTGAGTTGAGCACCGCGATTCTTTCGGCGCTGGTTGCATGGAAGTTTGGAATTACCTGGTACACCGGCGCGGCCTTGCTCCTGACCTGGACGCTGATCGCCCTCAGCGGCATCGATTTCGACACGCAGCTATTGCCCGACAACATCACGTTGCCGCTCGTCTGGATCGGATTGCTGCTCAGCCTTGCAGCGACGATTCCGGAGATCGGTTTGCCGGTCGATACGCGTTCGAGCATCATTGGCGCAGTCGCCGGCTATCTGAGCCTGTGGAGCGTGTATCACCTGTTTCGACTGCTGACCGGCAAGGAAGGCATGGGCTATGGCGACTTCAAGCTGTTCGCCGCGCTGGGCGCCTGGCTTGGCTGGCAGATGCTGCCGTTGATCATTCTGCTATCGGCGTTCACGGGTGCAGTCGTGGGCATTGCCTTGATCGTGCTGCGTGGTCGCGACCGGAACATCCCCATTCCGTTCGGACCCTATCTCGCGGCGGCAGGCTGGATTGCTCTGATGTGGGGCAATGAGCTGGTCGGCTCGTATTTACAGATGAGCGGCATACGCTGAAGTCAGGATTCGGGATCGGGTCGGGATGGAGAAGCGGATATGCTTGCTTCCCCTTCAGTCCTGACCGAATCCCATGCCCCAAGCAGCGCAGCCTCTCCTCATCGCTCTCACCGGCGGCATTGCGAGCGGCAAAAGCGCGGTTGCTGAAATTTTCGCGGGTCTGGGGATTCCTGTCCTCGACACGGATCAGATAGCGCGTGACGTGGTTGAGCCCGGAACGGCGGGGCTCGCAAAGCTCGTCGCGGAGTTTGGCGGCGATATTCTCGATGCGTCAGGTCGCCTTGATCGGTTCCGCATGCGCGAGCGCGTGTTCAAGGATCCAGTTCAGCGCAAGCGCCTCGAAGCGATTACCCATCCGGCGATCAGAGAAGAGCTCGCGCGTCGCTCGAATGAAGCTGGAGGCGACTACCAGATTCATGTAATTCCACTGCTCGCTGAAGGCGGACGCGCCGACGTCTATGACCGCGTACTCGTAGTCGACTGTCCTCAAGAGGATCAGTTGAGGCGCCTGATGGCGCGAGATCGTACGCACCCCGAGCAGGCGCGTCGCATCCTCGCCGCCCAAGCGACGCGCGAACAGCGTCTGTCCATCGCAGACGACGTCATCGTGAATACCGGCACGCTGGATGATCTCAGGCGCTTCGTGGAGACGCTCCATCGGAACTATCTGCTCCTTGCTCGGCATCGCGACGGAGCGGAATAGGATTGCGCACGAAGAACAGAAGAAGTGGAGTAACCACAAAGATCACATAGAACACATAGACCAGCGATGCGACTCCACGAGCTCACGGTAGAGTTTATCGCTGATATCTGTATGGAATCCTCGTGCTCTTTGTCCCGCGGGATTTCCGTTGGGCATGCTCTTCGTGGTTGCTTCAATCCCATCGGCCTGGGGCACAAACAGCGCTGCTCGTTCGTTACACCTGCAACGACAGGTGTGACGCAGTATGGCTACAGTCCGCATCGGCGTTTCCGGATGGCGCTACACGCCGTGGCGCGGTGTGTTTTACCCGTCCGATCTGCCTCAGCGCCTGGAGCTCTGGTACGCCTCGCGGATCCTTCCGAGCATTGAGATCAACGGCTCGTTCTACTCGTTGCAGCGCCCCGAATACTACGCACGATGGCGCGACGAAACGCCTGAGGACTTTGTGTTCGCGGTGAAGGGCCCCCGCTACATCACGCATATGAAGAAACTGCGCGACGTCGCAGCGCCGCTTGCTAATTTTTTCGCATCAGGCGTGTTCAACCTTCGCCAGAAATTCGGACCGATTCTCTGGCAATTTCCACCGAACTTTCGCTACGACCGCGAACGCATGGCCCGATTTTTCGCTCTGTTGCCGCACGATGCGAACGCCGCGCTCAAGCTCGCCCGACGGCGTGATGACCGGATGAAAGGCCGCTCGAGACTCGCGATCGATGAGAACCGCCCGTTGCGGCATGCGGTCGAGATACGGCACGAGAGCTTTCTCGATGCCTCGTTTGTCGACCTCCTGGGCGAGCACAACATCGCATTCGTCATCGCAGAGACCGCGAGCAAATGGCCCATGACGCACGACATCACCGCGGATTTCGTCTACGTGCGATTGCATGGCGACAAGGAGCTGTACAAGAGCGGTTATAGCGACAGGGCGCTCGATCGGTGGGCGAGGCGCGTCACGGCATGGCGCGATGGAGGCGAACCACGGGATGCGCAGAAAATCTCGATGCGCAAGCCGCCGGCGTCGAAGCCGCGCGACGTCTATTGTTTCTTTGATAACACCGACGTGAAGCTGCGCGCTCCGGTGGATGCGCAGGCGTTGATGCGCAAACTCGGAATGAAGCCCGGTAAGCCTGGAGGTCGGACATCAGCCCGACTCATGCAAGCTGTCGGAAGGAATTCCGACCTACGCGCAACGCAGTAGCGCGCGATGCGCTGTCGCCCCTCACCCGCGCTGCGCGCGCGACCTCTCTCAAAGGAGAGGTATGCAAGAGAAGCTGCCGCTTCCTTCAAGGACTACTTCGCGCTCACCCAACGGCGCTCGAGTAAACCGAATATCGCCTGAGCGAGCAGCGCAAGGACGGCGGCTGGGATCGCGCCCTCCAGAATGAGGCTGACGCTATCGAGCCGGATGCCCGCCAGAATCGGCTGACCGTAACCGCCGGCGCCGATCAGGGCGCCGAGCGTCGCCGTGCCCACATTGATGACGGCGGCGGTTCTGACGCCGGCGAGAATCGAACGCGCCGCCAGCGGCAACTCGACGTGGCGCAGTTGAGCGAATGTCGACAGTCCCAATGCCTGTGCGGATTCGCGCAGCTCTCGCGGAATGTCCGCAAGACCGGCGTGCGTGTTGCGCAGGACCGGCAGGACGCTGTAAACGAACAGCGCAACGATAGCGGGTGCATAGCCAATGCCGAGCCACGGAATGAGGAACACCAGCAGCGCAAGCGCCGGAAGCGTCTGCAGCACATCTGCAATTGCAAGTACGATGCGTCCAATACCGCGCCGATAGAACGCGAGCACCCCGAGCGGAATTGCGATCAGAATCGCTGCCGCCAGGGAGGCGCCGACCATCCCTAAATGCTCCCTGGTGCGCCGCCAGACCCGCCCACTGCGGCTTCTGCCCTCCAGTACAGTGCTGATCTGAAATCGTTCTCGCAGAAAGTTCGCCGCGACGCGCGCTTCCGGCTCGCGATCCAGCTTCGCACGCGCATTCATCTGCGTCATCGCCGCTTCATCGATGCGCCCCGCAAGGCGTCTGATCTGTTCGCGCACCGCGTCGGGAACATCATCTCGACAGACGATCAACGCGTCGTATGCAGGAAAGAAGCTCTTGTCGTCGTCGAGCGCAATCAGGTCGTAGTGCACGATTTCGGCGTCGGTCGAATACAGATCGGTCACATCGATCGCGCCAGAGGCGACGCCGCGATAGGCCAGATCGTGTGCGAGCCCGCGAACATCGCGCTGCGGCAAACGATAGTGATCACGCAATCCCGGCCAGCCGTCGGCGCGCTGCATGAATTCATTGCTGAAGCCGAGGCGCAGATCTGGATGATCGGCGAGCTGCGACATCTGGTTCAGGCCGAGTTGTTGCGCGCGCTCGCGACGCACGCCGAGCACGTATGTGTTGTTGAATCCTAACGGCGGAGACGCCCAGACGCCGGCCTTCGCGAGCGCAGCATCGAGTTGTTCCCGGGTTGAGGGCGCCTCATCCGAAAATATTTCAGAGCGCAACGTGCCGCTGTATTCCGGATAACAATCGATATCACCTCGCGTCAGCGCGCTCCACAACACGCGCGTACCGCCAAGCTCGCGCCGGTGTTCGCTCGCCTGACCGGAATCTCC
>JBOHZJ010000446.1:0-13391 GCA_050738395.1 Steroidobacter sp.
CACGACTCACGACTCACCTCCCCATCTAACTATCTGGCAGCGTGAAATAGAACGTGGCGCCGCGGTTCGGTTCGGATTCGGCCCAGACTCTGCCGCCGTGTCGCTCGATGATCTGTTTTACGATCGCAAGGCCGACGCCCATGCCGTCGAACTCACTCGCGTGATGCAAACGCTCGAAGACGCCGAACAGTTTGGACGCATGCTGCATATCGAAGCCGACGCCGTTGTCGCGTACGAAGTACACGCGTTCGCCTGAAGCGGCGTCGCAGCCAATAGCGATACGCGCTGGGTTCGCGCCGCGCGAGAACTTCGCGGCATTGGCGATGAGATTCGTCAGCGCTTGCTGCAGTAACGCGGGGTCCGCGTAGGCTTCGCCGAGTTCCTCTGCGTCGGCTTCAATTTCTATCGGCTGCGAATACTGCACATCCTGCAGGATCGGATGCACCAGCTCCCACATGATGATTCTGCGCTTGTCGAGCGGCCGCCGGCTCACCATCGCGAAGTTCAGCAGATCATCAATCAACTGCGTCATGCGCGCGATATTGCGGCGAACGGCGCCGGCGTGATGCTGCTGCGCCTCACTCAACGCGCCTGAGCCTTCGCTGAAGCGGGCGACATGACTGTCGATCGCGCGCAGCGGTGCGCGCAGGTCATGTGAGACGCTGTATGTAAACGCCTCGAGGTCGCGATTGGCCGCCGACAGGCCGCTGTTCGCCGCTTCGAGCTGTGCGGTGCGTTCCGCCACTCGCTGCTCCAGCGAGTCGTTGAGCAGCCGCTCCTTGTGCGCCAGCGCTCGATTGGCGTCCATGCGCTCGCGCAGACGCTGACGGCTCAATGCAAGCATGGAGACTATCGCGGCGAGCAGCAGCGTGATCATGCCGCCGCTGATCGCAATGATGTGTGCGGCGCCGGGTGCGCCGGAACCCTGCACCGTTCCGGATGAGACTCGCAGGATCCATTCATGCCCTGCGAGCGACAGCTTGCGGATATCCGTCAGGCGATCGCGCGACGGCGTCGACGTGCTTCGATACAGCAAGGCTTCAGCATCGATGAGTCCGCCATCGAACACTTCCAGAATCGCATCCGTTGGCGCGATGTCCAGCGCGCTCTCGAAAAAATCCACCGCACGAAACGGACTGTAGACGAAGCCACGCAACTCGCGCCGACGTTCCTCAATTGTGGTCGGCTGATCCGCCCCGTCGTATACAGGCAGATAGAGCAGGAAGCCGGCCTGCACATTTCGCTCGAGCTCCTGGACCAGGGTGACTTTTCCGGAGAGCGCGGGGGCGCCGTCTTCGCACGCTCGCTCCATCGCCCTGCGGCGCACGGGTTCGCTCATCATGTCAAAACCGATGGCGCGCCGATTGCGGTGATCGAGTGGTTCGAGAAACACGATGAGACTCTCGGGCAGAGTTTGTTCGCCGGATGCCGGCGAGACGAGGTCAGCCACGCCCAGCGACCGCAGTGCGTATCTCCACCGCTCGACGTCCGCGGCGCTTCGGATCGGGACGGCGAAGCCGACGCCTTGAATACCCGGATAGACTGCTGCAAGGCTCAGTTCGGCGACGAATATGCGCCAATGCTGCGCGGAGACAGACCCGAACGCATCGATCAGCCCGGCGCCCGCCCGGAGCAATCCTTCGTACGCAAGCAATCGATCGTAGAGCGCCGTCTGGATGTCCATCGCGTGCATGGCGAGCTCATCGCGAGCTCTTTGCTCTTCGGCCTGCGATGTCGTGTCCCATGCCAGCCATGTCAGCGTCACGCCCGCGACCAGCACGAACGCGGTGAGCAACGCGCCCGGCATGCCGTACAACAGCGGTGAAGCGCGAGCTGAGGGCGACATAACCGGAGCCATGGAAGCGGGAGTATCGGTCAGCGATCCCTCGCAAGCCCATGAGAGGAAGTACGATGTCGGCATCGTTCCGGCGCCGAAAAAAAAGAGCCGGCCGCCGGCCGGCTCCGTCTCGACAGAGGTATAGCAGCTGTCGCAGGAAGAAACGCGAACGCGTTCTGAACTAACCGCCAACCGCCAACCGCTTCTGATTAGTGGCGGCCGCCTCGGCTCTCCGCACCGGGATTGCCGCGCGAACCGCCGCCGCACTCGTTCCGGGTCGGCAAGTCCTCGGTCGGCATGTCCTCGTCTTCGCCGGTTTCGTTGCCGCGCGCTCGCAACGTTCGATCGGAATCGTCCTGAGGGATGGTGGAACGACGCGAAGATTTCTCGTCCTGTTCCCAACCCTGACCGCTTGCCTGCCTGCTGCTCTGTGACTGCGTTCCCTGGCCTCCTCGCTGCGAATCGCGATTGTCGCCCTGGGTCTGCCGTTTGCCTGCGCCTTGCCGACCGCCCTGAGCCTGCTGGCTGCCGGGTTGCTGTTGACGACGCTGCTGGTCGCCCTGCTGTCTGCCGGATTCTCTATTTCCTGAATTGGGAGTATTCGCCATCATCGTCTCCTGTAGGTCGGAAATGCTCCTGCGTGAACGTTCATCCCTGCGCGCGATGCGAATCGCACGCGAATAAAACGCATCGACCCGCAGAGATGGTTCGCGACGATTTACAAGAACGTGAATTAATCCCGCAATGCTGGCTTTGTCCGACATGCTCGTCGGCGCATCGCGGGCAAGCTGTTGTAGCGACTAGCGATTGGCGACTAGCGATTCGTCGGATTGAAGAGCCGTACTCCGGTCTGGCTAATCGCTAGTCGCTCGTCGCTAATCGCTAATCGCCCGTTGCGGCCGCCAGCGGCTCCGCCCGCTCGCCGAGACCGCCGCCTACAGCAAGCGCCAGGTCGATAGTGTTCAGCAGCGCGTCGCGTTCAGCGGCGACCAGATCGATTTGCGCCTGCAGCAGGGCGCGACGCACGTCGAGCAACTCGAGATAGGCGATGTCGCCCTGGTCGTAGCGAAGCTCCGCAAGCTGCGTGGCGCGCGCGAGCGCTGCGACTTGTTCGGCGTTTGCATCGCGCACGCCGGCGATTAGCGCCTGGCCCTGCAGTCCATCCAGCACTTCGCGAAATGCCGTCTGAACCGTACGTGCGTACTCCGCCTTGCGCTGCTCGCGCACTGCTTCTGCACGCGAGACGTTCGCGCGCAACCGTCCGCCCTGAAAAATCGGCTGCAGCAGGCCACCTGAGGCCGACCAGCTTTCGGTCGGTTCGGTGAACAGATCGCCGAGTTCCGGACTGATCGAACCGAATACGCCCGTCAGGCTGATGCTCGGGAACAGCAATGCGCGCGCTTCGCCAATGTCGGCCGCCGATGCGTTCAGCAGCGCTTCGGCTGCACCGATGTCGGGCCGTCGCTCCAGCACTGAAGACGGCAACGCTGCGGGCAGCGTGACTGCCCCTGGCAGACTGACGCCCTGCACACTGACGGCGCGATCGACCAGATCCTGCGGCGAACGACCGAGCAATACGCCAAGCGCGTTTGTTCGCTCGACGGCTTCGAGTTCAAGCTGTCGCAGCAACACGCGCGTCGCGGCCGCTTCCGCCTCGGCGCGCTTGAACGTGAACTCATCGCTTTCGCCCGCATCGAAGCGCAGCTTTTCGATGCGCAGCGACTCCTCTCGCGATGCGAGCGTGTCGCGTCCGCGCGCGAGCTGCTCAGCGGCGGCGATCAGGGAAAAGTAACCGCGCGCCACTTCGCCGGTGAGGCTCAGCTTGGTCGCCTCGCGGCCAAACTCCGTGTTCAGCAACTGCGCTCGCGCAGATTCGGAAGCGCGTTGATAGCGTCCCCAGAAATCGAGTTCGAAACTGACGGCGCCCTGCACGGTATAAATGGTGCGATAGCGATCCAGCCCCGGAAACTGACTGATTGCAGCGCTGTCCTTCGAGCGCGTCGCATCGCCTTGCGCGTTCAGCGACGGTAATCGATCGGCGTTCGTGATGCGCAGGCTCGCGCGTGATTGCGCAACCCGGGACGCGGCGATCGCGACGTCAGGATTGTGCACCAGCGCTTCGTCGATCAATTGATCCAGCGTCGCGTCGTTGAACAGCGTCCACCAGGGATCTGGCAACTGCGTCGTTTGTTCCGCCTGTGCGGGCAGCGCATCGGGCAGCGGCAACTCCGGCTTCTGCGGATCGACCCGGGAGACGATGCAGCCGGTGAGGAGAAGGGCGGCAACAAGAATTTGAACGATTCGCATGTGTCGAGTCTGTGGTCTATATCTGTAGCAAAGAATGGGCTGCGGTCCGCGGCCAGAGGCTAATCGCTGGTCGCTAGTGGCTGGTCGCTTGTTCTGACGCGCCGCGCCGCGCGCTTCTCGCTCCAACCCGCGATCCAACGGAAGAATAGCGGGACGAAGAGCGTTGCGATGAAGGTCGCGGCGAGCATGCCGCCGATGACGCTCGTACCAAGCGAGTGACGGCTTGCGGCGCCGGCGCCCGAGCTGATCGCGAGCGGCAGCACGCCGAATATCAGCGCGAGCGAGGTCATGATGATCGGGCGAAACCGCAGGCGCGCGCCTTCGACCGCGGCCTCGGCGAGCGGCATGCCTTCGTGATACTTCATCATCGCGAACTCGACGATCAGGATCGCGTTCTTGGCGGCGAGGCCGACCAGCGTCAGCATGCCGATCTGGAAATAAATGTCGTTCTCGAGGCCGCGCAGAAACACGCCCATGAACGCTCCGAAGGCGGCGAACGGCACTGCGAGAATCACCGCGATCGGCAGCGTCCAGCGTTCGAACTGCGCGGCGAGAATCAGAAACACCATCAGCACGCCGAGCAGGTAGACGCCGTTGGACGCCCCGCCGCTCAACTTCTCCTGATAGGCGGCGCCCGTCCACGCCAGTTCGTAACCCGCGGGCAGCACTTCATCGGCGAGCGTTTCGACAAGCTCGATGGCGTCGCCGGAGCTGTAACCCGGCGCCGCACCGCCCATGATCTTCGCCGAGTTGAAGACGTTGAAGCGCTCGACGATTTCCGGTCCGGTGACTTCGCGAATCGTCGCAAGCGCGGTGAGCGGGACAAGCTCGCCAGACTTCGCGCGCACATACACATTGCGGATGTCCTCCGGATAGGCGCGGAAGCGCGGCTCGGACTGCAGCTGGACCTGGTACACGCGGCCGGAACGATTGAAGTCGTTCACGTATAACGCGCCGAACGTGCTCTGCAATGTTTCGAACACGTCGCTGACCGACACGCCCAGCGCCATCGCCTTCTCGCGATCCAGATCGATCCGCATCTGCGGCACGCTGGCGCTGAATGTCGTGGTCACGCCGGCGAGTTCCTTGCGCTGTGAGGCCGCGGCGACGAACTTCTGCGCGACGCCTTCGAGATCCTTGATCGAACCGCCGCCGCGGGACTGAATATAGCCTTCGAACCCGCCGGTCATGCTGAGACCCTCGATCGGCGGCGGTTCCACCGCGAAGAAAAAGGCGTCCTTGACCTTGCTGCCTTCCATGAAAACTGCATTGACCACGGCGCCGGGCGAGAGATTTTCGTCTCCAGTGCGCTCGTCCCAGGGCTTCAGAGGCAACCAGATAATGCCCGCATTGGTCTTGAACGCCTGGGTCAGCGGATCCATGCCCGCGATCGCGACCGCATTGGCCACTGCCGGGTGATTGCGTACTGCACTCTCCACGGCGCCGACGGCTTTGACGGTGCGATCGAGCGATGCGGCGTCCTGCAGCATGCTGATCACGAACACGTAGCCCTGATCTTCGGAGGGCGCCAGTGAGTTCGGCACGGCCCGGAACAGTCCGACGATCGCGATGATCATCACCGCGAATACCCCTGCGGCCACGGCGCTGCGTTTCATGAAGAACCGCACGCCCTGCGTGTAGCGCTCGGTCATGCGCGCGAACCAGTCGTTGAAGCGCTGCAGGACGCCATGGTGAACCACGTCGTCGTGACGCAGCAGCAATGCGCACAGCGCGGGCGTCAAAGTCAGCGCCACGAAACCGGAAATGGCGACGGACACCGAAATCGTGACCGCAAACTGCCGGTACATCTCGCCCACCAGCCCGCCGAGGAACGCTACTGGGAGGAACACCGCAGTCAGCACCAGCACGATCGCGATGACCGGCCGCGTGACCTCCTTCATGGCTTTTATGGTCGCGGCCGGTGCGGGCAGCTTCTCGGTCGTCATGATGCGTTCGACGTTTTCGAGCACGACGATGGCGTCATCCACGACGATGCCGATCGAGAGCACCATGCCGAACAGCGTCAGCATGTTGATCGAGAAGCCGAACAGATACATGGCCGCGAACGTGCCGATCAGAGACACCGGCACGGCTACCATCGGAATGATCGTCGCGCGCCAGTTCTGCAGGAACACCAGTACGACAAAGAATACGAGGACCATCGCCTCGATGAGCGTGAAGACCACTTCCTTGATCGACGCCTGAACATACTGGATCGTGTCGTACGGAATGTCGTACGCCATGCCGGAAGGAAAGTCGACGGATAGTTCCTCGAGGCGCGCCTCCACGGCGCTGCCGGTCTCCAGTGCGTTGGCGCCCGGCGCCAGAGAAATTCCGATCGCGATGGAAGGCTTGCCGCCGACGGTCGACTTGAAATTGTACGTCTGTGCGCCGAGTTCGATCCGCGCGACATCCTTGAGACGCACGATGGAACCCGCATCCGAAGTGCGCACCACGATGCGCTCGAATTCCTCGGGGGTCGCGAGACGGCCTTGCGCGGTGACGGCGTAGGTGAAATCGACCTGCTCACTGATCGGCTCGACGCCGACGCGTCCACCCGCGAATTGCGAGTTCTGCTGACGTACCGCCGCGGCGACATCGGCGGGCGTCAACCCGAGTTGCGCAAGCTTGTCAGGCTGCATCCAGATCCGGATCGAGTATTCCTGCCCCCACATTTGTGCATCGCCTACGCCGGGGACGCGACGCAGTTCATCAAGCACGTTGAGCGCGGTGTAGCTGCTGAGCGCCAGCGCATCCATGCTGCCGTCCGGGGATGTGATCCCGATGATCTGCAGAAAGGTCGTCGAAGCCTTGCGCACGACGACGCCCTGCCGACGCACTTCCTCAGGCAGGCGCGGCACGGCGGCCTGCACGCGATTGTTCACATTGATCGTCGCGAGATCCGGATCGGCGCCGACATTGAACGTGATGTTGATCGCGAGCGTGCCATCGCCCGAGTTGATCGACGTCATGTACAGCATGTTCTCGACGCCGTTGATCTCCTCTTCGAGCGGAGCGGCGACGGTTTCGGCGATGGTTTCAGCCGTGGCGCCGGGATAGCTCGCCGTGAGCGTCACCATCGGCGGGATGATGTCGGGATACGCGGAGATCGGCAGCGCGCGCATGCCGCCGAGCCCGGCGATCACGATGAACGCCGAGATCACGCACGCGAAAATCGGGCGCGTGATGAAGAAGCTGGAAATCATGCGGCCTCCTTCGCCTTCTTCTGCTCGGCCTGGTTCTGCTCGACCTCCGCCTGACGGGTCGCCGCGTCGACAGAGACGGCGCTCACCTGCACGCCCGGCTGCACCTTGAGCACTCCTTCGACCACGTATCGATCGCCGGGCGTGAGTCCGTTCAGCACGACGATGTTGTTGCCCATGCTGCGACCGACCTGCACGGGACGCATCTCGACCTTCTCTTCCGCGCCGACGATCCAGACAAACGCACCCTGCGCACTCGACATTACGGCCTTGCGCGGAATCGCGACGACGTTCGAGAGGGTGACGCCTTCAACCCTGGCGCGAATGAACTGCCCCGGGATGAGGCGTCCTTCCGGATTGCTCAGCACCGCACGTACTCGCACCGTGCCGGAATTCACATCCACCGCATTGTCCACGAACGTGACTTTGGCGGAATCGGTGTATTCGGAGCCGTCCTCGAGCAGGAGCTTGACATTCGGCGCCGGCGCCTTGCTGGCCGACGCGATGCTGCTGCGGATCAACGCGGCCTCGGACTCGGGCACGGCGAACTCGACGTACAACGGGTCGACCTGCACGATCGTCGTCAGCAGGCTGGAATCCTGATCCGTCGATATGAGGCTCCCCTCTGACAGCACTTCGCGACTCGTAAGTCCGCCGATCGGCGCGCGCACGTCGGTGTACTCCAGATCGAGTTGCGCCATGCGCCGATTGGATTCAGCGGCGGCGAGATTCGCCTGCGCCACCTCAAATGCCGACACAGCCTCGTCACGTCGACTCTGGCTCACGGCGTTCTGCTCGAACAGCGGCAGAATGCGATCTTTCTGCCGACTCGCTTCATTGAGACGCGCCCTGGCCACGGCGACTTCGGCGCGCGCTGCAGCAGCCCGCGCACGCACCGGTTCAGGATCGATGAGGAACATCGATTGCCCCTGCTTCACACGACTGCCTTCTTCGAAGCGGCGCTTCAGCAGAATGCCGCTGACGCGCGCCCGCACTTCGACCTCGCGCGAACCGACCGTGCGCGCCGTATACGTGAGCTCCAGCGGCACCGCGTCATCGCTGAGCGTTTGCACCGCCACTTCCGGAGGCGGCGGGGCCTGCATTTGCGGCTCATCCCCACAGGCTGCGAGCACACTCAGGAAAGCGGCGACAATGAAAAACTTGCCGGACTTGCGAATGGAGAAAGACATAGGGACTCACTTGAGATCAGAAAAACCGGTGCAGCAACTGATGAAGCTGCGGCGCCTAAGACGACAATCAAAGACGTCGGTGACTGCCTGAGACCGACAACTCAGCTGCTTCGTTCAAAGGCCTCGTCGGCGATCTTCAGAAGCTCCTCGACAATCTGCGCACGCTGCGTGTCGCTGAATGGCGAAATGCGCAGCGACTCACGCATCTTGAGACCGTCCACCGCGAGCGACACGATGGCTGCGCGAGCGAAATTGATGTCCGGAGCGATCAGTTCCTGCGTGTAGCGATGGATGCGCTCACGGATCACTTCGAGCAACGTCAGATCGCTCGCCGCGGCTGCCAGCAGTGCGGCGCCCATCGCCTTCGAACGCGGATCGTTGCCGAGCACGCCGAGAATGCAGGCCTTCAGATCGCGAGCCAATTCACCCTCGTGCAGGTCGCACCTTGCGGCGTCGATACAGTGCTCGAGGCTGTGCACATAGCGCTGGGCGAGTGCGCCGAGCAACGACTCCTTCGACGGGAAGTGATAGAGCAGACCTCCCTTGCTGATTCCGGCGGCCTGCGCCACCAGATCAAGCGTGACCCGGGCAGCGCCGACATCCTCAACCACACGCTCCGCCGCCTCGAGAATCCGATCGCGTACTGAACTGAGTGCTTGTGCTTCGACCATGGCAACGACCTCGTAAGCATTCGCTGACTGTACCGACTGGACGGTAAGGTACCGTCCAGTCGGTACAGTTGCCAATAACCTTTCGGCAGGTCGCGACCGGCGGCTCATGCCCGGATCGACCGGATCTCACATATAGATGTGTCGGTGTCGGGTGAACCTGAGTGAGACGGGGTCATGAGCGGAAACCGCCCGGTGATTCGTCGCGGCGACATCGCGCAGCATGCGTCGCGTTCATTGCGCGAGTGTGTCAGTCGCGTCGACTGCAGTCGAAGGCGAGGCGTCTCGCAAGCGGATGATTTATTGCGTGAACTGCATATCGCGGACGCGTCCGCACTCTCGACGCGTGTGTTGCGAGTGAAGTATAGAGAGCTACGAAGTAGACGAGCCGCGTATAGGCGCCGCTTACAATGCGAGCGTTCATTCGCGACCAGGAGCACGCATGCAGGGGATCGACGCTTCGTCGGGCACGGATCAGTTGATATCGCAGGTCGAATCGAGCGGCGTGCTGCGCATGCATGTCATTTCCGAAGTTCTGGTCGCGCTCGCCTACCTCGCGATTCTGTTCGTGCTGGTCTACATCACGTGGCGTCGTCGCGATCTGCGCTTCAACTGGATGATCGTGTGCTTCGGCGTATTTCTGGCCGCGAGCAGTCTGACGCACGTGATGGAGATCTGGGACGTCTGGGGCGCGCCTTACTGGCTGGAGACGGCGATCCGCGTGATCACTGCGCTTGCGTCGGTGCCGACGGTGATTCTGCTGTGGCGCTCTCTGCCCAACATCCTGTCGCTGCCGAACCAGCGGCAACTGCGCGATGCGAATGAATCGCTGGCGCGTGCGAATCGGGAGCTCGAGGCGTTCACCGCCTCCGTGTCGCACGATTTGCGTTCACCGCTGACGACGATCGCCGGCCAGGCCGGCATGCTCGAGTTATCGCTGCCAACCGCCACCGAAGACCAGCGGCGTCGTCTGCAGCGCATCCAGGGCAGCGTGCGGCAGATGTCGGAGCTGATCGAAGCGCTGATGGTGCTGTCGCGCATCTCGCGTCATACCCTACGCCGCGAAATCGTCGATGTGTCGGCGCTCGCGGAGAGCATCGTGCTCGAGCAACGGCAGAAGGATCCGGCTCGCGCGATCGAAGTCACCGTACACCCGAATATGCACGTGCATGGGGATCGCCGCCTGCTCCAGGATTTATTCCAGAATCTGATCGCAAACGCCTGGAAGTTCACCTCCAAAACGCAGGCTGCCCGCATCGAGATCGGTCAGTCGCAGCAAGGCCATATGGCGACGCTGTTCGTGCGCGACAACGGCGCCGGTTTCGACATGAATTACGAGCAGAAACTCTTCAAGCCGTTTCAACGCCTGCACGGCGCCTCCGAGTTCGAAGGCTCCGGCATCGGCCTTGCAACCGTGGCGCGCATCGTCGATCGTCACGGCGGCCGGATCTGGGCGGAGGGTAAACCGAACGAAGGAGCAGTCTTCTACTTCACGCTGCCGACCGCGCCGATGACGGATCAGTTTCTCGTGGGACAGAGAGCGGTCGCGTAGCGGCGGACGCCCGAGCGCGTTCGCAGACGCGGCCGCGTTGTCCGTTCTGCGTTGTGCGTTGTGCGTGAAGCCGCATGGCGTCCGTCTGAACGGACAACGGTCAACGCACAACGCGCAACGGAGGCGGAGCTCCCCGCCTCCTACTCCGCGCGGAGGGCCTCCACCGGCTCCAGTCCCGCCGCGCGCATGGCGGGCAATATCCCCGAGATCAGGCCGACGAGAATCGCGAGCGCTTCCGCGAGCGCGATGAACATCGGCGAATAGCTCACCGGCAGTGCGGGGGCGGCGAAGTCCAGCGTTGCGGCGATCCCCATGCCGACGGCAAGTCCGGCAATGCCGCCGATGGCGGACAACACCACCGCCTCTGACAGGAACAGGCGCAGCACCTGTTTTTTTTCTGCGCCGAGCGCGCGCAGCAAGCCAATCTCCGCGGTGCGTTCGCGCACACCGATGGTCATGATCGTAAAGATGCCGACGCCGCCAACCAGCAACGAGATGCTGCCGAGCGCGCCGACGGCGAACGTGAGCACGCTCAATACCGAGCCCAGCGTCTCGAGCATCTGTTGCTGCGTGGTGATGGTGAAATCCTCATCGCCATGTCTTGCGATCAGAACGCGTCGAATGCTCTCGAGGACTTCAGCTACGTTCACGCCTTCCTCATGATGCAGCTGGATCTCGAACACGCTCTGCCGATCGAAGAGCTCGAGCGCCTTGGCGGTCGGGATGAACACCGTGTCGTCGAGATCGAACCCGAGCGTCGTGCCCTTCGGCCGCATGACGCCGACGACGCGATAGCGCTGTCCGCCGACGCGCACGCTCTGGCCCAGCGGACTGGCGCCGCGAAACAACTCGGCGCTCATCCTGCTGCCCAGGACCGCCAGGGCGCGCGGCGCGCGCGGATCATCTTCGGGCAGGAATTCACCTCGCCCGACTTCGAAGCGGAACGCCTGTGCGAATGACGGACTCACGCCGTAAATCGTCGTGCGTCGCTTGCGTCCGAGGGCTTCAACTTCGGCGTTGCCCTGCATCATTGCGTTCGTCGACATGATGTGAGGCAGGCGTCCGAGCGCTTGCGCGTCCTCGACGGTCAGCGGCCGCACATTGCCGAAGGCGCCGACCGAGCCGCCCATCGTCTGCGTCTTGCCGGGCGTAACGCCCACGATGTTCGTGCCGAACTGCGTGAACTCCGAGACGACGAACCGATGCACGCCCTCGCCGATGGAGGTCAACAAGACGACCGCCGTCACGCCAATTCCGATGCCAAGCGACGTCAACACAGCGCGCAACCGCTGCGCGCGCACGGAGCTGGTGGTGAGGCGGATCAGATCCGGGAAGCGCATCGGGAGGCGCCTGGTTGTGCGTTGTAAGTTGCGCGTTGTGCGCCGGAGTCGATCGCAACCACTCTCTGCTCTGCGGACAACGGACAACTCACAACGCGCATCAATATTCTCACTTGCGTCCCGCCAGCGCATCGACCGGATCGAGCCTCGCCGCACGACTTGCCGGCAGCAAGCCGAAGATCACGCCGCTTGCGATCGCTGTGACAATCGCAAGCACGATGGCCCACGCGGGCGGGCGCAGCGGCAGTGCGGGATAGATCCTGCCCACGATCCAGTCGGCGCCCAGACCGAATGCGAGCCCCGCGATCGCGCCGGCGATCGAAAGCAAAATTGCTTCGGCTAGAAATAGCGATGCAATCTGCCGCTGCGTGGCGCCGATCGCCTTGAGCAGACCGATCTCCGCGGTGCGCTGACTGACGGACACCAGCATGACATTCATGATCAGCACTCCGGCGACGACGAGGCTGATCGATGCGATTCCGGCGAGCGTCAGCGTGAGTGCAGTGAATATCCGGTCAAAGGTCGAGAGCAGCGCATCCTGTGTAATGACGGTGACGTCTTCTTCGTCCTGATGTCGCTGCCTGATGACCTCTATTACTGAGTCGCGCACGCGCGTCGTGTCGTCCCGATTGCGTGTCTGGATCAGAAGGCGAAACAGAGACTCGGTGTTGAACAGAGCCTGAGCTGCGCTGACGGGAATCAGGACCAGCTCCTGCGAATCGAGGCCGATCATCCGGCCCTCGTCGCCAAGAATGCCGACGACGCGAAAGCGCCGGTCGCCGACACGCAGGTTCGCGCCCAGCGCATCGCGTCCAGGAAACAGCTCCCGCGCGATGTTGGCGCCAATGACGCTGACAGCAGCGTCGCGAGTCAGCTCTCCCGCGGGCAGAAATTGTCCACGCGCGAGTTCGAAGCCATAGACGGTGAGGAAGTCGGCGTTCGATCCGAGCACCGGCGCTTCGCGTTCAAGCGCACCTGACGACACCGGCGCTGAGCCGATGACCAATGGCGCTACGCGCTCGACTTCCGGAATTCGCAGCACCGCTTCCGCATCGCCGAGCGTCAGATCGCGCGGCGTTTCGCCGCTGAGGAGGCCGGGAGCCACGCCGCCGGTTTCCGACCGACCGGGAATGACGATGACCAGGCGCGTGCCGAGCGCCTGGAACTCACCGGTTACGTACAGACGCGCGCCTTCACCGAGAGAAGTCAGCGCCACGACCGCCGCCACACCAATGCTCATCGCCAGCAACAGCATGGCGCTGCGCATCCGCGCACGCAGCGCGGAATCCATGGC
>JBOHZJ010000447.1:0-6047 GCA_050738395.1 Steroidobacter sp.
CAATCATCTCGTGGGCAAGAGCAATCAGGGCGTGACGATGGCCGTGCGGCTGGACAGTGCGCAGAGCCAGGAAAACCATCACCGCATCGATCACAACTATTTCGGCCCGCGGCCGGTTCTCGGATCCAACGGCGGCGAAACACTACGCATCGGCACGAGCCAGTATTCATTGACCAACTCGTTCACGACAGTTGAAAACAACTACTTCGATCGCTGCGACGGTGAAGTGGAGATTATTTCGAGTAAATCCGGCGGCAATATATTTCGCGGCAATCTCTTCTTCGAGTCCCGCGGCACGCTGACGTTGCGGCACGGCAATGACAATGTCGTCGAGAACAATGTCTTCCTTGGCAAACATGTGGAGCACACCGGCGGCATCCGCGTGATCAACAAGCGCCAGACCGTGCGCAACAATTATCTGTTCGGCTTGACCGGTCATCGCTTTGGTGGGGCGCTGGTCATCATGAACGGTGTGCCGAACTCGCCGATCAATCGCTATCATCAGGTCGAAGACTCCGTTGTCGAGAAGAATTCGATCATCGAGAGTTCGCATGTCGAGCTTGCCGCGGGGGCCGATGCAGAACGATCCGCGCCGCCGCTCGCCACGCGCTTTATCGGCAATCTGATCTACAACGCAGATGGTCGAAACATCATCGCGGTACGCGACGACATCGGCGGCATTCAATTCGCTCGCAACGTCGTTCATAAGGTCGCGAAGCCGGCCATCAGCGTTGGGTTCAGCAGTCAAGACATAGAGCTGCAAAAGGCGCAGAACGGTTTGCTCTACCCCGTCGGCATGGACGTGGGCGCCCACCGCAAGCTCGATGTGCTCGACAAGCACGCGACGGGCGTTGCCTGGTATTCAAAGCCAGGTCCGGATGAGCGCTTCGATACGGGCGCCACGATTGCCGCGCCGGCGGGCGCAGATTCGCTGACGAGGGCCGTCGCCCGAGCGCAGGCGGGGGACATCATCGAGCTCGCCGCTGGCGCGCACCGCGCCGAACGCACATTGATCATCGATCGCCCCTTGACGATTCGATCCGATGCGGCGCAGCGCGCCAGCATCGAATTTGCGCGCAACGCATTGTTTGAGATCGCTGATGGCGGCAGCCTTAAACTGGTCGGCCTGAACATCTCAGGCGAGGCCGCGCCCGATGTCGCCGGCAATTCAGTCATCCGGACCAGCCGCTACTCGATGCTGAACAATTACATGCTGGAGGTTGACGACATTGCGGTGAGTCACCTCGACGTCAATCACTCATTCAATTTCTTCACAGCAGCGAAAGGCACATTTGCCGATCGCATTCGGATATCCAGATCGACGTTCAGCGACATCACCGGTCACGTGTTGTTCCTAAGCAATGAGTCCGAGGATCTGGGTGTCTATAGCGCCGAGTACATCACGATCACAGATTCGAAGTTTGCCAAGATCGAAGGTACGGTCGCCGATATTTATCGTGGCGGCGCCGACGAAAGTACCTTTGGCCCGCATTTCGAGCTCAGCGGCTCGAGCCTTCAATCGGTGGGTGCAGGCAAGCGCAACAAGTCGCAGGCTTCCGTGCGTCTGCTCGGTGTGCAGGCCATTGATATTCACGACAACACATTCGCCGACAGCCGGCCTGTGCGCGTGACCCATACGGTCGGCGAGCCGGTCAGTTCGATCGTCGACAATCGCTATGTCGCAACGCCGCCGCCTGAGGTCGATAGGCTGTGATTCAGGCGATGTTCCATTTGCGGTCCGTGGCGATCGTGCTGCTGGCGACGATGGGCTGCGCGCTCGCGGGTCCGCGGTTGCTGCTATCGCCGGCGGATGTGGCGCTGATCAGGACCGAGCTGGATCCAGCGTCTGGTTTCGGCAGGTCGTTGGCCGCGACGCAGTCCAAAGTAGACCGTTATTTTGAGTCGACACCGGATGTGCCTGTGCCGGTTGATCCTGGCGGAGGCTACACCCATGAGAAGCACAAGCAGAACGGCATCGCCATCCACGACGCGGGAATCCTGTACCAACTCACCGGTAACGCAAAGTACGCTGCGAACGCGCGGGACTTGTTGCTCGCGTACGCGAAGCTCTATCCAACGTTGGGCAGGCGCCCGATAAAGCGATCCAGCACGCCCGGCAGATTGTTCTGGCAAAGCCTGAACGAAGCGGTGTGGTTGGTCTACGCGATCCAGGGGTATGACGCGATTATCGATACGCTCGACCCGCGACAACGCTCCGCGATCGAGCGCGGCATCTTGCGGCCATTGGCCGACTTCATCTCTGTGCAGTCGCCCGAGACGTTCGACCGCATCCACAACCACGGCACTTGGGCGGTCGCTGCCGTCGGCATGACAGGCTACGCGATCGGCGACGACGACTACGTGCAGAAGGCTTTGTACGGTTTGAAGCGCGATGGCAAGGCTGGCTTCATCGAGCAACTCGACCAGCTGTTCTCACCGGACGGGTATTACACGGAAGGACCTTACTATCAGCGCTACGCGCTCATGCCGTTCATTTTGTTTGCGCGCTCTATTCAGGCGAATAGTCCTGAGCTCAGGATATTCGACTACCGCGACAAGGTATTGCTGAAGGCCATCTACGCGTGCGTCGATCTGTCCTACGCTGGATTGCTATTCCCGCTCAACGATGCGATCAAAGACAAAGGCCTCGACACGATCGAGCTGCGCTACGGCATTGCCGCGGCCTATGCGCTGACGAGTGATCCGGCATTGCTTTCTATCGCGCAGATGCAGCATCCCTATGTGCTGACCGGCGACGGCTATCGCCTTGCCGAAGCTGTGGATGCCGGCCTCAGTAAGCCCTACCAGTACCGCTCCAAGTCCTTTCGTGACGGACCAGCAGGCGAGCAGGGCGCGTTGGTCGTCTTGCGTAACGGTCAGCAGCCGGACCAACAAGCGTTGGTGTTCAAAGCGACCTCACAGGGAATGGGGCACGGTCACTTCGACAAGCTGAACTGGCTGTTCTACGACAACGGCCGGGAAATCATCGCGGATTACGGCGCGGCACGTTTCCTGAACGTGGAGCAGAAGAATGGCGGCCACTACCTCCCCGAAAACGAGAGTTGGGCGAAGCAAACCATCGCACACAACACGCTCGTCGTGGATGAGAGCAGTCATTTCGGCGGTGATGCGGAGTTGGCGCAGCAGCATTATCCGCAGCTGCTGGTGTTCGAAAGCCGGGACGTCGTCCAGATCGCCGGTGCAGTGATGCGCGATGCCTACTCAGGCGTTGTATTCAGGCGAACCATGGCCTTGCTCAACGGCGTCGTGCCCGACGGGCCACTCGTCGTCGATGTACTCAATGTCGACAGCGAGACAGCACACCGATACGACGTGCCGCTGCACTTCGCCGGGCAAATTATCTCCGCCAGCCCGACGTTCAATGGCCGCACCGATGGCCTCAAGCCGCTCGGTGCAGCCAACGGCTACCAACACTTGTGGTTACGGGCGTCGGCGTCCGTCGCCGCAAACAAGAATCTCTCCTTCACCTGGCTCAACAAGAATCGCTTTTACACCTATACCGCGCTCGCGCAGGACGGACTCGACGTATTGCTGACGCAGTTGGGCGCGAACGATCCGAACTTCAACTTGCGCCACGAGCAGGCGCTGGTACTGCGCGTCAACGAAGCACAAGGGCAAACGTTCGTCTCAGTGCTCGAGCCACACGGCGAGTACAACGGACCAGCGGAATACACGATCGGCAGCCGCAGCAGCATCGTCGATCTGCAGCGCTTTCATGTGGAGGGCGCCGACATCATCCGCATCACAACCACTGCGGGTGGGCAGCATTACCTTGCCCTGTCCTACGAACCAAAGGCGGACGTCAGCCACAAAGTCAGTGCTGACGGCCGCGACTTCGCATGGCGCGGCTACTACGGCTTGTTCGACGAGAACGGGGTGAAGCGATGACGCTAAACAGTGCTGATCGACGTATTCAGTCCGGTACGCGACGATTTTCTCAAGTAGGGCCGCAATGAGAACCAAGAATCTCAGATGGATCATCGTGACCCTAGTTGCCATCGCGACGGTCATCAACTACATCGATCGCAACGCTCTCGCTGTCATGTGGCCAGGTATGTCCGAAGACCTGGGGCTCGATAAGGGTGACTACGCGAACATCGTCTCCCTCTTCATGATCGGCTATGCGATCGGGCAGTCCTTGTTCGGCAAGATCTTCGACATGATCGGCACGCGGCTGGGATTCGTGTTGTCGATCGTCGTATGGTCGCTAGCGATCATGCTGCACGCGGTCGTGAAGACACTCGGCGGACTGGGTCTGGCGCGATTCGGCTTAGGCATCGGCGAGGCAGGTAACTGGCCGGGCGCTACCAAGGCGAATGCTGAGTGGTTCCCGATCCGGGAACGAGCGCTTGCGCAGGGCATCTTCAATTCTGGCGCATCCTTGGGTGCGGTGATTTCGGCGCCGGTGATCGCGCTTCTTTATATCCAGTTCGGCTGGCAAGGCACTTTTGTGCTCGCGGGTGCGCTGGGTTTCATCTGGTTGCTCCCGTGGCTCGTGATCTACAAGGCGCCGCCCGAACGCCATGCATGGCTCTCGGCGGAAGAGCGCGAATACATTCTTTCCGGGCAGAAGGCAGACGCAGTCGCGGTGCAAGGCGAAGAAGCAGCGGCCCCGGGCTTGCTCGAGATGCTGCGTTATCGCCAAAGCTGGTCAGTGATCGCCTCGCGGTTCTTTCTCGATCCGGTGTGGTGGCTGTTCGTTTCCTGGTTGCCTATCTATCTCGCTGATCGTTTCGATTTCGACATCCGGCAGATCGGTCTTTATGCGTGGGTGCCGTATGTCGGCGCGGCCGTCGGGGCTTTGTTCGGCGGCTGGCTCGCCGGCGCGCTCCTGAAAAAAGGCTGGACGGTCAATGCGACGCGCAAACTGACGATCACGCTGGGTGGAATCATCATGCTGCCGACCTTACTCGCCACGGCGGTCGCGTCGACACCGCTTGTGGCAGTGCTGCTGATGGCCGTCATTCTTTTCGGCTTCCAGATGGCGATAGGCAACATCCAGACGCTTCCGAGCGATTTCTTCGCCGGCAAGTCGGTCGGTTCGCTCGCCGGTGTCGGCGGCACCGCGGCAATCGCCGGCGTGATTATTACGACGCAGATGGTCCCACGGATTACGGCGGATTCTTACGTGCCTTTCTTCGTCCTGGGTGCATTGCTAGTGCCACTCGCCGTGCTGTCGGTATGGGGCTTCGGTGGCGAGATCAAGCCAGTAAGCGCAAGAACTAAATTAGCTAGTTAGAGAATGGAACTGCAATGAGTATGAAAGACAAAGTGGCGATCGTTGCCGGCGGCGCAAGAGACATTGGGCGCGCGATTTCAGTGAAACTGGCGGCCGTTGGCGCCAAGGTAGTCGTCAATTGTCACAGCAGCAAGGCGGACGGCGAGGCGACTGTTGCCGCCATCATCGCGGCGGGTGGTACAGCGATCGCGGTTGCTGGCGATATGACGAAACAGGCGGACGTCGAGAACCTGGTGAGCAAGGCCATTGCGGCTTATGGCGACAGGATCGATGTTCTCGTCAATGTCGTAGGTGGGATGGTCGCGCGTAAGACGTTGGCGGAAATGGATCAGGACTTCTTTGAGTCGATCATGCGATTGAACGTCAGCAGCACATTTCTGACTTCCAAGTTTGTCACGCCGCACATGGGCGAGGGCAGTGCGATAGTGAATCTCGCGTCGCTCGCGGGACGCGATGGTGGCGGCCCCGGGGCGTCCGCTTACGCGACGTCCAAGGGTGCGGTGATGTCGTTCACTCGCGCGCTGGCGAAGGAACTCGGGCCACGCAATATCCGTGTCAACTGCATATGCCCGGGCATGATTGCGACGACATTTCACGACACATTCACCAAAGATGTGGTTCGAGCCAATGTTGCGGCGAGCACGCCGCTGCGTCGCGAGGGCCAGGCGAAAGAAGTGGCTGATCTAGTGGCCTATCTTGCGTCGCCGGGGGCGAGTTTCGTCACCGGCGCTAGTGTCGACATCAATGGCGGCTTGAATTTCTCGTAGATCAGTGCATCGAGATAAGC
>JBOHZJ010000448.1:0-7002 GCA_050738395.1 Steroidobacter sp.
GGTCTGTGTCTCGATCTGCCAAAGCTCGATTGGGCTGCAGTCGAACTTGCACTGCGCGAAGCTGCATGGAGCTCGAGCAACTGATGGATAATTGCCTGCGGCAGTCCTAGTAGCTGCGTCCGGATACAAATCATGAATCTCAAATCGACCGTTCGAGCCCTCGCCATCCTGCCCGTGATCGTTGCCGCGGCCGTCCTGGCCGATGAGTCAGCACCGCCGCCCGATGCGGCCCGGGTCAAATTTCAATGGGGCGTGAAGATCCCGCTGCGCGATGGCGTGAAGCTGAACGCGACGGTGTATACGCCGCGCGACCACGAGACTCCCGCTCCTTGCGTCTTTACTCTGACTCCGTACATCTCGCAGAGCTATCACGACCGCGGCATCTATTTCGCCGCCCACGGCTATCCCTTCCTGACGGTGGACGTTCGCGGTCGCGGCAACTCCGAGGGGGAGTTTCGGCCGCTGATCCAGGAGGCGCGCGACGGTCACGACGTGATCGAATGGCTCGCGCAGCAGCCTTACTGCAATGGCAAGGTCACGATGTGGGGCGGCTCGTATGCAGGCTACGATCAGTGGGCCGCCGCCAAGGAATTTCCGCCGCACCTGGCGACGATCGTGCCGGTAGCGTCGCCGTACGTGGGCATCGACTTTCCGATGCGCGCGAACGTGGCCTCGCCCTATCTCATGCGATGGCTCACGTTCACCAGCGGCCATGCATCGCAGGATCGCATCTTCGCGGATGATGAATTCTGGCGCGCCAGGAACCGCCAGTGGTTCGAATCGGGCGCCGCCTTCAAGGAGTTCGACACGCTGCTCGGCAATCCTTCGCCGATCTTTCAGGAATGGCTGGCGCATCCATCGCTGGATGCGTACTGGGACAGTTACAACCCCACAGCGGAGCAGTATGCGAAGCTCTCCATTCCGATCCTGACGATCACGGGCAGCTACGACGACGATCAGCCGGGTGCGCTCGAGCATTACCGCCAGCACATGAAGGTCGCGAACGCGGAAGCGCGCGCGCGACATTACCTGGTCATCGGTCCGTGGGATCACCCCGGCACGCGTACGCCGCAGGCGCAATTCGGCGGCCTGACGTTCGGCCCGGCGAGCCTCGTCGATCTGCCGAAACTGCATCTCGACTGGTATGCGTGGACGATGCAGGGCGGCCCGAAGCCGCAATTTCTGCAGAAGAATGTCGCGTACTACCTGATGGATGCAGATGAGTGGCGTTACGCCGATACGCTCGAGTCAGTCACCGCGGAATCGCGCCCCTACTATCTGGATTCGAACGACAATGCGGCTGACGTGCTGGCTTCCGGCTCTCTCGGCGACGCTCAGCCGAAGGGCAAGCCGGATCAATACGTCTACGACCCGCGCGATGTCAGCATCGCCGCGCTCGAACAAAGCCTGGAGCCGCAGTCGCTCACCGATCAGCGGATGATCTATGCGCAGCACGGCAAGGTGCTCGTCTATCACACTGCGCCGTTCGAGCAGGCTACGGAGGTCAGCGGCTTCTTCAAGCTGTCCGCGTGGCTCGCCATCGACCAGCCTGACACCGATTTCGCTATATGGGTCTACGAGATTCGGCCGGACTCGAGCTCGATTCTCCTGACCACCGATCTGCAGCGCGCCCGGTATCGCGAAGACCGTCGCAATGCGAAGCTGGTCGCGACCCGCGCGCCGCTCAGATACGACTTCGACGGCTTTACGTTCACGTCGCGCAAGCTCCGCAAGGGAAGCCGACTGCGCCTCGTCATCGGGCCCGTGAACTCGATGTACAGCCAGAGAAACTACAACGCCGGCGGAGATGTTTCGGCCGAGTCGGTGCGCGACGCGCGTGCAGTCACTGTGAAGCTCTATCACGACCGCGCGCATCCGAGCGCTCTGATCGTGCCGCTGGGTCGGCCATGATGGCGCGGTTTATCCACAGACGTTTCAGCTGAAACGTTTCCGCCTCCGCGTTCCAAAACCTCACCCGTCAACGACCGGCCGATCTGGTCCTGCCAGCTACCCAGCGAATCAAGCTGAAAACCACGCGGGCGCCCTTGTGTACGAGTATCGTTGCTCGAGGCGCTCGCCTATCCTCTGGCGACGCGTTTCGGAAACGGGATGATTCGAGCCGGTTGGGGAACCAGGCGAGGTTCATTGTCAGGTGCTCAGCTGCAGACGGTTTTTGTCGTCGAGGATGACGACCTCACGCGGCAGTCTCTGGTTCGCAGAATCACCGACGCTGGCGCAGACCTGCGGGTTGTGACCGCGGTCGGGACGTGCCGCGAGATCCGCGCGGCCCTGGAAGTTTCGCGTCCCCGGGTGTTGCTGGTGGATCTGGGCCTGCCGGACGGCGATGGGCTCGACATTATTCGTGAAACGGCGCGCCGCTGGCCGGGCGTGCTCATCATGGTCATCACGGTGTTCGGCGACGAATTGCGCGTGGTCGCCTCGATCAAGGCGGGCGCGGCAGGCTATCTGCTCAAGGACGACGCCGCCGTGGGCATCGGTGAGGCGATTCGACAATTACTCGCCGGCGGATCCCCGATCAGTCCTCCCATTGCCCGGCATCTCATTCGACATTTCCGCGCCGATCAAGACCGCTCGCGGGCGGACAACACCGTTCAGTTGACTGCGCGAGAAATGGAGATCCTCACGCTCGCAAGCAAGGGATTCAGCTATGGCGAAACAGCCGATCTGCTCGGCCTGATGGCGAGCACCGTGAGTTCCTATACGAAGAACATTTACGAGAAGCTCGCTGTCAGCTCACGCAGCGCAGCTGTTTACGAAGCTACACGCATGGGACTGATCAACGGCCCGTCCTGAGGAAGTGGATGGATCGCGCGTCCCAGAGACGCACACAATGCAGGCACGCGAGACGCTCTTTGCACGGCCGCCGTCGGCTACCTACTGGATTTGTGTGGCGCTTGCGCCCGTGATTTTTCTCCTGGCGATGCACTTCGCCGATCGAGCGCCGTCCATCGATCCTGCCTACTTGCGAACGAGTGCACTGGCGATCGTCAGCCATTCGGATCAGCCGCCTGAATTCGCAAGCGACGCCGCGGCGCCGGTCGAACTGCCTCACCACACATTCGTCGACGCTTCGGGGGCCGCGAGCGTCTGGTACCAGATTGAAGTACGCCCGGCGCTTACACCGCAGGGTCTGTGGGGCTTGTACCTGCCGTACACACACGGCAACTTCGAAATTTATGTGAATGGCGCCATCGTCGGTGCGAGCGCGCCTATGGCGCCGCCTTACGCTTACTTCCGCCAGCCGCTGTATTTCGAGTTCTCGTCCTCACTGTTGCACCCGGATCTCAATACAGTGCTGGTGCGCCTGGTCAGCGTACGTTTCGGGGCGTGGATGGATACGGTCTACGTCGGCCCGTCGCAGCACCTGCAGCCGGCGTATGAGTACGCCAGTTTTCTGGAATCGTGGCTGATGCGCGCCACCGTAGTTGCGTTGATCGTCATGTCGATGCTCATGCTGGGACTGGTCTGGGTACGACCCGCAGACACCGCGCACGTCTGGTTTGCCGCCGCCAACTTGTGCTGGGCGGGGTACAACTGGCTATTGCTCGAGCCGCGCATCCCGATTTCCGCGACGGGCTTGTGGTTTTCGCTGCCGGCGATCGCACTCGGCTGGTTCTCGATCTGCTCGGCGCTCTTCATCAATCGGCTGCCTGGATGCGGCGGGCCGCGGCCGCGAATGGAACGGATTTTTCTTGCGTTCGGCGTGCTCGGCGCTGCCGCCGTCGTCACGCATCGCATGACATCCAACGCGCCGTCATGGATTCAACTGTACGTCTGGCTGCCGGGCGTCATGCTGATCAATGGCTACATCGTCTGGCGTCTGCTGCATACAGCTCGCCGGAATCCGAGTTTCGAAGTGAAGCTCTGGCTGCTTGCGGCCGTGCTGACGCTTGTCGTGGGGCTGCGCGACTACCTGTGGGATGAGAATGTGGTCACCAGCGGCTCCATTCATTATCTGTCGTACACGGTGAGCCTGATCCTCATTGCGTTCGGGCTCACGCTGCTGAGCCGCATCACCCGAGCCTTGACCGAGGCTGAGACGCTGAATCGCGAACTCGAAGGCCGTGTTGCGGCGAAAGGCGTCGAGCTCGCGCGCAACTATGAGCGGCTGAGAGATCTCGAGCGGGAGCGCGTCATCAGCGCCGAACGCGAACGCATGACGACCGATATGCATGACGGTATCGGCGGCCAGCTCGTGCATGCACTCGCATTGGTCGAGAGCAAGGCGGAGTTCCAGCCGCTCGAATCGATTCTGCGCGGCGCGCTCGATGATCTGCGGCTCATCATCGATTCCGGCGATCCGTCGGAAGGCAACTTGCTTGCGGTGCTATCGAATTTCCGTGCACGCAATGAGCGTCGCGTGCAACAAGGCGGCTTGCGATTTCTCTGGCAGGTGACCGATCTGCCGCTGCTCAGCGACTTCGGTCCGCACAAGAGTCTTCAAGTCCTGCGCGTCCTGCAGGAGGCGCTCACGAACGTGCTCAAGCATGCGCGCGCTACGCAAGTCACGGTCGCCACCAGCGCGGCGCAGGACGACCTCGGCCGCGCAACGGTTGTCGTCGACGTCATCGACGACGGCGGAGGTTACGTCGCCGGCAACATACCGGGACGCGGCGTCAACAACATGCGTCGACGAGCGCGCGAGCTCGGCGGATCGATCGAGTTTTCCACTGCGCCGACGGGCTCGCGCGTGCGCGTGATCCTGCCAGTCGATCCGGATTCACGGTTTCAGTCGTTCAACACGGTGAACATCAATTCAACCTGACGCGCATCTGACGGGGTGTGAATGACTGAAAGCGACGACGTGATATCGACTCCGGGCGACCGTATGCCTCCGCTCGTGTACGGGACGGCCTGGAAGAAGGACAAAACCGCGGGGCTGGTGAGCACGGCCTTGCAGCTTGGCTTTCGTGGAATCGACACTGCCTGCCAACCGAAGCACTACCCGTACTACCACCTAAAACTGCTCCCTGCGTTTTAGGTGTTCCCGCCGTCCATGGCGGTCGCACGTCGTCACATACGCAGCCAGGGCACGCACCGATTTCTGGGCAGAGCGGCTCCTCGATGCATGTCCTGGACAGTGGTCCTCAAGGTCTGCGGGCCTTCGAGGAGGCTAGGGAGGTCAGCGGCTTCTTCAAGCTGTCCGCGTGGCTCGCCATCGACCAGCCCGACACCGACTTCGTCGTATCGGTCTACGAGATTCGGCCGGACTCGAGCTCGATTCTCCTGACCACCGATCTGCAGCGCGCCCGATTTCGCGAAGACCGTCGCCATGCGAAGCTGATCGCGACCCGCGCGCCGCTCAGGGTATGACTTCGATGGCTTTACGTTCACGTCGCGCAAGCTCCGCAAAGGAAAGCCGACTGGGCCTCGTCATCGGGCGCGTTGAGCTTTCCGAAACGCTCCCTGTTCTTGCGCGCCTATCCGATCAGATCCCTTCGACAGGCTCCCTTCGACAGGCTCAGGGCGAACGGAAGGAACTTATGGGACAGCACACTGGGATTCGGCAGTCATCAAGGAGTGTCCCGAACAACCCAGATACCGAAACCCGACGCCATTCTGGAACTGACCGTCCAGCATAAGCATCATCATGGACATGCCACCCCTCACATTCGTTCAGCTCCTGAAGGACGCAGCGCAGCGTTGGTTGGATCGTGACGCGTTCCAGCATGCGGGTGCCTTGGGGTTCTGCACGCTGTTCTCGCTCGCGCCGTTGGTGATCATCCTGGTCGCGATCGTCGGTGTGGTCTACGGCGAAGCCGCCGCGAGCGGTGAGATCTCAGCAGCCATCACCGACCTGGTGGGTGCGCAGGCGGCGTCTGCGGTGGAGGAGGCGGTACGTCGATCGCGCCTGGAGGAGGCGGGCATCCTGCCCACGTTGCTCGGCATCGGCGCATTGTTATTCGGCGCCACCACCGTCTTCGCGCAGATGCAAAGTTCGCTCAATCAGTTCTGGGGTGTCAGCGCCAGGCCGGCGCGGAGCGGGATCCTGACGTTCGTCACCGTGCGCCTGCTTTCGTTGAGCATGGTGCTGATCATCGGATTTCTGTTGCTCACGTCTTTTGCGGCCAGCGTTGCGATCACCGGCGTGGTCAAGTACGCCAACGATTGGATTCCTGTGCCGCCCATCGTGATCGCCGCGATCGATCTCGCCGTGTCGCTGAGTGTGACCACGCTGTTATTCGGAATGATCTTCAAGGTGTTGCCGGATGTCCGTCTGCAGTGGAGTGACGTCTGGCGGGGAGCGCTGATCACGGCGGTTCTCTTCGCAATCGGGAAGTACCTCATCTCGTTCTATCTGACGCACGTGGCGCCGGCATCGACGTACGGCGCCGCAGGATCGCTCGTACTCGTATTATTGTGGGTTTATTACTCCTCGCTCATCCTCTTCTTCGGCGCCTGCCTCACGGCGGTGACGATCCTGCGGCGCGACGGCGAGGTGACGCCGAAGAAGACAGCCGTGCGTACGAGTGTTGTGATTCAAGAAGAGTAGAGGCATCCGCGACCTCCTGTGACATGACTTCGGGTCAGGTCTTGCAATCCATCAGCAGGACAGGAGGCCCGATTCCTGGGACAGGCATCGATTTCCGGATGAGAATGATCAGTTGATCGCGATCACGATTGGTCGGACCGCACATATTCGTTCTCTCTGATCTCGACTCTGGCCTGCGCACGCTTGCCTGCCAGCGGCCTTCCTGCGAACGCCATCCTGCCAATGCCGTCCTTCTTCGATATCCAAGACCAATGGCCGATGAACCGACGACCGATTGTTGATGCGAGTGCAACTCCCTACCTTCCTGCTCGGTCATTCACGACGGAGCAACGGAATATGAGGATACGATTTGCACTATCGAAAGTCCGTGTCGGCAGCGCTGTGCTGCTTACGCTGACTTCATCACTGGCAATGGCAGAGCAATTGCCCGTATACGAACTGGGTACAACCGAAGTCAGTGAAGCCCGCGCCGCCGCGGTGCTCTACAG
>JBOHZJ010000449.1:0-3008 GCA_050738395.1 Steroidobacter sp.
GTATCAATCAGCGCCCGCTGGTGAAGGCGGGCGATGTGATCGCACGCGGCGATGTTCTCGCCGACGGTCCGTCGACGCACCTGGGCGAACTCGCCCTCGGTCAGAATCTGCTCGTCGCGTTCATGCCGTGGAACGGCTACAACTTCGAGGATTCGATTCTGATTTCCGAGCGCGTCGTCCACGACGATCGCTTCACGACGATTCATATCGAGGAGCTGACCTGCGTCGCTCGCGATACGAAGCTGGGTCCTGAAGAAATTACGGCCGACATTCCGAACGTGGGCGACATCGCGCTCGCGAAGCTCGATGAGGCCGGCATTGCGTTCATCGGCGCAGAAGTGAAGGCGGGCGACATTCTGGTCGGCAAGGTGACGCCGAAGGGCGAAACGCAACTCACGCCGGAAGAAAAGTTGCTGCGCGCAATTTTCGGTGAGAAGGCGTCCGATGTTAAGGACACTTCGCTGCGGGTTCCGCCGGGAATGGATGGCACCGTGATCGACGTGCGCGTGTTCACACGCGACGGCGTCGAAAAAGACACTCGTGCGCTCGCGATCGAGAAGGCCGAGCTGGAAAAGGTTCGTAAGGATCTGGAAGACCAGCGCCGCATTCTCGAAGACGATTTGTTCCAGCGCGTTCGCGCTGTGCTCCTCGGCAAAGCCGCCGAAGCCGGTCCGAAGAAATTCAAGGCCGGGACGCTGATCGACGAGATTTATCTGTCGGATCTGTCGCGTGAACAGTGGCTCGAAATCCGCCTGCAGGACGAAGAAGGCAATGCGGCCGTCGAACGCACCGCGGAACGACTGAAGCTGCAGCGCAAGGAATTCGAGAAACGCTTCGAAGAGAAGCGCGCCAAAATCACCGCGGGCGACGATCTCGCGCCCGGTGTGCTGAAGATGGTGAAGGTCTATCTGGCCGTGAAGCGTCGCGTGCAGCCCGGCGACAAGATGGCGGGTCGCCATGGCAACAAGGGCGTCGTCTCCACGATCATTCCAGTGGAAGACATGCCGTACACGGAAGACGGCACGCCGGTCGATATCGTGCTGAATCCGCTGGGTGTGCCGTCGCGCATGAACATCGGTCAGATTCTGGAAACCCACCTCGGCTGGGCCGCGAAGGGTATTGGCCTGAAGATCGGACGCATGATCGACGAGGCGCGCGGCGCCGCGACGATCCGCGGGTTCCTCGATGAGGTCTACAACAAGACGGGTGGGCAAAAGGCCGACATCGCTTCGCTCAACGACGGCGAGATCATCGCGCTGGCCGGCAATTTGCGGCATGGCGTGCCGATGGCGACGCCGGTGTTCGACGGTGCGTCGGAAGAAGAGATCAAGCACATGCTGGCGTTGGCCGAGTTGCCCCTGAGCGGGCAGACCACGCTGTTCGACGGCCGCACGGGTGAGCGTTTCGAGCGTGAGATCACTGTTGGCTACATGTACATGTTGAAGTTGAACCATCTGGTCGACGACAAGATGCATGCACGTTCGACAGGTCCGTACTCGCTCGTCACCCAGCAGCCGCTGGGCGGCAAGGCGCAGTTTGGCGGTCAGCGCTTCGGCGAGATGGAAGTGTGGGCGCTCGAGGCCTACGGCGCTTCGTACACGCTGCAGGAAATGCTCACCGTCAAGTCAGACGACGTGAACGGCCGCACGCAGATGTACAAGTCGATCGTCGACGGCAATCACGAAATGAAGGCCGGCATGCCCGAATCCTTCAACGTGCTCGTGAAGGAAATCCGTTCGCTCGGCATCAACATGGAACTTGAGCAAGAGAGCGAGAAGTAGCCGCGAAGGGCGGCGAAGTTGGCAGGTTCGCGGTTAGAGATAAGGAGGCGGATGCAGCGATAGCGAAAGCGGCGAGTGACGGATGCGAAAGCGTTCGGAACCAACCGTCGTTGCTAGCAGCTGGCCGCTTCCATCACCTTAGGTGACACAGATGAAAGATCTACTGAAGTTGTTCAAGCAGCAGACCCCGGTCGAGAACTTCGACTCGATCCGTATCGGTCTCGCCTCGCCCGAGATGATCCGTTCGTGGTCGTACGGTGAAGTGAAGAAGCCGGAAACGATCAATTACCGCACGTTCAAGCCGGAGCGCGACGGTCTGTTCTGCGCGAAGATCTTCGGTCCCGTAAAGGACTACGAGTGCCTGTGCGGCAAGTACAAGCGACTGAAGCATCGCGGCGTAGTCTGCGAAAAATGCGGCGTGGAAGTGACGCAGTCCAAAGTGCGCCGCGAACGCATGGGCCACATTGAGCTGGCGAGCCCGACCGCACACATCTGGTTCCTGAAATCGCTGCCTTCGCGCATCGGTCTCATGCTCGACATGACGCTGCGTGAAATCGAGCGCGTGCTCTATTTCGAAGCTTTCGTCGTGATCGAACCGGGCATGACGGAATTGCAGCGCGGCCAGTTGCTGACGGACGAAATGTATCTCGAGTCGATCGAGAAGCATGGCGATGAGTTCGACGCGCGTATGGGCGCCGAAGCTGTTTTCGAGTTGCTGCGCTCGCTCGACCTGAGCGCGGAAGTGCTGAAGGTTCGCGAAGAAATCCTCGGGACGAATTCTGAGACGAAGATCAAGCGCCTCACGAAGCGCTTGAAGTTGCTCGAGTCGTTCATCGTATCCGGCAACAAGCCTGAGTGGATGGTCCTGACCGTCCTGCCGGTGCTGCCGCCGGACCTGCGTCCGCTCGTGCCGCTCGACGGAGGTCGTTTCGCCACGTCCGATCTGAACGATCTGTATCGACGCGTTATCAACCGCAACAACCGTCTGCGTCGCCTGCTCGAACTCAACGCGCCCGACATCATCGTGCGCAATGAAAAGCGCATGTTGCAGGAAGCTGTCGACGCGTTGCTCGACAACGGACGCCGTGGGCGCGCCATTACCGGCACGAACAAGCGCCCGCTGAAGTCGCTCGCCGACATGATCAAGGGCAAGCAGGGCCGCTTCCGTCAGAACCTGCTCGGCAAGCGCGTCGACTATTCCGGTCGTTCGGTCATCGTGGTCGGCCC
>JBOHZJ010000450.1:0-36313 GCA_050738395.1 Steroidobacter sp.
GGCGTACTCCAATCGCTGCGGCGCAGAATCAGCGAGACTGAAATCCTCTCCGTTACCCGCGGTGGAGAAGGGTTCGCCGCAGAGGTCGTCGCGACTCCAATAGAGGTTCGTAACGCTCGGGCGCACGGCACGATCGATTCTTCATTATTCGTATCTGCGCGCGCCGCCGGCGTCAGCCCGGAGATTATCCTGCGTCTCGCAAACGATATCTTTGGCTGGGATATCGATTTTGCTTTGGATATTCAGCCGGGTGATCGCTTCAGCCTGATCTATGAACAGAAGTTCCGCGATGGCCAATATGTGGGTGATGGCCGCATCCTGGCGGCAGACTTCATCAATAGAGGTGTGACGCATCGCGCCCTCTATTACGAGTCCGCAGACCGCAATGTTGCGGACTACTTCGCTCCGGATGGACGCAGCATGCGTCGTCAGTTTCTGCGCGCGCCGCTCGACTTCACCCGTATCAGCTCCAATTTCAATCCACGCCGCCGCCACCCGATCCTGAATACGATTCGTGCACACAAAGGTGTGGACTATGCAGCAGCGACTGGCACTGTCATCAAAGCGGCGGGAGACGGGCGAGTCGGATTTGTCGGAACGAAGGGTGGATATGGGCGAGTCGTTATTCTGGAACACGGCGGCGGCATATCGACGCTTTACGGCCACATGTCGCGCTTCGCGAAGGGCTTGCGGAGCGGTCAGCGAGTAAAGCAGGCGGCGACAATTGGCTACGTTGGCAGCTCAGGCGCCGCCACAGGTCCACATCTGCATTACGAATACCGTCTGAACGGCGCACACAAGAATCCGAGAACCGTCTCGCTGCCCGACGCCGCGCCAATCTCGCCGGCCTATATGGCTGAGTTCCAGTCACGTTCGGGAACGCTGCTGGCTGAACTTGATCGCACGCGAGACAGCGCCGTATCTGCAGAGCCTGCCACCAATTCCTCAGCCTCAGCCCTGTAACACAAGGTGCACGGCAGCCGTAGTATTCTCGGCGCGTTCTTTTGTGTCATGCGCCCATGCTCGATATCAATCTCAAGGCTCCCGAGCACTACATAAACCGGGAGTTGTCCTTCCTCGATTTCAACTATCGAGTGCTCGCACAAGCGCGCGATGGATCATTGCCGCTGCTCGAGCGCATCCGCTTCCTCGGAATTTCCTGTTCGAATCTGGACGAGTTCTTCGAAATTCGGGTCGCCGGCTTGAAACAACGCCATGAACTCGGCTCCATGGGAGGCGGCCCGGACGGCGTCAGTGTGCCCGATCAGCTTGCCGCGATTCATCTGCGCGCACTCGCTCTCGTCAAAGTGCAGTACGAGCTGCTTCACCAGTTTGTTTTCCCGACGCTTGCGGAGCAGGGCATCCAGTTCGTCAATGCGACAACGTTCACTGATCGGCAACGAGCATGGCTTGCGGAATATTTTGCGAATGAAGTGGAGCCGGTTCTGACGCCGTTGGGGTTGGATCCGGCGCGACCCTTTCCGCGCATCCAGAACAAGAGCCTGAACTTCATCGTGCGCCTGTCAGGCAAGGATGCATTTGGGCGCGATGCGGAACTGGCGGTTGTGCAGGTGCCAAGGTCCTTGCCGAGGATCATCCGGATGGCGCAAGGCGAAGCGGGCGCTACACATTTCACCTTTCTATCCACTGTGATCTCCACATTTATCGCGCAGTTATTCAGCGGCATGAAAGTGGCAGGCGCATGGCAGTTCCGTGTGACGCGAAATAGCGATCTCTTCGTCGACGACGAAGAAGTCGACAATCTGCTGCGCGCTATAGAAGGCGAACTGGCGCAACGTCGCTATGGCGCAGCGGTACGTCTTGAGACTTCGCTCGATTGCCCGGAGGAGATTACCGATTTTCTGCTACGGCACTTCGCCCTGACGAAGGACGATCTTTATCAGGTCGATGGGCCGGTGAATCTCAATCGTTTAATGGCCATTTACGATCTGATCGATCGACCTGACCTCAAGTATCCGCCCTTTACGCCAAGAGTTCCGCAGCGGTTGGCCGCGAAGGAGGACATCTTCTCGGCGATGCGCGACGGCGACTTATTGCTGCATCACCCATTCGAGTCTTTCGCACCTGTCATTGATTTCCTGCGGCAGGCGGCTGCAGATCCGGATGTGCTTGCAATCAAGCAGACGCTCTACAGAGCCGGCCCACAATCACCCATCGTGGACACACTCGTCGATGCGGCGCGGGCGGGCAAGGAAGTGACCGTCATCATAGAACTGATGGCGCGGTTCGACGAAGCGGCGAACATTCAACTGGCGACTCGTCTGCAGGAAGCAGGCGCGCATGTGATGTATGGCGTCGTGGGCTATAAAACCCACGCAAAGCTCATAATGGTGGTGCGCCGTGAGGGCGGCAGATTGCGGCGTTACTGCCACTGCGGAACGGGGAATTATCATCCGAATACGGCACGCGTCTATACCGACTATGGGCTCTTTACCTGCGATGAGGCCATGGGCGCGGACCTGCACGAATTATTTCTGCAGCTGACTAGCCCAACGCGCGTTGCGACGTTGCAGAAAGTTCTGCAATCGCCCTTTACCCTGCACGAGGCGCTGCTGGAAAAGACGAAGCGGGAGATCGCCTTCGCGCGGGTGGGTAAGCCGGCGCGCATCATCGCTAAAATGAATGCGCTGCTCGAGCCGCAGATAATCCAGACGCTCTACCACGCAGCCATGGCGGGCGTGAAAATAGATCTCATAGTCCGAGGCATATGCGCCCTTCGCCCGGGCGTTCGCGGCATTTCAGAAAACATCTCCGTGCGTTCGGTGATTGGTCGGTTCCTTGAGCATTCGCGCGTCTTTTACTTTCTGAATGACGGCAACCCGGAAATCTATTGCGCGAGCGCCGACTGGATGGAGCGCAATTTTTTCCGGCGTATCGAAGTGTGCTTTCCGATCGAACGCAAGCAACATCGTCGCCGGATCGTCGAGGATCTGGAAATCTATTTGGCCGACAACACGCAAGCCTGGGAACTGCGCAGCGACGGACAATATGTTCGACTGGACGCGGCTGACAGCGCGGTAGTGAGTGCGCAGGAGGCGCTGCTCAGAAGGTACGCTGAGAACGGCGGTTAGCTGACCCGGAACCTGAAACCTATCGCCTTCAGGTACTCGGTTTCATTCTCCAGGTCCGTCGCGGTGAGCGGATTTGCGTCCAGCCAGCCTCTCGGAAAAGTAATTTCAAGTGAGCGCACTCTCGCATTCAGCTCAATTCTGGGCAACGCGACCTGACTTCGACCTCGGTGCAACAAAACGGTCAGGCGCAGAATCGCTATCAGGAATTCTGCCTTGATATGCCACGGCGGACTCAGGTCTTGCAGCGCCTGCATGTTCAGCTTGCGGCGATGCGCGCCGACAATGCACGCGAGAATCCGTTGCTCTTCCTGCGGAAATCCCGGCATGTCGGCATGCTCGAGAAGATAGGCGCCGTGTCTTTGATAATGCGAGTGCGAGACATCAAGGCCGATCTCATGCAGACGAGCCGCCCATGACAACACCAATTCTGCAAACGGTTCATCAAGGCCCCAGGCGACGCGTGTCTGTCGCAGGAAGTCCAGAGCCGTCGATTCGACGCGTTCGGCCTGTGCGATATCGACGTGATAACGCGCTTGCATCGCTCGCACACTCAAAACGCGCGCATCCTCGTCCGTCAGCCGACCAACGAGGTCGTAGAGCAATCCTTCGCGCAGTGCTCCCTCGGCGACGCGCATCGAGGCGATATCCAGAACGTTCAGAATCTCGGAAAGGATTGCCAGCCCGCCGATGAATACTGGCAGGCGCTCCTCGGTCAGTTCCGGAAGGCGCAGCTTCGACAATGAGCCTGCTCTGATGGAGTGCTCGATGAGCGATTCCACTGACGCAGGAGTGATTGCCGCGTCCGCGCCGTTACGCGATCGCAGGATGTCGCTGATCGCGCGGATCGTGCCGGACGACCCGACCGCATGATCCCAGCCGCAGGCCCTGAATGTCGCCTGGATAGGCTCGAGTTCCAGCCGTGCGGCAATACGAGCGCGCTTCATCCGCTTTTCGGTGATTTCGCCATCGCCGAAAAAGTGCGTGCTCATGCTCACGCAACCCATATGCAAGCTTTCGAGTTTCCTCGTGTGCACTCCCTCGCCAATGATGATTTCCGTACTCCCACCGCCTATGTCGGCCACGAGCCTGCGCCCCGACTCGCTCGGCATGGTGCGAACGACGCCAAGATAAATCAGGCGCGCTTCCTCAATACCCGAAATGACTTCGATGGGATGGCCGAGCGCGGCCCGCGCAGTATCCAGGAAGGCGCCCCTGCGCTTTGCTTTACGTAGTGTGTTCGTCCCAACGACACGTACGCTTTCCGCCTTCATGTCTCTCAGGCGTTGTCCAAACCGTTCCAGACACTCAAGTGCGGTGTCCATCGCGGCGCGCTGCAACCGTCCGTGCTCATCGAGTCCGGCGCCGAGGCGCACCGTTTCGCGCAGACGATCGAGAATGATGAGCTGCCCGTGCGAATAACGGGCGACGACCATGTGAAAACTGTTGGATCCCAGATCGACCGCGGCGATTACGTCGGGAATTTTCGATCGGGCCATGGATGCGAACGCACGCCTAGCGGATAGCTGCAGCGTCCGACGCCGGAAAAAACGCGATCAGCACTAAGTCGAGAATGAAGAACCGCATCCGCATGTCGTGCTCGCATTTGGATTGCGGATCACAAATTGCGCGCCTTCCATGTCTTCGCGGTAATCGATTTCGGCGCCGGCAAGATACTGGATGCTCATCGGATCGATAAGCAGCGTGACTCCACGATTGTCGACGCGGGTATCGCCTTCCTCCATGTTCTCGTCGAAAGTAAATCCATACTGAAAGCCCGAGCACCCGCCGCCTTGCACGAACACGCGCAATTTCAGGTTCGGGTTGGCTTCCTCGCGGATCAGCTCACCCACTTTGGCGGCGGCTGAGTCAGTAAACACCAGACTGGGTGCGGCGGATTCGGTATTCATAAAGCGCATTTGGGGCCGAAAAGGCCAGGATCAAGCCTGAGACGAGTCTATAGCAAAGCTGGGCGCCCACAACGAAATCACCGATTGCCGCCCGTGACTGGAGCAGCCGGCGGCGCGGGCTGCACGAGAGGTTCCTGACGCTGCGCCGCAGACTTCCGCGGTTCGTGGATCAGTTTGCCGTTGATTTCGGCTCCCATCTCCATTTCGATCAACGCGTAATACACATTGCCGGTGACGCGTGCCGTCGCGCCCAGTTCGACCCGTTCGTGAGCAAGGATGTCTCCTTTCACGGCGCCGTTCAGCACAACGTTTGGCACGGCCACAGAGCCCTCCACGACCCCGCCATCGCTCACGCTCAGTGTCGCCCCCGAGTCTGGCGGCGCGTCCACGTTGCCCTTCACATGACCGTCCACGTGAAATCCGCCCGTAAATTGCACGTCGCCAATGATGCGGGTGCCAGCGCCGATCAAGGTGTCGATCCGCTGTGGCTTAGGTTTGCTGCGATTGAACATGCAGAATCAACTCTCGGTCTGGACCTGCCAAGGATAGGATTCTCGCACAGGCGGAAGCCGCGACGAACGCACCTCGACGTTCACCGCCCGAGGGTCAAATCCTTCGGGAAGTACGATGTCCTGCTCGATATTCTGAAAATAGCGGAACTGAAACGACAGTTGCCCGTCAGCGCGCGTTTTGGCGCCCAGCTGCGAAAGCGGCAGCTCAATTGGACGATTCTCACGCACGCCTTCGATCAAAATGCTGACAGCGCCGGAGACAACCGCATCCTGCCGCATCGACTGAACCAGCACGAGCCTTAGACGATGATGATCGTCCGCCGCACCAGGCAAGACCTGGAATCGCTGAATGCGCAATCCACCGATGCCGTCTTCAGGCGAGACGATGCCGCGATAGAACGTCAATTCCTCGCGCGCTTTGAGCACTTGCGCCTGCAGGTCCGCGAGATTTTTCTCTACGTCTGCATACGCCTTGTGGTCGACGTGCTTCGCCAACTCCACCGAGGCGACCTGCGCGCGCAGCTTTTCGTTGTCGTCGCGCAGCGCCTCGATCTGCGCCGCCAACTCACGTCGAAGCTGAATTTCAGCAAATTTGCTGTAGCCGCCCTCGAAGCGCCCCCATTCATACATGACGTAGAGCAATGCAAGCGCGCCGATCGCCGCGGCGATAAGGATCGCTCGCCTGCGCCAAGACGAGTGGTAACGAACGACGAGCTGTCCGGTGCGCATCGGTGCAAAGTCTGCCATGCCTGAGTGTTCGGGGTGCGATAAGCTCGCGAAATTAGACCACAGGCGGCCGCACGCTATTGAGAAGCGGCGCAAGGAAATGGCGCCGGCCCTTGTGCTCGTGAAAACCTACAATGAGACGAATATGTTGTGGCTCAAGGCGTTTCACATCGTTTTCGTCGTTACCTGGTTCGCGGGTCTGTTCTATCTGCCGCGCCTGTTCGTGTATCACGCAGCAGCAACAGACGAACTCAGTCGCGAACGCTTCAAAGTGATGGAGCGCAGACTGTTCGTCATGATGACGATCGGCGCGGTGCTTACCGCGCTATTCGGAATGGCGTTGCTGATCAGCGCCCCTGGACTGCTCAACTTTATCTGGTTGCAAGCCAAGCTCGTTCTTGTTGCGGCGCTGCTGGGTTACCACGCGTGGTGCTATCGCCTGATGATCGCGTTTGGGCGTGACGACAACCGGCGTTCGCACCACTGGTATCGTTGGTTCAACGAGGCGCCCAGCCTGCTGTTGATCGCTATTGTGGTGCTGGCGGTCGTAAAGCCGTTCTGAGTAAGTAAGTGGTGGGTGACTCGGGGCCGGGCAAAAAGGCCCGGCGACAACTCGCCTGATCTGGCCAGTCGCACTCACTGGCCGCCAGTCGTTTTTTTCCTGGCGAGGTTGCGCAGATTCTTCTCCTGCACTGACCACTCCGGCAACGCGGGGGGATCCTCAGGAAATGCTCGTTGCGCAAGCTCATCCAGCGCCCGCGCATACACTGCACGCTTGAAGTAAATCACTTCGCGCACTGGCGTCCAGTAATCTACCCAGCGCCAGCGCTCGAACTCGGGTTGGTCCGTGGAGTCAAAATGCACACGATCTTCCGACCCGACCAGGCGCAGCAGGTACCATCGCTGTTTCTGTCCAATGCAGAGCGGATCGCTATTGCGGCGAACATACTGCTTCGGCAACCGATAGCGCAGCCACGTGCGAGTGCCTGCGATGAGCTTGACGTCGTGCTGGTCGAGCCCGATTTCCTCCTTGAGCTCACGATAGAGCGCGTCCTCGGGCGCCTCGTTACGAAGAACGCCGCCCTGTGGGAACTGCCAGCCGCGTCCGCCGGTTCGCCCGCCCAGGAATACCTGGCGATCATCGCGAATCAACACGATCCCGACATTCGCGCGAAAGCCGTCTGGGTCGATGAAATCTGTCATGAATGACACTGAGAATGCTGATTGCGCGGATTGTTCCACAAGCGTGCTCGATCAACCACATCGACGATTCTTGGACGGCCGCGTCGCCGCGCCGTAACCTTCAGTTCTGTGAACCATTCGCGAGTCATTTCCGTATACGCCGTCATCGCGCTGACAACATTTGCAGTCCTCGCGCTGTCGCTGATGAGCGGCAGCGTCAGTCTTGGAACCGCGGAGTTGTGGCGCGGCGTCACGTCGACGGAGACGCTCGCGCATTCGCTCATCTTCGAATTGCGATTGCCTCGCGCACTGACTGCTTTCGCCGCCGGCGGCGCGCTCGCGCTCGCCGGGGCATTGATGCAGGTTCTCTTGCGCAATCCGCTGGCAGATCCTTTCGTCATGGGAGTTTCGGGCGGCGCCGCCGTAGCGGCTCTCTGCGCAATGTTGATTGGTCTCAGCGGTTTCGGCGTCGACGCGGCCGCAACGCTGGGCGCGCTCGGCGCGACGTTGCTGGTCTTCGCCCTGGCTCATGGCGAAGGCGGTTGGACGCCGACGCGGCTGCTGCTCACGGGAGTTGTGATCGCAGCCGGCGCAAGCGCCGTAGTGAGCATGTTGCTCACGCTGAGCGATGAGACTCAGTTGCGCGGAATGCTCTTCTGGTTAATGGGTGATCTGGCGTTCAGCACACGACCCGGCCCGCTGCTGGCGCTCTTCGCGGGAGCGCTACTGGCCTCGTTTCCGTTCGCTCGCCAACTCAACGTACTCGCGCGCAGCGAGCTGCAAGCTCGGGTGCTGGGCGCACCAGTGGACGCGCTGCGGATCGGTATTTTTATCGCAAGCTCTGTGCTTACCGGCGCATCTGTCACGACCGCGGGAACGATCGGATTCGTCGGCCTTGTTACGCCGCATCTCGCACGTCTGTTGCTCGGCGCCGACCATCGTTTGATGCTCCCGGCCTCTGCATTGCTCGGCGGCACGCTGGTTATGATTGCAGATCTCTGCGCACGGACGCTGTTCGCCCCGAGACAATTACCCGTCGGTGCGCTGACTGCCCTCGTCGGCGCCCCGCTGTTTCTCGCGCTAATGAGAAGAAACTCAGCGAGATAGCGAAGATCGAGTGCTCGTATCAGCGTTCGTTTTCAAACGCCACAACATGATCGGGCTCGATCCGGATTCCGATCTGCTCGCCGACTGCGTGATCATGATGGCTTGGTACGAGCGACAGAACGAACACGCCGCTTGGCAGCTTCAGAGTGTAGAGAAACTCGGCGCCGCGAAACGCCCGATGACACACCTCGGCGCGCAACGTACTCGCGTCGTCATGGATCACGTCATCCGGACGCAGGAGTAAATCAACGCGCCTGCCTGCTCGCCACTCGCCTCGGCCATCGGCGCGCACTACGCCAACCTCGGTCCGGACAGCCCCCTCGCCGACGACTTCACCAGCGATAAACGCGCCTTGACCAATGAAGTCAGCAACGAATCGGGTGGCTGGGCGGTGATACAGGTCATACGGTGAATCCCACTGCTCCAACCGGCCCTCGCGCATGACCCCCACCATGTCCGCGACCGCGAATGCCTCCTGCTGATCGTGAGTGACCAGAAGCGCCGTTGCGTTTAGCGCTTTCAGAATGGAGCGCACTTCATGGCCGAGGCGCTCGCGCAAGTCCACGTCCAGGCTGGAAAACGGCTCATCGAGCAAGATGAGGGCTGGTTCCGGGGCCAACGCTCGCGCCAGAGCGACGCGTTGCTGCTGACCGCCTGAGAGTTGATGCGGGTAGGACGCGCTGTATTCAGACAGGCCGACCATTGCGAGAATGTCGACGACGCGTCGCTTTCGCTTTCCCTCATCGAGTCGATGCAATCCGAACGCGACGTTGTCGCGCACGCTGAGGTGGGGAAACAACGCGTAATCCTGAAAGACCATTCCAAACTGCCGGCTTTCGGGGGGCTCGGAAAATTCGGCTGTAGACAACACGCGGCCGTGTGCGCGAATCGAGCCCGCGTCCACTTGTTCGAATCCGGCGATACAGCGCAACGCTGTCGTCTTGCCGCAGCCGCTTGGGCCCAGCAGACAGCCGATCGATCCCCTCGGCAAGCGAAAAGAAAGGCCATTGACCGCGGCGCGAGCGCCGAAGCGGCGTGCAACGTCCTCAAGCTCAAGCCACATAGGCGCCTCTGCGTGTCAGCATCGCTGCGGGAACGAGCCCGACGAGCACGATAGCAATCGCCGGCAGCGCCGCACGCTCCCACTCACCTTCGGAAGTCATCTCGAAGACGCGCACCGCCAACGTATCCCAGCCGAACGGCCGCGTGATCAGTGTGATCGGCATTTCTTTCATGACATCGACGAAGACGAGCGTCGCCGCGGTCGCGAGACTCGTGCGCAATAGCGGCAGGTGAACCTTGCGAACCAGCTTGACGCCGACTACACCGAGGCTGATTGCCGCTTCATCCACGTTTTGAGTGATTCGTTGCAGCCCGGTTTCCACTGGATTGAAGCCGACGGCCAGGAAGCGTGCGAGATAGGCCAGCAGCACCGCCAGCACAGTACCCTGCAGCAACGGAACGGCCGCAGACGGGCCGAACAACGAGCGCAACAGATCCTGAAGAAAGTTATTGATCGCGACGAGCGGTACAAGAATTCCGACCGCGAGCACCGTGCCCGGGACAGCGTAGCCCATCGTCGCGATGCGTACGATGCTGCGCACGCTCCAGGCCTGCTGACGGCGTAGTACATAGGCCAGCGCAAGGCTGGCCGCGACGATGACAACCGCCGCACTGCCCGCAAGCAGAATGCTGCGCAGGACAAATCCCCAGTAGCGCACATCGATGTCGCCGGTTGCCCGATCAGCGGCCCACCAGAGCAATTGCACAACCGGAAGCAGGAAAGCGGTTCCGAACACCAACGCCGCGCTCCCAGTCGCCGCCCAGCGCGCGACGCCGCGCAGTATGAATCGCGACGATTCGCGACTCGCATCGCGCGCGCTTGCGAAGCGAGCGCCAGCGCGTGAGCGGCGCTCCAGCACCAGCGCCAGAAGTACGAACACCATCAGTATTGCTGCGAGCTCCAGCGCCGCATGCACTGAAAACATCCCGAACCACGCGCGGTAGATCGCGGTCGTGAACGTGTTGTAGTTGAACACGGAGACAGCGCCGAAATCGGCGAGCGTTTCCATGCAGACCAGAGCGACGCCGGCCGCAATCCACGGTCGCGCCAGCGGCAACGTTACGCGCCAACCCGCCGCCGCTCGACTGAGCCCAAGTGTTTGCGCAGCTTCGAGCGCACGGCGGCCTTGCGTCAGAAATGCGCTGCGGGCGAGCAGATAGGTATATGGATAGAGCGCCAGCGACAACACGAGAATTACACCGCCTGTCGATCGAATCGGCGGCACCCATCGAGAGGATCCAAAGGCGTCTCGGATCCATGTCTGCAGCGGACCTGCGTAGTCCAGGAACCCCACGGCGACGAATGCGAGCACATAGGCGGGAATTGCAAGCGGCAACAGCAACGCCCAATCGAAAAAACGCCGGCCTGGAAACTCGCAGATAGAGGTCAGCCAGGCGAGTCCCGTACCGATTACCCCGGCCAGAACCGCGACGCCGAGCACGAGCACGAGGGTGTTCGTCACGACCTCGGGTAGCACGTATCGCGCAAGATGCGTCCAGATTTCGACCTCGGGGGCGGCTACCGCCGAAATGATGACGAGCAGCGGCGCCAGCGCCGGCAGACATAGCAGCACAACCAGGATCAGTCCGGGCCAGCGTCGCGACGTCCGAGAGGTCTGAGCGGAAAGGGTCGCTGTTGCGTCGATCGCCATGCGATTGCGGTCAGCGGTATCCGGCGCGATCCATCAAACGCACGGCTGCACTTTGCTGAGCGCCGGCCTGGGCGACGTTGAGGGCGCTCGCTTTGTACTCGCCCCAGGCAGCGACGCGCTCGTCCGGATCGACCGCTGGACTCGCGGGATACTCCAGATTGGCGCCTGCAAACAGCGACTGAGCTTCGGGTTGCGACAACCATTCGAGAAACCTGCGCGCTTCGGCCGCATGCGGCGCATGAGCAGTCACTCCCGCGCCCGAAATATTCACGTGAACGCCGTCGCCTTGCTGATCGGCCCAGAACAATTTGAGAGGCGCGCCCGGGTCCTCGCGCTGCAGGCGGCCGAAGTAATAAGTATTCACGATGCCGACGTCACACTGGCCCGCCGCGATCGCCTCCATCAGTCGCGTGTCGTTCGCGAACACAGTCGTCGCGAGATTGGCGATCCAGCCGCGAACGATCTCTTCAGTTCCCGCTTCGCCGTGCTGCGCGATGAGCATCGCGATCAGCGACTGGTTGTACACGGACTTCGAGGTGCGCAAACAAAGGCGTCCGCGCCATTTGGGGTCAGCGAGCCCTTCATACGTGCTCAACTCTTCCGGCTTCACCCGCTCCGTGCTGTACACGATCGTGCGCGCGCGAACCGACAATCCGAACCAACGGCTCTTCGGATCACGGAGATGCGCCGGAATATTTTTCTGCAGGATCGGCGAGTCGATCGCTTGAAGTAAATCTCGTTCGGCGGCGTGCCACAGATCGCCTGCATCAACGGTAATGAGCACGTCGGCGGGGGAGTTGGCGCCCTCGGCGGCCAATCGTTCGATCAATGGTCCGGCGTCGTCGGTCACGAATTTGATCGCCTGCCCAGTCTCCGCAGTGTAGCGATCAAACATCGGCTTGATGAGTTGCTCGTTGCGAGCCGAATACACGACGAGTTCCGTCGGAGCGCGGCCACAACTGAACAGACCAACAATCGCTGCTGCGAATAGCGCGACTGCAATCGCCCGATGACCCCGCACTGACATAGCCGCTCCTGTTGATACCATCTAATTGCGAATGAATCGCATTACGGATGGTAGCACGCACGGTGCTCTGTCGGGCGACGCTGACTTCAGACTGGATCAGGCGAGTTCGACGCGATTTCGGCCCAATTGCTTTGCTCGATAGAGGGCCGAATCTGCTTCGGCGAGCAGCCGCTCGGCAGTGTTCTTCAGATCGCCCTCCTCGCGTCCAGGAACGATGCCGGCAACGCCGATCGACACGGTCATGTTGAGCTTGACGCTGGAGCCGATCTCAAGCGGCGTCTCGCATACGGCAAGACGAATGCGCTCCGCAAGCGCCGCAGCCTGTTCCGGCGTGACGCCCGGCGCGAGCACGACGAATTCATCACCGCCAAAGCGCGCCGCAGCGTCGCTGCCGCGGATATGAGCGTCCACTCGTTGCGCAGCTTCACGCAGCGCCATGTCCCCGGCAAGGTGTCCATGCTGATCGTTGATCAACTTGAATCGATCCAGGTCGATCAAAAGACAGGTGAGGCCCGTCCCCTGTCGCTGTGCACGCGCGAGCTCCTCTTTCAGACGTGCATTGAGATAACGGCGGTTATGCCAGCCCGTCAGGAAATCGGTGAGCCCGCTGCGAACGAGGCGCGCGCGATTGATCGAATTCTCGATCGCGAACGAGGCGATGACGCCAAGATGCGCCATGAAATCCGTGGCCAGATGCCGTGAAAAACGCTTTTCATCGGCGCTGCCGAAATTGAGGCTGCCCTGCAGCCGATCCTGCCGGCGCAAGGGAATGAGCGCAACGCTCTTTACTCCGCTCGCGTTCGGAAACAACAACTGATGATCGCAGCCCATGTAGGGTCCAAGCCAGGGTCTGTGAAACGAATTGAATTGAGGCGCCATGCCGACCACGCTGTCGGCAAAAACAACCTGAGGAAAGTCCTCCACATTCATGTGGTCTGCGATCAGCAGATGGCGAATCTCATGTTGCGGATCCCAGAGCAGCAACGTGACTGACTCGAGCGCATATGACGTCTTCAGGCCCGTGCAGATCCCTTCGAACAGCTGCCCGAGATTTTCCGCCTTCAGTAATTCAAGTTCGCGCTCCTGGCTGCGCTTGAGCAGGCGCTCGTTGGTCGCCGCCTCGTCCATCAGCATCGCGATGCGTGCGCGTAGCTCGCGAATCTCACTTTCGACGTCCCGCGCGGACATCAGCGCTCCTTTACGCGCCCGGCAAGATACTCGCGGCCCCGCTGCATCATGCCGGCGAACTCAGCTGCGTTGCCGGTATTCACCGCTTGCCAGAGCCGTTCAACCGCACGACGCAGCGCCAGCAGCGACTCGCGACCGTAATCGTTGAGATGTTGAATTTCGAAATAAAGATCCGGGCTTTCCGCCGCCACCTTGGCGGCAACGTCGACCTGCGCGTCATAAGTTGTGCTCGAGAGTTGCGCAAGACGCGGTGCAGCCTCGCCGCTTTCGGCAAGCGCCGTGAAGAACGCAATGTTCAGCGCGTGGGACAATCCCAGCACGTACGCGATCAGACGATCGTGCTCATCGAGACTCATGACCACGCGCTCCGCCATCGTTGATTCGAACAGGGCCTGTGCTTCTTCGATGGCCTCCTTGCTGCCGAGATCCACAAAGATTACGTGCCGACCGGAGAGCAGCTCGGTGTCCGGTCCGAACATCGGGTGAATGGAAGTGACGCGGCAGCCGGCGTCCTGCAACGCGCGAATCCCGTCCCGGAGCGGTGTTTTGAGCGAACCGATATCGAACACCGCGCCGCGGGGTTTGCGTGCAGCGAGTTCCTGTAGGACGACGTTCGCGATCTTCAAGGGCGTGGCGACGACGATCAGGTCATAGTCGAGCGGGGCTGCGCGCCAATCCGCGACATGGTTACAGCCCTCGACTGCGCCTGCCGGGTCAGCAACGGTGACGCCGTAGCCTTGCGAGGACAGAAACTCCGCAAACCAACGACCCATTTTGCCGCCGCCGCCGATCACCAGCGCCGCGCGACCGCTGCCGCGGCCGCCGGCTGCAATCCGGATGCGCTCCTGAGTCGTCAGCGAGCCGCGAATCAGGAGGTTCAGCACGGATTCCGCCAGCACAGGTGAAATCCCGAGCGATTCCGCGGTGGCGCGCGCCTGCATCAGAACTTCGCGCTCACGGCGAAAATCGCGCGTGCCGCGTCCTTCAACCTGCTTCGCCTCGGCGACCTGACGACTAAGCGTCTGGCGTTCAGCTACTAGCGAGAGCAGTTGGCGATCCAGCGCACTCAGGCGCGTGCGCAATTCTTCTAAGGTCATGGAAGGGGCCGGTTGTGGTGCAAGATCTGCCCAACCCTTTTACTAAACGCTGCGCGGACGGTGCAAGCACATCACCCGCCGCAGGCGCGCCGAGCGGGTTTTCCCTCAAAGGTTCGGGATCCCTCGACGGCCAGAATCTCAAAAGAGCGGGAGCGTGATGATGACGCTTGCATTCGCGCCCAGCGGACGAGGACCGTAGTAGCGAAACCGCGGGTAGTAGTAGTCATAGTAGTCGTGCGCGGCGACGTGGTAGTGCACGCCATGGTAGTGCCGACGATCAGTGCAATGCCGGCCGCGATACTGCGGCGGCGCCCAGTAACGATCCCTGTGGAAACGCCAGTCGCGACCCCGATAGCCACGCTGACTGTCAGAGCGATGGTCCCGGTCGCGACCTCGTTCGTGCCTGCGATGATCGCGCCAGTGGTCGCGCTCTCGGTCCTGCGCCCACGAATGATCGTGGCCGCGATGCTTTTTCGCGTGCCCACGATTCCGATCGTCATCCGCGTAGGCAGCACTACTCAGCGCCGCGGCGCTGACCCACAGTACGATAAAACACACCCGCTTCCAGTGAGGCATGGACGACGCGGGCGAATTAGAACTGCTCATGATGGTCTCCTCACGCTGACCTGCCTGATTCCGGCGGAGACATCCTCGTTCTGAAGCAATGAACGCGTCCTGAATCGACGGCGCCGGGGCATAATCGACGCGTTGCTCAATGCGGATGACAGTATGCGTTCAGACGAAGCCCTTCCCGAACCACTGCCGGCCAGCCCCCTCGCGCTGTTCTCGGCATGGTTCAACGAGGCGAAAGCGCGTCGCCTGCAGCCGAATCCGGATGCGATGGTGCTCGCGACTGTCGGCGCCGCAATGCGGCCGGCGGCGCGAGTGGTGCTGTGCAAAGAGATTTCCGAACAAGCCGGCTATGTCGTGTTCTTTACGAACTATGAATCACGCAAAGGGCGGGAGTTGTCGGCTCATCCACGCGCCGCCGCTGTTTTCCACTGGGACCTGCTGCACCGGCAAGTACGCATCGAAGGCGCGGTCGTTCGTTCCCCGGGAAAGGAGAGCGACGCGTACTTCGCGAGTCGCGCGCTCGACAGTCGCATTGGCGCTTGGGCGAGTCAGCAGAGCGAGCCGCTCGCCTCGCGCGCGGCGCTCGCAGAGCAGGTGCGCGCCGCCGCGCTGCGGTTCGGCGTAACGCCAGACGCGACTGGAATCGATGTACCGCGACCGCCGTATTGGGGCGGTCATCGCCTCTGGATCGAGAGCATCGAGCTATGGATGGAAGGCGCGAATCGAGTCCACGACCGCGCTGTGTGGGAACGCGAGTTGCGGCAAACGGATGATTATTCGTTCAGTGGAGCGGATTGGCGCAGCACGCGGTTGAATCCCTGAGTCGGGGTCGAGAGCTGCCGGCCCGGTCCAACGACGACGGATGCTCGTAGGGGCCGTCCAGGGTCAATCTCCAACTGGGTTCACTTCACCACTTTCAGCGTCGGCTTTGCCCGTTTGCTCTCAGGCGCATTCGTCGAGGGTTCGCTCGGAGTTGGCGACGGGTCGGGTGTCGGCGCGTCCGCCTCGGAGAAGATCATCCCCTGCCCTGTTTCGCGCGCGTATATGCCGAGCACGGCCGCGATCGGCACCGTCACGTCATAAGCGCCCGCACCGAATCGCGCGCGAAAGCGGACGAAGTCGTTCCCCAGAATGAGGCCGCTGGTCGCACTATTGCTGACGTTCAGTATGATTTTGCCGCCCTGAACGTATTGACGCGGCACTTCGACGCCCTGAATCGAGGCGTCGACGACAACGTGCGGAGTCTGAGCGCTGTCGCTGATCCACTCATGCATTGCGCGCAACAGGTACGGCCTGCGGGATCTTACGGGTGTTTCGGCCATCGCATTCGCTCGTCGTCAGTTCGCATTTCCTGTTCGAGGCGCGACAGGCTGTGCCGAAAAGCCGCGCGACCAAATAACAGATCGGCGTACCTGGCGACCGGCTGCGACTGTGCAGGGATATCGATCTCCCAGCGCGACAGGCGCCAGAGTATTGGCGCAATCGTCGCGTCCACCAGAGAAAACTCGTCGGAAAGAAAATAGGGGCGCGCCTTGAACACGTCGGTGCTCGCGAGAATGCTGTCGCGAAGTATCTTGCGCGCTTTCTGACCGAGCTTGCGATCGGAAGGATCCTCGATCTGCTGCGCGAGGCTGTACCAATCGCGCTCGATGCGGAAAAGCGCGACGCGGAACTGAGCGCGCGCAACGGGATCGACGGGCATCAGCGGCGGATGCGGAAAGCGCTCATCGAGATATTCGATGATCACGCGCGAGTCGTACAACACCAGATCGCGATCGACCAACGTTGGCGCAGTGTGATACGGATTCAGATCCAGCAGATCCTCGGGGAGATTTCCCTCATGTACGTCGATAGTTTCGACGTGAATGCTCTTCTCCGCCAGAACGATCCGCGTGCGGTGGCTCCACGGATCATCGGCTTTGGAGAAGAGCGTCATCACGGCTATGCGCTCCGGATAAGGCCAGTGAGTATCGGCGTACGCGCGGGAAACGCGCAGCTACTTTACGTCTCTCCAGTACTCCTTTTTCAGGAAATACGCGAACAGGAAGAAGACGAATAGGAATGCAAGCACTCGCAGGCCCAGATTGCGACGCTCGAGCTGCATCGGCTCGCCGATGTAGTCGAGAAAATTCACTGTATCGCGTACGAATTGGTCGTACTCCTCGGGCGTGAGACTTCCGGCTTCCGCCAGCTCGAACCCCTTGAACTTTTTATGCACCGCATTGTGTTCGGCGTCGCTCTCGCCGTCATACACCGCACTCTGGTAGCCCTGCAGCTTCCACAGCACATGAGGCATCGACGTACCTGGCAAGACGAGATTGTTCACGCCCGTCGGGCGGCTCGGATCGAGATAAAACGACTTCAGGAAAGAATAGAGGTAGTCCACACCGCGGCTACGCGCGATCAGCGACAGATCCGGAGGAGGCACACCGAACCAACGCGAAGCGTCCTCTGGTCTGATCGCCGCGCGCATAGTGTCGTGCACGCGCTCGCCGGTGAACATGAGGTTCTCGATCACCTGCCCTTCCGACAACCCTAGATCCTTCCCGAGACGGCTGTAGCGCACGTAACGCGCCGAGTGGCAGCCCATGCAGTAATTCACGAAATTGCGAGCGCCGCGCTGAAGCGAGGCGACGTTTGCAACGTCGTTGCCCGCGGGCTGAATCACGCTGGCTCCCGCCGCAGAGGCGAGGCTAAGCGACGGCGTTGCGAATGACACGCTCAGCGCACAGGCGATGACAGCTTTTCTAATGAGCATGATAGGTCACGCGCTCAGGCGCCGGCTTGGTCGGATCAATCTTCGTGTACCAGGGCATCAGGATGAAAAATGCGAAATAGATGAGACTGAACACGCGCGCAGCGTTGGTGTATGCGGTCGTCGCAGGCTGCAGACCCAGGTAGCCAAGGGCGATAAAGCTGATCGCAAATGCGAACAGGAAGACCTTGAAGATCCAGCCGCGATAGCGAATTGATTTCACCTTCGCGCGATCGAGCCAAGGCAAAAAGAAGAACGCAAGGACCGCCGCGCCCATCAGGATCACGCCAAAAAGCTTGCTCGGAACAGCACGCAGAATCGCGTAGAACGGCGTGAAATACCACACCGGTGCAATGTGCTCAGGCGTACGCAGCGCGTCCGCCGGTTCAAAGTTGGCGTGCTCGAGGAAGTAGCCGCCCATTTCCGGCGCAAAAAACAGCACCGAGGAGAACAGCGCCACAAACACGATAACGCCGACGAGATCCTTGACCGTGTAGTAGGGATGGAAGGGAATGCCGTCGACTGGATGTCCGTCTGGGCCTTTGACCTTCTTGATCTCGACGCCATCGGGGTTATTGGAGCCGACTTCGTGCAGCGCAAAGATGTGCGCAATGACGAGGAACACGAGCGCCAGCGGCAACGCGATTACGTGCAGCGCAAAGAAGCGATTCAGCGTGATGTCTGAAATGTAGTAATCGCCGCGGATCCACTCGACCAGCGCCTCACCGATGCCGGGAATGGCGCCGAAGAGCGACACGATTACCTGCGCTCCCCAGTAGGACATGTTGCCCCAGGGCAGCAGATACCCGAAGAACGCCTCAGCCATCAGACACAGGTAAATGAGCATTCCGAAGATCCAGATCAGCTCGCGCGGGTTCTTGTATGACCCGTAAAGCAGACCGCGGAACATGTGCAGGTACACGACTATGAAGAACGCCGATGCGCCTGTGGAATGCATGTAGCGGATCAGCCAGCCCCATTCGACATCACGCATGATGTATTCGACGGAGGCGAACGCTTCAGCCGCCGAAGGCTTGTAGCTCATCGTCAGGAAGATGCCCGTGACGATCTGGATCACCAGCACGAACATCGCCAGCGATCCGAAGTAGTACCAGAAATTGAAATTCTTCGGGGCGTAGTACTCGGTCGCGTGCTCCTTCATGAACCGCGTCATGGGAAACCGCGCGTCAATCCAGTCGACAAGCGCGTTCATACGCGAACTGCTGCGGCCTGCGGGATTCGTAGGCATTGTGGCGCTCATCAGGCGACCTCCGCATCCACGCCGATCTGAAGGATGGCGTCAGTCATGAAACGATACGGCGGCACCTTGAGATTGAGAGGCGCGGGGACATCCTTGAAGACCCGGCCGGAAAGATCAAACTTCGATCCGTGGCAGGGGCAGTAGAAACCGCCGGGCCAATCGGCGCCGAGTTCAGCGTCGGCAGGGTTGAAGCGGCTAAGGGGCGCACAACCGAGATGAGTACATACTCCCACCAGCACCAGGTACTCAGGGTTGAGTGCTCGCGCATCGTTCTTCGCGTACCGGGGCTGTTCCGATTCTTCGGAGTCCGGGTCGCGCAACTGCGCAGTGACTTCGGGAGTATCGAGCGATTTGAGCATTTCGGGCGTGCGCCGCACGATAAAAATGGCCTGACCGCGCCAATTGACCTTGAGAATCGCGCCCGGCTCGAGCTTTGAGATGTCCTGCTCCACTGGGGCGCCCAGAGCCTGCGCTCGCGCGCTCGGCTTCCAGGAAGCGAGGAACGGCACTGCCGTCAACCCCGCACCAGCGATGCCGGTGACCGTCGTTGCGATCAGCAGGAAGTGACGCCTGCCGCCATCGATCTGCTCTTCTGCGCTCATCCACACTCTCCGCCCGTCTCGATGGGCTCACAACGCCGACCCGACCCCATCTTCCTGTTGTGCTTGTGCTCCTTGCGAGCACGCTGTCGCGAGCGGGCAGGCGCAAGTCATGTAGCAGGGCCAGGCGCGTAGTATCAAAGATCCAAGGAATTCCGCATTATACACACATCACTCCCCGCGCTTTGAAGCGCCGACGGCCGCGCGCATGATAGTCGCCTCAATCGACTGGACGACTCGACGGCCATGAACAGCACCATGGCGACGTTTCAGCACACGCTTTTATTTCTGCTCAAATGGACGCTCGTCGGATTGGCGGGCGCAAGCGTTGTGTTGCTCATTCGGCCCCGCTTCTTCGACGCGCCCGAGGCAGCCTCCGCTGCGATTGGCTCGCCCTCACCTGGCCTTGAGCCCATCGGGGAGACCCGGCAGTCGCAACGTTCGTTCGCCGACGCTGTGTCACGCGCCGGTCCTGCTGTCGTCAACATCTACACAGCGCGCGTCGTCAACGGTTCGACGCGGCCTTCAAATAGCAATCCACTTCTCGACGAGAGCCCGCCGCGAGTACGTCAACGTGTGGAAGGCAGCCTCGGCTCAGGGGTCATTGTCGATGCGCAGGGACATCTGGTCACGAATCATCACGTCGTTCAGGGCGCGAACCAGATTCGAGTGCAGCTAGCGGATGGACGCGTTGCGACTCCGACGATCGTCGGGACGGATCCCGACACGGATCTCGCCGTATTGCGCGTCGACCTTGAGAATCCGCCCGTCATGCCGCTCGGCCGATCAAACGACCTGCGCGCAGGTGATGTCGTGCTCGCCATAGGCAACCCGTTCGGACTCAGTCAGACGGTTACGCAGGGCATCGTCAGCGCGACCGGCCGTGGTCGCCTCGGCGTCACGGATTTCGAGGATTTCATTCAAACAGACGCTGCAATCAATTTCGGCAACTCCGGCGGCGCGCTCATCAATACGTACGGAGAACTGATTGGCATCAACACCGCGGTGCTCGCGCAGACCATGGGTACCGACGGCATCAGTTTCGCGATTCCCGTCAACATGGTTCGCGGCGTCATGGATCAGATTCTGGAGCATGGCCGCGTACGCCGCGGCTGGCTGGGCGTGTCCTCGGAAGACTTGCCCCGGACGGCGGCGGCGGCGCTCGGCATCGATCCGCCTGCGGCGCTCAGGATCAGCGATGTGGATCCGCGAGGGCCCGCCGCGCTGGCGGGACTGCGTCGCGATGATCTGATCACGCATTTCAATGGGCGCCCGATATTGAATGCACAGGAAGCGCTCACCCGGGTGGCGGCGATGACGCCCGGCTCGCCGCTGGAGATCCGCGCACGGCGCGGGGCCGAACAATTCGATCTCAAGGCGACGCTTGAAGAGCGCCCGCCACGCGGCGAGCGACAACCTCCGGGCTAGCTGGGCAGCCGGCCAAACTGACCGGCACGACGCAGGACAGCCGTAGTCGTTGCGCTCCGTTCCGGTGTTTTGGGGCGCGTCGCGCTCATCTGACCAGATGGTCGGTTAGCTGGTCGGCTGGGCGTCAGCCCGCAACGCGTTTGATCTGCGCACCCAGCTGCTCGAGTTTCTCTTCGATGCACTCGTAACCGCGATCGATGTGATAGATGCGATGGATCTCGGTTGCGCCCTGCGCAACGAGACCCGCCAGGACGAGACTTGCGGATGCGCGCAAATCTGTCGCCATCACGGGCGCCGCAGTCAATTTCGGGACGCCCCGGATCACGGCTGTATTGCCCTCGATACGAATGTCGGCGCCGAGGCGACGCATCTCGAGCATGTGCATGAAGCGGTTTTCAAAGATCGTTTCGGTGACTGCGCTCGCCCCGTCGGCAATCGTGTTGAGCGCCGCGAATTGCGCCTGCATATCCGTCGGGAACGCGGGATAAGGCGCAGTACGAATATCCACCGCCTTCGCACGGCGTCCGTGCATGTCGAGCTCGATCCAGTTATCGCCGACCTGGATGCTCGCACCGGCCTCACTTAGCTTCGCGAGCACCGCGTCAAGATGATCGGGGCGAGTTCCTTTGATGCGTACGCGGCCGCCGGTGATCGCGCCGGCCACAAGGTAGGTCCCTGCCTCAATGCGATCCGGCAGTACTTCGTAGCTTGCGCCGTGTAGTTTCTCGACGCCCTGAATCACGATCCTGTCAGTCCCCGCGCCGCTGATCTTCGCGCCCATCGCGCTGAGAAAGTCGGCCAGATCGACGACCTCCGGCTCACGCGCTGCATTCTCGATGACCGTTTCGCCGTCCGCGAGTGTGGCCGCCATCAGTAGATTTTCGGTTCCCGTGACTGTCACTGTTTCCAGCACCAGTCGTGCGCCGATGAGTCGCTTTGCGCGTGCGCGTATGTAGCCGTTCTCGATCTGAATGTCCGCGCCCAGGGCTCGCAGGCCCGCGACATGAATGTTCACGGGCCGCGCGCCGATCGCACAACCGCCGGGCAACGAGACATCGGCTTGCCCGAAGCGCGCCAGCAGCGGACCGAGAACGACGATGGACGCCCGCATCGTACGCACGAGTTCGTAAGGTGCGACGCATTCACGGATCGTCGCAGCATCGACTTCCACACGCATCCTGTCATCGATGGTTACGCTGACGCCCATGCGGCCGAGCAGTTCGATCATCGTGGTGACATCCTGCAGGTGGGGGACGTTGCCCACGGAAACTGCGCCGTCCGCGAGCAACGTGCCCGCGAGGATCGGCAATGCAGCGTTCTTCGCGCCTGAGATGCGAACCTCGCCCCTGAGCGGAACGCCGCCGTTGATGATCAGTCTATCCATGCTCGACGACTAACCCTGGTCCAGCTTCGACTCATCCGGCGTCAGCACCTGCATGCTCAATGCATGAATCTCCCTACCCATGCGAGCGCCTAGCGCTGCATAGACGAGCTGGTGCCGCTGAATCATGCGACGACCCTGGAACTGCGGCGCAACGATCACCGCCTCGAAATGCGTATCGTCGTCGGACATGACGCGCACCTGAGCGCCGGGCAGGCCGGCTTCGATCAGCGACTGGACTTGTGCGGCGTTCATGAAAGGGGTGATGCGCCATGAAGAAGGGGCGGGATATTAGCCCATTTATGCTGAGACCAGCGCTGCGGCCGCGCTATGATCTGAAAGCATGCACACACTTGCCCAATCTACGTTGAACGCCGAACAGTTGCTCGCTCGCGGGCGACGTGTACTCGAAACCGAAGTCGCAGCAGTGGTCGCGTTGCAAGGCCGGCTGAACGACGCGTTTGTGCACGCATGCCGGCTGCTTCACGGCTGCAAGGGCCGCGTCGTAGTGACTGGCATGGGCAAATCCGGGCACATCGGAGCCAAGATCGCAGCAACGCTTGCGAGCACCGGGACGCCGTCGTTCTTCCTGCACCCGGCCGAAGCGGGTCACGGCGACATTGGCATGCTCACCGCCGATGACGTCGTCCTCGCCATCTCCAATTCAGGTGAAACCGCTGAACTCATCACGATCCTGCCGGTCATCAAGCGACTCGGCATCGCCATGATCGCGATGACCGGCCGACCACAGTCGACGCTCGCGAAGGCTGCCTCTGCTGTTCTGGATGTGAGCGTTCCCGAAGAAGCATGTCCGCATAATCTCGCTCCAACGGCGAGCACGACTGCAACGCTTGCGATGGGTGATGCGCTCGCGGTGGCGGTCCTGGAGGCGCGGGGATTCACGGAGGAGGATTTCGCGCGATCGCATCCGGGAGGAAGCCTCGGGCGCCGCCTGCTGTTGCATGTCGAGGATGTCATGCGCATCGGCGAGCAGCTTCCGCTGGTGTCGCCTGAAACGACATTACGCGATGGATTGCTGGAAATGAGCCGCAAAGGATTGGGTATGACGGCGATCGTCGATGCGCAGCGACGCGTACTTGGCGTCTACACAGACGGCGATCTGCGTCGCACGCTCGATCAGCCGGTGGATATCAGGACATTGCGCATGCGCGACGTCATGACTGCCCATCCGAAGACGATTGCACCGCGCGTCCTCGCGGCCGAAGCCGTACACATGATGGAGACTGCGCGCATCACGCAACTGCTGGTCGTCGATGACAAGAATGTATTGGTCGGCGCACTGAATGTGCATGACCTGCTTCGCGCCGGCGTGATGTGAAGAGTCAATGGATACCCTTGTAGAACGCGCCAACGATGTCCGCCTGCTGGTGCTGGACGTCGACGGCGTCCTCACCGATGGACGATTGTATTTCTCGGCGCGCGGTGAAGAGCTCAAATGCTTCCATGTCCGCGATGGGGCGGGAATCGTGCAGGTTCTGCGCGCCGGGCTGCAGGTGGCCGTCATCTCCGGCCGGCAGTCGCGCGCGGTCGAGCGGCGCATGACCGAACTCGGCGTGACCTGGATTCGCCAGGGCGTAGAGGACAAGCTCGCCGCACTACGCGAGCTACTGGACATTCTCGGACTCGGTCCGCAGGCCGTCGCGAGCATGGGAGACGACACCCCCGACTTGCCGATCCTCGACGTCGCACGCCTGGCGATCGCGGTCGCCGACGCGCATCCCAGCGTCAGATCACAGGCGCACTTCATCACACAGGCCGCCGGCGGCCAGGGTGCGGTGCGTGAAGTGTGCGACCTCATCCTGGAAAGCCAGCGACTGGAAGCACAGCGAGGGGTGCAGCGATGAATTGGCGCTGGATTTCCCTTGCGGCGTTGCTTGCGGCGCTGGTCATTGGCTACGGTGCATTCAACGACCGCAGCGCGACGCCGGCATCCAGCAGCGGGCCGCCGCGGCTGCCTGGTTATTATCTGCACGACGCAGTCATCACGGAGACGCAGAACGACGGCTCTGTCGGCATTCGTCTCATCGCCAGGCGGATTGAACAGCGTCCGAGCGATGACAGCATCGCCATCAGCGATGTGCGCGTAAGTTATTTTCAGGCGCCCGGCAAGGAATGGCTCTTGAGCGCGCAGCGTGGGCTCGTGCCCGCTGATTCACGCATTGTGCAATTCGAGGGCGACGTGGAGCTGCGGCCTGGCGACGCGCCGGACGCCTTTTTGCGCACCGAAGCGCTTGCAATCGATACTGAGCGCAACGTTGCGTACGGACTGAACCCTCCAGTGGAACTGAATTTCGGCCAACATGCGCTGACCGTGCAGAACTTCACCGCCGATCTGAATACCGAGAAGCTCCACCTGGAGACCGTGAATGGCCGTTTTCGATCTCCGTAACGTCGCTGCTTTCGTATGCCTGTCCGCCGTCTTCGTCCTTGACTGTCAGGCGGCGGAGACGGCGCCGAGCGAGCGAAGCTTCGAGTGGACTGCCGACGTTCTGAATTCGGACTTTCGCAGCGATACGCACCACCTGCTGGGCAATGTGCGCGTTACACAAGGCGCCATGTCGATCGAAGCACAGACCGCCACAGCGCAGGATCCGCGCTCCGAGTCCGGCAGCAGCCGCTGGACTTTCCGGGATTCAGTGCACATCCGCACCGCGCAGGCGGACCTGCAATCAGATTTGGCGAGCGCATCGATCGTCGCTGGGAAAATCGCGCATGCCAGGGTTGAAGGGGCGCCCGCGCTATTCGAGCAGCGCGGCGCATCAGCGGATCGCCAGGTGCGCGGCCGCGCGGGAGTCATCGAGTATGACTTCAATGCGGGCGTCGTTCGTTTGACGGATCAAGTCTGGTTCAGCAACGGCAAGGATGAATTCCGCGGCGACGTCGTCGTTTACAACGTGCGCGATGAGCGCGTTCAGATCAATCCGGGCGGACAATCTTCCGGGCGCGTGCGAGGCATCATCCGCCCCAAGGACCGCAGCGATGAATCGTCCGCCTCCGAGGCGCAGTCCATACCGCCGCCGCAGAGCACGAGCGAGAACGGCGCATGAGCCGTCTGCGGGTCGAGGGTCTCGCAAAAAAATATCGATCGCGCCAGGTCGTCAGTGATCTTTCGATCGAAGTTGCGAGCGGGGAAGTCGTGGGCTTGCTCGGCCCGAATGGCGCGGGCAAGACAACCGCCTTTTACATGATCGTCGGTCTCGTTCCGACAGACGCAGGACGCATTCTCATCGACGACAAGGACGTGTCGAAACTACCCGTGCATCGCCGCGCTCGGCTGGGGCTCGGCTACTTGCCGCAGGAAGCATCCGTCTTTCGCAAGCTCACGGTGCGCGACAATATCATCGCTATCCTGGAGACCCGCGCCGGCCTGAACGCCGAGAAACGTGAGGAGGCGCTCGAATCCCTGCTCGACGAACTGCACATCGGACACATTCGCGACAGCCTCGGGCAAAGCCTCTCAGGGGGCGAGCGACGGCGCGTCGAGATCGCGCGCGCACTTGCCGCAGAGCCGCAATTCATGCTGCTCGATGAGCCGTTTGCGGGCGTCGATCCTATTTCGGTGCTCGACATTCAGCGAATCATCCGACATCTGAGCGCGCGCAATATCGGTGTATTGATCACGGATCATAACGTACGGGAAACCCTCGGGATTTGTAGCCGGGCCTATATCGTGAGCGGCGGTTCCGTAATTGCCGCGGGTACTGCGGAAGAGGTCCTTGCAAATCGGGAGGTTCGTGAGGTGTACTTGGGCCAGGATTTTCGACTCTAGTTGTTCACGCCAATCCGGCCTCAGGACCTTTCGATTTACCGCCGCCCGACGAAAGCTATAGCTTCCAGAAGCAGCCTTTCGCATCTGCATCCTTTCGATGGCCGGCAGAGAGGTGAATCGGGACTTCCAGTTCGGTTGCGCAAATACGCCTCAGTTCAAGTGCGAGACGAATGCTCAAGCCAGCCCTGCAGCTAAGACTCGGCCAGCAGCTCACGATGACGCCGCAGCTGCAACAGGCGATCCGCCTGCTTCAGCTTCCGGTGCTCGAACTGCAGGCGCAGATTCGCGAGGCGCTCGAAACCAATGTCATGCTCGAGCCCGAGGATGAAGCGGGCAGTCTCGAGAGCGGCGACGCGATCGAACCCCAGTTTCAATCCACATCTTCGACCGCCTCTTCTTCTTCCGAGACGAGCGATCAGAGTGATCGCGAACAGGCAGACGTCGACGCGGACCCGATCGATGAACCGGAATGGAGCGATTCGCAGGTTACCGGGCCTTCGGAGGCGCCCTGGTCCGGCGGCAGTGATCAATCGCAGGACTTCTCCGACGCTCGTGGCGAGACGCTGCAGGAACATCTGACCTGGCAGCTCGAGATGTCCCGGTTTAGCGAGCGCGAGATGCGCATCGGCGCGGCAATTATCGATGCGATCAACGATGACGGTTATGTGATCGAACCGCTCGATGAGATCACGCGCAATCTGCAGCCTGAGATCATTGCGACGACCATCGAAGTCGAGCGGATTCTGCGGCACGTGCAGGCCATGGATCCGGCGGGCGTCGGCGCGCGTTCGGTCAGTGAGTGCATCGAGTTGCAACTGCGTCAGCTCGACGCCGATACGCCTGGTCGCGACACAGCGCTTCTGATCGCTGCGAATTATCTGGACCAGGTCGCAGAGCAGCAGTACGCACTACTGCGGCGCCAGCTGCGCGTCAACGAGGAAGAAATGGAGCACGCGCTGGTGCTGGTGCGTGCTTGCCAGCCGAGGCCGGGCTCCAGCGTTCACTCCGTACCCGCCGAATACATCGTGCCCGATGTATTCGTGCGACGCACGGAGCGAGGCTGGTCCGTCGAGATCAATCCGGCGAGCCTGCCGCGCATTCGCGTCAACCAGAGTTATGCGGGCGTGATCGGTCGTTCCGCGGATCACGCCATGTTGCGTACGCAATTGCAGGAAGCACGCTGGTTGATTCGAAGCCTCGAAATCCGCAACGAGACGCTGCTGAAGGTGGCTCGCTGCATCGTGCAGCGTCAATCGGCGTTCCTCGAGAACGGCGATGAGTACATGCAGCCGATGATCCTGAAGGACGTCGCAGAAGCCGTACAGATGCACGAATCGACGATTTCGCGCGTCACCACGAACAAGTACATGCACACGCACCGCGGGGTGTTCGAGTTCCGCTATTTCTTTTCCAGCCATGTCGCCGCGAGCGACGGAACTGAGATGTCTTCAACCGCCATTCGCGCCAAGATCCGCAAGCTGGTTGCGGCGGAAGAATCGGACAAACCGCTGTCCGACAGCCGAATTGCGGAGATTCTGTCGAAGGAGGGTGTGCTGGTCGCGCGACGCACGGTCGCGAAATACCGCGAAGCTCTCGGTATTCCTCCCTCTAGCGAACGCAAGCGAGTTTCGGTCAGATAGACTTTCGAAGAAGTGAATAGTGACTGGTGAACGGTGAATGGTCAGAACGAACAGACGCCGCCAGCTTGTGTTTCCCGCACGAGCCGCCAGTGACTAGTCACGAGTCCCTTCGTTTCCCAAAGGAGGCGCCATGCAATTGAACGTCACTGGTCACCACGTCGACATCACTTCCCCGCTCAAAGACTACGTCGAAAAAAAACTCGACCGCATCGTAAGGCACTCAGACAAGGTCATAGACGTTCACTGTATCCTCACAGTCGAGAAGCTGCGCCACAAGGCGGAAGCTACCGTACTGCTGAGCGGCGGGACGGTTTACGCAGACGCGGTTGAACAGGACATGTACGCCGCCATAGACGCCCTGGCCGACAAACTCGATCGCCGAGTCAAGAAACACAAGGAGAAGCTCTCCGATCACCACGTGATCGAGGGGCTGAGGGCTGCCCGGCCCTTGTGACAGGAAGTGACCGCTGGCTTGTGACTAGAAAATAGTCAGAACCCGCGATTGATGGGGGCGATCGCGCCCGAACGGCCCTGCCGAGTCGAATCGGCGGCGCCCCTCATCGCCTGAGCGCTCTGCAAAGCCGGTTGCAGTATTTTGGCCTAAGATGCGTCGAATCGCCCTGAGGGGCTTCCGACTATTCACCAATCACCATTCACTTCAACTCTATGCGTCTCGTCATCGTCAGCGGTCTGTCCGGTTCCGGCAAAAGCGTAGCGCTGCACATGCTCGAGGACCTCGACTATTACTGCGTCGACAACATCCCGGCCGGCCTGTTGCCGACGTTCATTTCGCACACAGTGCGCTCGCACGAGTCGACCTACGGTTCGACCGCCGTCGGGGTCGACGCGCGCAATCGTCCCGCGGAAATTGGCTCGGTGCCGAAGCTGGTCGATGAACTCAAGCGCAGCGGCGTCAATTGTGAAGTGATCTTCCTGCGCGCGGATGACGAGACGCTGCTCAAGCGCTACAGCGAGACGCGGAGGCGGCATCCCCTGAGCCGCGATGGACTCGGACTCGCGGATGCGATCCGCCAGGAACGCGGCCTGCTCGAACCGATCGCCGACGCCGCCGATCTCATCGTCGACACGACGCGCACCAGCGTGCACGAATTGCGCGAACTCATACGTCAGCGCGTCGGCGGCCGCAGAGACGGCAGCATGTCGATCCTGTTCGAGTCGTTCGCATACCGGCACGGAGTGCCGGGCGATGCGGATTTCGTCTTCGACGCGCGCAGTCTTCCCAACCCCTACTGGGAACCTGGCCTTGCGCGCTTTACCGGTCGCGATCCGGCAGTGATCGAGTACCTCGAGCGACATCCCATCGTCGCCAAGATGTTTGCGGACCTGGTCGGATTTCTTGAGCACTGGATTCCGGAATTCGTCCGTACCAACCGCAGTTATCTCACGATTGCAATCGGATGCACGGGAGGACAGCATCGCTCCGTCTACCTGGTCGAACGACTCGCGCAACATTTCTCTTCGCGCTATGCGCAGGTCCATGCCCGCCATCAGGTCGTGAGCGTTCCGCCGCGCTGACAAGCAACGCGGGCGACAACGCAGCCTTCAGCGGACCGCGGAACCGACAACGACACTGACAACTCGCAGTTCGCGTCAGTACACTGCGCGCCAATTCGCGGTGGGCTGACCGATGACGACCGAAGCTCCAGAGCCAAAGACGACCCGACTCGCGGCGCTCAGACAGGCGCTCGAGCAGGGTTCGATGCGACACGGTCAGCGGCTGGTCAACTCGCTGCACCCCGCCGAAATCGCCTCACTCATCGAATCGCTGCCGCCTGCCAAGCGCGAAATCGTCTGGGAATTCGTCGATCCGGAGATCGAAGGCGACGTCCTCATCGAGTTGAATGAAGAAGTTCGCGCCGAGCTGATCGGCGGCATGGACGCCGAAGAACTCATTGCCGCGACGGAGGGCATGGAGGTCGACGACCTTGCGGATCTGATCGGTGATCTGCCCGAGACTCTGAACGAACGCGTGCTGCGATCGATGGATGCTCAGGACCGCGAGCGTTTGTCCGCGGTCATGGGATTCGAGGCGGACAGCGCCGGCGGTCTCATGAATCTCGACACCGTCACGGTGCGCGCAGACGTGACCCTGGAAGTCGTGCTGCGCTACATGCGCATGCGCGGCGAATTGCCGGATCGCACCGATCGTCTGTTCGTCGTCAATCGACACGATCAGTACCTGGGCGGTCTGGATATCACTCGACTCCTGACCGACGACCCCGAAAAGACGGTCGGCGAGGTGATGGACTCCGCGATCGAAAGCATTGCGCCTGAAACACCGGCGCGCGAAGTCGCCAAACTGTTCGAGGACCGGGATCTCGTGTCCGCGCCGGTCGTGAGCGATGGCAGGCTGCTGGGGCGCATCACGATCGATGACGTCGTGGACGTCATCCGCGAGGAAGCCGATCACTCGGTCATGAGCATGGCCGGTCTCGATGAGGACGAAGACATGTTCGCCGGCGTCCTCACGAGCGCGCGGCGCCGGGCCGTGTGGTTGAGCGTAAATCTCGCGACCGCGTTTCTCGCCGCAAATGTGGTCGGGCTGTTCGAAGCCACCATCGAAAAAGTAGTGGCGCTGGCGGTGTTGATGCCCATTGTTGCGAGTATGGGCGGCATTGCCGGCAGCCAGACGCTCGTTCTCATCATTCGCGGACTCGCGCTCGGCCAGATCGAACAGAGCAACGCACGCTGGCTGCTGGTTCGGGAAATCGCGGTCGGACTGCTGAACGGCGTGCTGCTAGCAAGCCTGGTAGGGGTCGCCGCGGGCATCTGGTTTCACACGTGGACGATCGGTCTGATTATCTTCGCGGCGCTGATCATCAATCTGCTGGCTGCCGCCTTTGCGGGCGTTACTGTGCCTCTGGTGCTCAGACGGCTCGGCATCGATCCGGCGCTTGCCGGCGGCGTCGTGCTCACGACTGTCACCGATACCGTGGGCTTCGCTTCACTTCTGGGCCTCGGCACGCTGTTCCTGCTGTGAAGCCGAAGCACGTCGCGATCCAAGCCGTCGCATGACGCCCGTCGCGCCCGTCGATTCGACGGAGAAGCCGCCGAGGAATGCGAGCAGATCCTCGGATCGCTTCATCGCATCCTGATATCCGAGCGCTATCAACTCGCGCGTATAGGTGTCCTGAAACAGCAGGTAGCTCATGAGCTGACCGCCGCCCGTGTTCATCGCGCCCATCGTCCGCAGGAACACGCGCAGCGCGCGAGGCAGGGAGCTGACATGATGGCGCGCGATCTCGGATAGATCGCGACTCGGCAGGATGACCAGCATGTCGATACGTCGCAACTGCACGCCGCCGTCATCGAACGGTCCGACCCGATCGACGATATGGTTGATCTGTGTGAGCCGCTCGAGATCCGCGTACAGCCCGTCGGAAAACAGCGAATCAAGCATGTAGCCGAAGATCTGGCCGAAAGTCGGCGACAGCGGCGGCGTGGGCGTGGCGGGCCGCGCGTCATTGCGCGTGCCGATCACCAGCAGGCGCTGCGCGCCCAGGTGAATCGCCGCGCTGAACGGATTCGCCTCGCGCATCGCGCCGTCGCCATAGTATTCATCGCCCAGCAGAACAGGCGGAAAGAGAAACGGCACCGCAATGCTCGCCATCAGATGATCGAGCGACAGCGGCGTTGGTTCGCCGGAGCGGCGCATGCGGCTCCAGGGTTCGCAACCAGGCCTGGACTCATAAAAGGAAACGGATCGCGCACTGATATAGCCTGCTGCCGACATCGCGAGCGCGTCCAGATGTCCCGCGGCAATCGACTGGCGGACCCCGGCGAAATCAAATTGCTGGCGCAAGAGTTCACGTAACGGTGAGTTGTCCAGTAACGACTTGGGCGGCGGCAGCAACCATCCGCCGGACATCATCGCCAGCAGCCAGTGCGTCAAGGCTCGCAACATGCTCGCGGTATCCGAGCGGAAGACCTGTCCGACCTGGAAGTTGCGCCAGACACGCTCGAGGTTGCCGATGGCGACGCGGAATCGATCGGCGTGCACAGCAATAGCCGTTGCGTTCACCGCACCGGCAGAAGTCCCCGTCACGATCGGAAAGGGATTAACCGAACGCGCGGGCAGCAAATCCGCCAGAGCCCTCAGCACGCCTACCTGATACGCCGCGCGCGCACCCCCGCCCGGGAGGACCAATCCGACTTTCGGCAGTGCGGCAGGCGGTTTGCGGTCGATGCTCACGGTCAGAATTTGTGTATCCGGCGCGACGCCCGGATGAGTTGGACGGGGTTCAGGATTAGTATGTCACAGTGTTTCCGATCGCTTTCGAGCCCGCGTCCGGATTCGCCTTCCATCCCGGTCGCAGATTCACCCTCAAGGAGCTTCCATGTACCGCATTCGCAGCATTCGATATGTGATGGCCGTCGTGCTGATCGCCTGGCTGGGCAGCGCCTATGCAGAGGGACCCGCGCTCGGCAGCGCCGCGCCCGAATTCAAATTGCAGGATCAGAATGGCAAATGGCATGAGTTGAAGGATTTTCGCGGCAAGTGGGTTGCGCTGTACTTCTACCCGAAGGATCAGACGCCGGGATGCACGACGCAGGCATGTGAATTCCGCGACAATATCTTCGCCTTCCGCGATGCTGACGCAGCGATCGTGGGCGTGAGCGTCGATGACGTGGCCTCGCACAAGGAGTTTTCGGAGAAGCACGGCCTGCCCTTTCCGATCCTCGCGGATTCGACCAAGGAAACCGCAAAGAAATACGGCGTGCTCAAGAGCTATCTCGGCACGATGGAGCTCGCCAAGCGCGATACCTTCCTGATCGACCCGGCCGGCCGCATCGTCAAGCGCTATCCCGATGTCGATCCGAAGGGCCATTCGCAGGTCGTGCTGAAGGACATCAAGGAGCTGCAGAAGAAACAGGCCAGCTGAGCTGATCTGTTTCGGCCAACTGGCCGGCCGGCCGACCGGTTGGCTGGCCAGAGTCGGAGCGAGCAGGTCGCTCTTGTTTCAGAGTCTCTGGCCAAGTCAGCCTGTTAGCCGCTGCTAACGCAGCGCCTTGATCGCCTTGTCGAGTCCGCCGATGGTCAGCGGAAACATCCGATCGTCGAGCAGCTCGCGGGTGATCTGGACCGAGGGCGTGTACTCCCAACGCTGCTCCGCTTCGGGGTTGAGCCAGACGTGATGGGGCCAGGTGCGAGTCAGGCGCTGCATCCATAGCGCGCCGGCTTCTTCGTTCCAGTGTTCGATGCTGCCGCCGGGCTGCACGATTTCGTAGGGGCTCATCGTCGCATCCCCCACCACGATCAACTTGTAGTCATGGCCGTAGGTGCGCATGACCTCCATCGTGGAGATCTTCTCGGCATGACGGCGGCGATTCTCCTTCCACACGCTTTCATAAACGAAGTTGTGGAAGTAGAAATACTCCAGATGCTTGAACTCGCCGCGCGCCGCGGAGAACAGCTCTTCGCATACACGCACGTGATCGTCCATCGATCCGCCGACATCGAGAAACAACAGCACCTTGATCGCATTGTGACGCTCGGGCACGAACTTCAGATCGAGCAAGCCTGCATTGCGCGCTGTTGAATCGATCGTACTGTCGAGGTCGAGCTGTTCAGCCGCGCCCTCGCGCGCGAACTTGCGGAGCTTTCGCAGGGCGACCTTGATGTTTCGCGTGCCGAGTTCGACGGTGTCGTCCAGGTTGCGAAACTCACGCTGATCCCAGACCTTCACGGCCCGGCGATTGCGCGACTGATCCTGGCCGATGCGGATGCCTTCAGGGTTGTAGCCATGTGCGCCGAACGGCGACGTACCGCCCGTGCCGATCCACTTACTACCGCCCTGATGACGCTCCTTCTGCTCTTCCACGCGCTTCTTCAACGTTTCGATCAACTTGTCCCAGCCGCCGAGCGCTTCGATCTTCGCCTTCTCTTCTTCAGAGAGCGTGCGCTCACCCATGCGTCGCAGCCACTCCTCGGGGATCTTGGCCAGCATCGCCTCGAACGCTTCTTCCGCGCCTTTGAAGTGCGCAGCGAACGCCCGATCAAAGCGGTCGAAGTGACGTTCGTCCTTGACGAGGCAGGCGCGCGACAGGAAGTAAAAATCCTCGGCGCTGGAGTTCGCGAGATTCGCCTCGAGCGCTTCGAGCAGCGTCAGAAACTCCGTGATGGCGACCGGCACGCCGCCTTCGCGTAGTTTGAAAAAGAAAGGGATCAGCATGGCGGTGACCAGCGGACGGCGGACGGTGGACGGTGATGCACCGGAATGCGGACCCTGCAGGCGACTCTCGCCGCCTGAATCTCAACCACCGTCCGCCGTCCGCCGTTCACCCGTCACTCACTATCGCCCCTGGCGGCGGTGAAGAAAGACCAGTTGCTCGAACAAATGAACGTCCTGTTCGTTTTTGAGCAGCGCACCGTAGAGCGGCGGAATCGCCTTCTTCGGATCGTCGCTGTGCAGGGCTTCCGGCGGGATGTCCTCCGCCAGCAGCAACTTGATCCAGTCGAGCAGTTCCGAAGTTGACGGTTTCTTCTTCAGTCCCGGCATTTCGCGCAGTTTGAAGAATGCGCTCAGCGCCTCGGCGAGCAAATCCTTCTTCAGCGTCGGGTAGTGCACGCGTACGATCTGCTCCATCGTCCCGGCGTCCGGGAAGCGGATGTAGTGAAAGAAGCAGCGGCGCAGAAATGCGTCCGGCAGCTCTTTCTCGTTATTGCTGGTGATGACGATGATCGGGCGATGGCGCGCCTTGATCCACTGACGGGTTTCGTACACGTAGAACTCCATCCGGTCGAGTTCGTGCAGGAGATCGTTCGGAAATTCGATGTCGGCCTTGTCGATTTCGTCGACCAGCAACACGGGTTGCACTTCGCTTTCGAACGCTTCCCACATGCGGCCTTTCAGGATGTAGTTCGCAATGTCGTGCACCTTGGCGTCGCCCAGCTGCGAATCGCGTAGTCGCGACACCGCGTCATACTCGTAGAGACCCTGCTGCGCCTTCGTAGTGGACTTGATGTGCCAGCGATACAGCGGTCGGTTCAGCGAGCGCGCCACTTCCTCGGCGAGCTGCGTTTTGCCGGTGCCGGGTTCGCCTTTGACGAGCAGCGGCCTGCCCAGCACGACTGCGGCATTGACAGCCATCGTCAGGTCTTCGGTCGCGACGTAGTTGTCGGTGCCGGAAAAGCGTGAGGACATCGAGACTCCGTATTGCTGATGGGCTTACTGGTTTACTGGCTTACTGGCTAGCTGGCAGATTGGCCAAAACGCGGCGACGGAAAGCGTGCTTCTTTTCAGGCCGATTTGCCACTCAGCCGGTTAGCCAGCCGGCCCCGCGAGCACAGGTGCAAGCCGCAGCGTGTACTTTGTTTCACCGGGCAGTAGCGGCGCGGGTTTTCCCTCAACCCACGCACGGTGTCCAGCGCCATAGAACGGCGAGAGCGGGTGATCGACCGGGCCGCCCGGCATCTGAAAATAACCTTGCGCTTCTCTGCCGGGTGAAACCACCAACCGTTCAGATGCGCCGAACCCCGCGCCCTGGACGCGGGGCATCGCGGAGTCGCCGGCCAGCGGTTCGGCCGGCATATCGAGCCAGCGCGCAGCGAAAGGCAACGCCGGCGACAATGGATGGCGCATGGCGAGCGTGTTTTCCTTGCCCCAGGTGCAGTCTTGCAACTGCCCGCAGGATTCGTCGAGCTTCGCGAGCGCGGCGTCAAGCGATGCAAGCAGCGCAGCTTCCCACGTGGGATGTTGCGGAGCGAGCAGGTGTTCGGGTCGTTGCGTCACGAGGCGCCACAGCGCGCCCTCAAACTGGGCTGAGGGTGCGAACCTTGTCCCGGGGAATTTCACACGTGCAACAGCGGTCAGCGACTCGAACACATCCGAGCGAATCCGCATACGCGCGGCGCGCACGATCCGATAGCCGACGTCATCGGCCGCGGCGCGCCCGGACCATTGCTCGATGCGCTTGCGCGCTTCTGCTCTTGCTGGATGCTCCGCGAGCGTCGGATCATCCAGCAGATCGAGCAGCAGGTCGCGCCAGCGCGAGAGAAACAGCGCGCGATCATCGAGCTGGATCGCGAGCATGTCGTCTTCGTTCGCGACCGGTAGCGCCAGCAATCCGTCGCGAATCTGCGCAGCGCGTGCACCCAGATCGAAACCGCCGTCGCCCAGAAAGGCGAGCCAGGTCTCAGGATCGATCGTGCGGGTATTCGCCGTCCACAAACGGCCCGACGGCGGATCGATGATGCGCGGGTACTCTTCCGGCGTACGCCATCCGATCCACCCCGTCCCGGCCGCGCGCCACGATGCAGGCATTGTGGAATCGTAGTTCGTTCGCACCGGAACCTGGCCCATCAACGTCCAG
>JBOHZJ010000451.1:0-21337 GCA_050738395.1 Steroidobacter sp.
ATATCTGGATGCCGGACGCGGACGGCATCACGCTGCTGCGCGAATGGGCTCAGCCCAACGGTTCGTCCTGTCCGGTGGTCATGATGTCCGGTCACGGCACCGTCGAAACGGCGGTCGAAGCAACGCGCCTCGGCGCGTTTGATTTCGTCGAGAAGCCGCTATCGCTGGCCAAACTCCTGCGTACCGTCGAGCGCGCGCTCGATTCTGGCCGCAACAAACGACAAACGGGACGTACGCTCACGCCGCCAATGATCGCGCCGGTCGGCAAAAGCCGCGCGATGCATGCACTGCGGGAGCAAGTACAGCAGGTGGCGCCGCATGAAACGCCGGTGCTGATCGTCGGAGAGCCTGGAACCGGGCGCGAGGCCTTCGCGCGCTATATGCATTCGCTGAGCCCGCGCGTCGCGGGTCCGTTCGTGCAGCTGGTTGCGATCGGCGTCAGCGACGAGGGCGCCGAGATCGCGCTGCACGGCGCAGAGGATGCAAGCGGCGTCCACGCCGGCGTGTTCGAGCAGGCGGCCGGCGGCGTGCTGTTCATCAACGGCATCGAGGATCTCCCGATGAAGGCGCAGGGACTCCTGGTCGCCGCGCTGGAAACGAATTCCTTCACTCGCGTCGGCAGCGCCACGCCTGTGCAGCTGAACATCCGCATCATTGCATCGGCGACGTCGCGCTTTCTCAATGCCGAAAACATGGCCAGCGTGCGTATGGATCTGTTATCGCGCCTCAACGTCATCACGTTGAACGTGCCGCCGCTGCGCGAGTATGCGCAGGACGTGCCGGATCTGCTGCGCCACTACGTCGATCGACTGGTGGACGAGCAGCATCTGCCGTTTCGCCGCTTTGGCGTGGCCGCGCAGAATCGCCTGCGGAACTATCCGTGGCCCGGCAACGTGCGCGAGCTGAAGAATCTGGTGCAGCGACTGCTCATTCTCGGCGGCGAAGAAGAAATCAAGCTCGATGAGATCGAACGTGAACTCGCGGCGCATGCGCCGGCGAACGAGCCGCTGGTGAAACAGGATTTGCTCGCCCTGCCGCTGCGCGAAGCGCGCGAACATTTCGAACGCGCGTACCTGCAGCAACAACTGATTCTCTGCAACGGCAAGGTGGGCCAGCTGGCGAAACGCGTCGGCATGGAGCGCACCCATCTGTACCGCAAACTGCGCTCACTCGGCGTGGATTTCAGGCAGCTTGCTGAGGATTAGGATTGAGGAGCCGCGAAAGACCGCATACAAAGAGCAATAAAAGCGCGCCAGACTCTGGAGTCAGGCAAGAAAGGGCGACCGGTGTTCAGTCTCATTCATCGATGATCTTAATTCGTTGCCTCTTTTTTGCGGTCTTTCGCGGCTCTCCATTCTCACTCCCCGACGCGGATCACCAGCGCCTCGATGCGCGCTTGGCGTAGTTTGCTTCGCGTCTCATCGAGCTTCTGCAGATTGGTGATCGGACCGACGCGCACGCGGTGCCAGGTGTCCTTGTCGATCGTCACTTTCTGAATCTTCGATTCCACCCCCTGCATCGCGATCAGCGCGCGGACGCGATCGGCGTCGGCGTGCTGGCGAAAGGAGCCTGCCTGCAGGATGTAGGCGCCTGGCTTCTCGACCGGCCCTGCGCCTGAGTTTCCCGGTACGCGTCCGTCCTGTTCCGGGATCACGACTTCGAACTTCGGCAACATCTCGTAGAAGTCGAATTGCGTTTCCGCCTGCTGTGACGCGGCGGAGGGCTCGGCAGCCGACGGCGCTTCGTCGCGCGTCATTGGCGCAGACTGCTGCGCGACACGCGCTTCGGGTCGACGATCGTACAAATAGACGATCAGTGCGGCGGTGAGTCCGAGCGCGAGCCCGGCGACAAAGCCGGCGATGCCTGAAAGGCCGGAGCCGCCGCCGCGGCGTCTGGAGTGCTTGTAGTCGCGGGGCATGGTTTGAGGAAGTGACTGGTGACTGGTGAATGGTCAGATTGAGAAGTGAATAACGATCAGCGGCTAGTCACAAGTCGCCAGTCGCTTCCTTACGCTCCATCCGCTCCGGCGCCGACACGCATAGCAGTTTCAGACCGTTCGCGAGGACCTGGCGCGTCGCTGCGATGAGATTGAGCCGGGCGTTGCGGAGCGCGGCTTCATCCACGATGAACTTGTGAGCGTTGTAGTAGCCGTGCAGATCGCCAGCCAGGTCTCGCAGAAAGAACGCGAGCTGATGCGGCTCCAGGTCCTTGGTCGCCTTTTCCAGCACCTCCGGATAAGAGGTCAGGCGACGAATCAGCGCGGTTTCCTGCGCTTCCCTAAGGCGCGCGAAGCTGCTCTCTCCCATCTGCCGGTCGTGCGTCAGCCCTTTCTCCTCGAGTTGTCGAAACACGCTGCAGATCCGGGCGTGCGACATCTGCACGTAGTACACCGGATTTTCTTCGCCTTCCGCCAGCGCGAGATCGATGTCGAATACGAACTCCGAGTCGGCCTTGCGCGAGACGAGGAAGAAACGCACGGCGTCGCGGCCCACCCATTCGACGAGGTCCCGCACAGTGACGTATGAACCCGCCCGCTTGGAGATCTTGACCTCTTCGCCGCCGCGCATGACGCGCACCATCTTGTGCAGGATGTACTCGGGATAGCCCTCTGAGACGCCCATGTCGAGCGCCTGCAGGCCGGCGCGTACGCGCGCAATCGTGCCGTGATGATCGGTTCCCTGGACGTTGATCGCGCGCCGGAATCCGCGCTGCCATTTGGTTGCGTGATACGCGACGTCAGGGACGAAATACGTGTACGACCCATCCGACTTGCGCATGACCCGATCCTTGTCATCGCCGTACTGCGTCGTGCGCAGCCAGAGCGCGCCTTCCTGCTCGTAGGTCTTGCCGCTCGCGACCAGCGCCTGCACGGTCGAATTGACTCTGCCCTCCGTGTAGAGACTCGATTCGAGATAATAGACATCGAAGCGCACGCCGAACTTCTGCAGATCGATGTCTTGCTCGTGGCGCAGATACGCGACGGCGAATTTGCGGATTCCTTCCAGGTCGTCGACCTTGCCGCTCGCCTTGACCGTCTCGCCATCGAGCGCATGCACCGACTTCTTCTCGAGGAAGTCTTCCGCGATGTCCTGGATGTATTCGCCGTTGTAAGCGGCTTCCGGCCAGCCAGGGTCGCCGGGCTTCACGCCCCGAGCGCGAGCCTGCACTGATAACGCAAGATTCTGAATCTGCACGCCTGCATCGTTGTAGTAAAACTCGCGGCTGACCTGGTATCCCTGCGACTGCAGCAGCGACGCGAGCGCATCGCCGAGCGCAGCCTGGCGGCCGTGACCGACATGCAGGGGCCCGGTTGGATTGGCGGAAACGAATTCAACCACGGTGCTTTCACCAGCGCCGCGCAGACCATAGCCGTACGTGGGGCCGAGATCGAAGATTCGCGACAATTCCTGGCTATAGGCCGCCGGCGACAAGTGAAAGTTGATGAAGCCGGGACCCGCGATTTCCGTCTTGCCGATCAGATCGCTCGCGGGGATCGCCGCCACGATCGCCTGCGCGAGCTGGCGCGGATTGCGTCTTGCAGGTTTCGCCAGTTGCAGGGCGACGTTCGTCGCAAAGTCGCCGTGCGCTGCGTCGCGCGTGCGCTCCACGTCGATGACCGGGCGCGGTATGTCTGCAGGTAAAACATCGGCGGGCAACGTGGCGAGCGCGGCCTGGATCAGACGTTCGATCTGGTACTTCACGGGATCGACAACGGTGTGAAAGGGCGGGGAGTCTAGCAGCGCGGAGCCTGCGGGCTACAGGCTTACAGCCCAGACTCTCGAACCTCTGGCCGTCGCCGGCAGCCTGTAGCTGCGGCCCGTCGCCTCACTTAGAAGAGCTCCGCCGCGTCTACATCGATCGACCAGCGCACGCGTCGTGCTTCGGGCAATGATTCGACATCCGGAAGCCAGGCTCTGAGAAATTTCTGCAATGGCGAATGTGTCGGCGCGTGCAGCAGGAGTTGCGCACGGTGGCGGCCGGCGCGTCGTTCCATCGGCGCGGGGGCAGGACCGAGGAGTTTCACGTCGCGAATCGGATGCTGATGTGCGGCCGTGCGCGCCGCCTGCAGGAATTGCAGCGATGCGCCCGGTGAACTGGCCTCCGCACGCAGCAGGGCAATGCGCGCGAACGGGGGCCAGGCGCTGCGCTCGCGTTCAGTCAGAGCGCCGCTCGCAAACGCTTCATAGCCGCCCGTGAGCAGGAGGGTCAGCAACCGATGATCGGGATACTCCGTCTGAATCAGCACTTCGCCTGGCCGTTCAGCGCGTCCAGCGCGACCGGAGACCTGCACAATCGTCTGCGCCAGGCGTTCGCTCGCGCGGAAATCAGTGCTGAAGAGTCCCTGATCGGCGTTCAGCACGACGACGAGCGTGACGTTCGGAAAGTCATGGCCCTTGGTCAGCATCTGCGTACCCACGAGCATCCGGATCTCGTTGCGATTGACGCGCTCGAGCAGCGCCTCCAGTTGGCCTTTGCGACGAATGCTGTCGCGATCGATGCGTGCGAGTTCCGCATCGGGAAAGTGCTGGCGCAGCGTTTCCTCGATACGCTCGGTGCCCTGGCCGACAGGTTTTGCTTCGGCGCTGCAGTTCGGGCAGTTCGCTATCGGGGGCTGCTCGGCCCCACAGTGATGGCAGATCAGGCGTCGCAAACGTCCATGCACCGTGAGATGCGCATCGCACCGTCTGCAATGCGCCGCCCAGCCGCACGCCGGACAGAACAGGACGGGCGCGAACCCGCGACGGTTGAGAAACACCATCACCTGGCCGCCCGCATAGAGATGGCGCCGAATCGCAAGCAACGCCGGCGTCGAGATCCCCTGCGTCTGGGCGTTCTTGCGCAGGTCGACGAGCGCCAACCTGGGCGGTTGTGCATTGCCAGCCCGATGCGGCAGCCGCGACAGCCATTGCGGCTGACGCTGGGCGCGTTCGAGCGTTTCGAGAGAAGGGGTCGCGGAGCCGAGGACGATGGGAATCGCAAGGCGCTGCGCGCGCACGATCGCCAGATCGCGGGCCGAGTATCGAAAACCTTCCTGCTGCTTGAAGGAAGCATCGTGCTCTTCGTCGATGATGATCAGCCCCGGACGCGCCAGCGGTGTGAACACGGCCGAACGCGTGCCGATGATGATTTGCGCCGCGCCTTCACGCGCTCTGCGCCACGCCGTCAGACGTTCCTGATCCGTGAGACCCGAATGCACGGCTGAGACCAGCGTGTCGAAGCGCGACTCAAAGCGGCCGATGAGTTGCGGCGTGAGCGCGATTTCCGGCACGAGGACGAGCGCCTGCTCGCCGCGGGCGAGTACGCGCGCGATGCTATGCAGATACACCTCCGTCTTGCCGCTGCCGGTCACCCCATAAAGAAGATGGGAAGCGAACGTCCCGAGGGTGCCGCTGATCCGTTCGAATGCGGCTTGCTGCGACTCGTTGAGCGTCGGTCCGGAGCGCACCAGTGCAGCATTGGAGGGAGTCCGTTCGGGAGCGCGCGTGAAGCGTTCGATATAGCCGCGCTCTTCCAGCGTCCGCAGCGAGCCGAGCGGGCTCTGGGCGGCGGCAGTGATGGTCGTTGACGCCGCCTCGCCGTTTCGAATCAGGAACTGAATCACGGCTCGCAATCGGGCAGCCCGAGTCGACAATTTTGCGAGCGCAGTTTCATGGCCGAGCGTCGTCAGCCGCCACAAGGACTCTTCCGCGGCCCACGGCGCACCTGCGCGAAGCGGCGCGGGCAGAGCGCTGGCGATGACTTCGCCGATTGGATGGCGGTAGTAATCCGCAGCCCAGGTCAGCAATTGCAACAGGGTCGCATCAAACGTCGGCGCCTCATCCACCACGCCGAATGCGGAGCGCAGCCTTGCTGCGGCAACGTCGCTGTGCTCGCGACATTCGATCACGAGGCCAACGACGCGACGGCGGCCGAATGGAACCCACACCCGCTGGCCGGGCTGGATGACGGACGCGTCCGCCGGGGCTCGATAGTCGAACAGACGCCGCAACGGCGCATCGACGGCGACGCCGAGAATCACGGACGGCGCTCTCTGGGCTGCGAGCTCGAGGCAAGGGATCGAACCGCGGTTGTCATCTTCCAGGAGCTCCGTCGAGTGTTGTCCGTCGTGCGTGTGCCCGTTGTGCGCAGAATCAAGACCTCGCATCCTGCTCTGCGGACCACGCAGAACGGACAACTCGCAACGCCTGCGTCGTCAACCACTTCGGCCGGTACGCGTTAGATTCAGATGCGGCTGCTCCGCCGCGCTCCGACGCCAGGCATGCATGCGGCCCTCTGCTACTCTGAATGCGGCTCTGCAACCCATGATGCAGCGCTGGGACGCCGAGTCGTCCGCGCCCATCGAGGAACACACCCTGGGTCAGGTTCGCGCGCTGAATCGTTTTCTCTCGAGCGTGGAAAAGCGCGCCTTTCGCATCGCCCGCATCGCCGTTCGGCACGATGACGACGCGCTCGACATCGTACAGGACGCCATGCTTCAGCTCGCCCGCCGCTACGGCCAGCGCCCGAGCGAGGAATGGCGGCCGCTGTTCTACCGGATTCTGCAAAACCGCATTCGCGACTGCCAGCGACGGCGCAAGGTTCGCGCACGGATCATGAGTTGGTTGCCCGGCGGCGGGATCGAGGCCAGCGATGCCGAGTGGCGCGATCCCATCGAGAACGTTGCGGCTGCATCCCCGCCGCCGGCTGACCTGCTGGCTGCCGATCAGGCCATGAAGGCGCTCGAATCCGCGCTCGCCGGGCTGCCGCCCCGCCAGTTGGAGGCTTTCATGCTGCGTACGTTCGAAGCGATGGACGTTGCCGAAACGGCGAGTGCAATGGGTTGCAGCGAAGGCAGCGTCAAGACGCACTATTCGCGCGCTGTGCATACGCTGCGGGAGCGATTGGGAGAGGCGTGGTGACGACGAAAACGGGACCGGAGACGCGCGCAGCAGACGAGACTGCCAAGGCGCTGTTTGATGAAAGCGTCGAGCGCCTCGATGCGCGCACTTGCTCCCGCTTGACCCAGGCCCGACATGCGGCGCTCGACGAGTTGGAGAAATCGCGTCCAATGCGCGCGCGTTGGCTGTGGGCGCCTGCCGCTGGACTCGCCGCCGCGGTGCTGGCGGTGCTGGTTGGTTCCTGGCCGGGATCGGAGCCCGCCGCGCCTGAGTCGCTGCTGCTGGAGGACTTCGACTTGGTCGCCGGGACCGAGAATCTGGAGTTGCTGCAGGACGTCGAATTCTACGCATGGCTGGCTGAGCAGCCGCCGGCGCCGACGGATGCAGGTTGAGGAAACGCAGGCGGGTCTGAGCCATTCAAGTTTTAGTTGATTAAAATTTGGATAGCTCACGGCATAGCTGGCGAAAAGTTAGTAATACTTAACAATGAAGGTGATCATTGCACTTCTCGTTCTGGCCGCGCTCCTGCTCGGGGCGCCGCTGGCGAGCGCTACAGACGCGGCGGACACCGCGCATGTGGGCGTTCGCTGGCGCGAGCTCTCTGATGAACAACGCAAGGTGCTGGCGAAATTCGAATCGCGCTGGGATCAATTGCCGCTGGCAAGGCAGGAGGCGCTTGCGCGCGGTTCACAGCGTTGGCTGTCCACTCCGCCCGAGCAGCGTGACCGCGCCCGCAAGCGTGTCGAGCGCTGGCGCTCGCTCGATGCGGAGGAACGTCGCGAGATTCATCGAAAGCAGAAGGAATTTCGGGAGCTACCTCCGGAAGAACAGGCCCGCATCCGCAGGAATTTCGAACGATTTCAGGATCTCGAGCCCGAAGAGCGCCGCAAGCTGCGGACTCGCTTCAGAGAGCTGCCGCCCGAGGAACGGGAGCGCTTGCGCCGCCGCCTGCGGCATCGGCACGAACCACCTGAGCGCCACGAGCACGAACCTGCGCAATGAGCGACCAGGCGCCTGCGTTTCCTGGGGGCCATTCATGCAAATGAACCAGAATAGAGCTCTGCTCGCCAATCCAGGCGACCGCCAACATCAGCAGTGGCCGAGGTTCGAAGGCCAGCACTGAACACGGCGTGTTGACCTGGGTCTCGAGCCGCCACTCGCCCTCACATTCGCGGAAAACGCATTGTCGCAGGGCTTCCAGCAGCGACAACCCGAGCGCCTTTCCAAGCGCTTCCTTCATCGTCCACAACGTATAAAATCGTCGCTGGCATTCGCCCTCCGGCAGCTGCACGAGCCCGTCGACTTCCTCCGGTGCAAACGCAAATCGGGCGATAGAGCGCACGTCACGCGGTCGATGCAGCTCCAGATCGACGCCCAGACTGAAATTCGACCCTGCAGCGGCAGTGAGTTGCGCCAGCGCCGCGTGGCCCATGCTGTGACTCAGACTCTGAACGGTGTGCACTGCTGGCCCGGCGTGCTGCAGCAGGGCGCGGCTGACGCGAAAATCCTGTCGGCGTCCACTGGCGCGAACGGCCGAGTAGCGCGCCTGATCGGCGGGGCTTAGCAGGCCTGCATCGAACGTCTCTGCCGCCGCCGGCATTGCGAGCCAGAGCGCGAGCTGGGTCGAAACGCCTTCGGATGGCGTCTGTGTCGGCGCCATTCAACACCTCGTGCCTGGCAGCTATGTCGCAGTCGCAATAGGGTAAGCCTTCGAGCACCTTCAAGATCTCGTCGGATCCTCGACTGCTCCAGCTGCGCGTTCAGGGCGTAAGGTTGCTGACCAGCCTCGGGCCATCATAATCGGCCCATCTCTGTTCCCGGTGACCGCTTCTCGTGATGACAGCCCCGTCCGACCTCGCATCCGCCACCGTACACGCGGTTCTGGACCGCGCGGATGCCTGGTACTGGCGATTCCTGGTCACGGGCTTCTGCTTTTCGGTGTTCGGCCTCGGCGCGCTGGTTCTGGGCGCAGTCGTCCTGCCGCTGGTTCGATTGGCGCCGGCGGCTCATGAGGTCAAACGAATGCGTGCGCGCGCGGTCATGCGAAGCGGCCTCAGGCTCTTTGTCCGCCTGATGCATCGCCTCGGCGGGATGGCCTACGAATTCCGCGGCGTCGAACGGCTGGGGCGACCAGGGCAGTTGATCGTCGCCAATCACCCCTCTCTCATCGACGTGGTGTTTCTGCTCGCGTTCACACCCGGTGCGAATTGCGTGGTGAAGCAGGGCCTGTGGCGCAATCCACTCACGCGCGGCGCCGTCAGCCTCGCCGAGTACATTACCAATGATCCAACCGCCGCCATGATCGAAGCGTCGGCCGCAGCCCTCAGCGACGGCCAGACACTGATCATGTTTCCGGAAGGCACGCGCACGACGCCGCACAGACCGCCGGTGTTTCATCGCGGCGCCGCCAACGTGGCGCTGCGCGCGGCCAGAGTCGTGACGCCCGTATACATCCGTTGCGAACCGACGACCCTGACCAAGGCTGAAGCCTGGTATCGGATTCCGCCGCGCCGGCCGCGATTCAGCCTGGTTGTGGGCGAGGACCTGTCGCTGGATGCGTATCGCGGCCAACCGCTGCCGCTCGCCTCGCGTCGCTTCAATGAGATGCTGCACGCACACTTCAGGGATGAGCTTCTCGGTTCAGCTTCGCGTCCAGGACCGGAGTGATCCTCTGGGGGAACGCCCGAGCGCAAATTGCCGACGGACGATTTCTCCGCGATCCGGCTGTACGCTCCGGTGTGCGCGAATTAAACTGCACGCGCGCTGCGGACAGGCGGCGTTTACAGTAGCGGCTTCACTGCGAATGCAGCACGCACAGACGTGCGTCGATACGCGAAACACCCGCGTAGCTTCCGGAGTACGGCAATCAACATCCATTCGCACGATGAAGTTCTCGGTCGCATTCGCAGCACGCTGGTCGAGCTGTTCGAATTGGCGCCGGCGGACATCAAACCTGAAGCTCGTCTGTACGAAGATCTGGAGATCGACAGCATCGATGTCGTCGACCTGATGGATGAGGTCAATCGTCACACCGGCGGCAAGGCGACGCCGGAGGATTTTCGTTCGGTGCGCACTGTCGACGATCTGGTCGCCGTGATGCAACGGCTGTTGCAATCGTGAGCCGCGCACTCGCGACCGTTCCGCCGTTCGCCAGCTCCTCAGCGATGTTCTCAGCGTGCGTCGTCGTTCCCGTCTATAACCATGAGCATGCAATTGGCGCGGTGGTCGAGCGCGTGCGTGCGCAAGGTCTGCCCGTGCTGCTGGTCGATGACGGCTGCGACGCTGCCTGTGCACAGGAACTCGACCGGCTGAGCACGCTGTCGGAGGTCACGCTACTGCGCCATGACAGGAATCGCGGCAAGGGTGCGGCGGTGGTGAAGGGCTTTCGCGCGGCGCGCGCGCGGGGCTTCACTCATGCGGTGCAGATCGATGCGGACGGTCAGCACACGCTTGGAGATGTGCAGCGCTTCGTCGAGGAGGCGCATCTGTTTCCCGACGCCGTGATCTGCGGTCGACCGGTTTTCGACGCGAGTATTCCAAAATCGCGCTACTACGGGCGCTATCTCACCCATGCACTGGTATGGCTCGAAACACTCTCGTTCGAGATTGTCGACTCCATGTGCGGCTTTCGCGTTTATCCGCTCGCTCAGACGATGGCGCTGCTCGATGAACGCGGCGTTGGCGCGCGTATGGATTTCGACACGGAGATTCTGGTGCGTCTCGTCTGGCGTGAGATCCCGACGCGCTGGCTTGCGACGCGTGTGTCCTATCCGCTCGACGGCGTCTCGCATTTCCGCCTGGTTCTCGACAACGCTCGCATGACGAGCCTGCACGTGCGCCTGATCCTTGGCATGACGCTGCGTCTGCCGGTGCTGCTGTGGCGGAGGATCGCCCGGAGCACGGGGGCGACGCAGACGCAAAAGCGCAGCCTGAATGCATAACTGATGCGCAAGCAGGGCCACATCACCGCGACCGTCGACGCTGTCGTCGCCTTTCACGATGTCGACGTGGCTCAGGTCGCCTGGCACGGGCACTACCTCAAGTATCTGGAAAATGCCCGCTGGGCGCTGATGGACAGCATAGGTTTCGGCCTCGACGAAATGCTGACCTCCGGCTTCGGCTGGCCCATCGTCGAGTTGCATGTGAAGTACGTGAAGGCGGCCAGATTCGGCGATCGCCTGCGCGTACGCGCCTCGCTCACCGAATGGCAGAACCGGCTCGCGATGAACTATCTGATCGTGAATGCAGACAATAATGAACGCGTCGTCCGTGCGCAGACCGTGCAAGTCGCCGTCGAAGCGGCGAGCGGCGTCCTGCAGTTCGTGACGCCGCAGATTTTGATGGAACGCATCGAGCGTGCATTGCAACCTGCCGCCGAAGTGCTGCATCGCTAGTTTTGCGAGGAACAGTTTGTGGAACAACGTGACGTCATTGTGATTGGCGCGGGCCCGTCGGGCTCGATCGCGGCTGCGTTGCTCAAGCGCCGAGGCTGGGATGTGCTCGTGCTCGAGGGCCAGAAATTTCCGCGTTTTTCGATCGGCGAAAGCTTGCTGGCGCATTGCCTCGATTTCATCGAAGAGGCTGGAATGATGGAGGCGGTCGAAGCGGCCGGATTTCAGTTCAAGAACGGCGCGGCCTTCATTCGCGGCGATGAATACGGTGAGTTCGACTTCGGCGAAAAATTCACGCCTGGCCGCGATTCGACCTACCAGGTGCAGCGCGCGACGTTCGACAAGCTGCTGGCCGAGGAGGCCGCCAGGCAGGGCGTAGAGATCCGCTACGAGACTCGCGTGATCGCGGTAGACAGTAGCAGCGCAACGCCGCGTGTGCGCGCCCGCGACGCAGCGGGTCGCGAGCACCAGGCGCAAGCGAAATTTCTGCTCGATGCAAGCGGCTTCGCGCGCACCTTGCCGAAGCTTCTCGATCTGGAAGTCCCCTCGGCGTTCCCGGTGCGCAATGCTTTGTTCACGCATGTCGCCGATCGCATCCCCGACGGCGCGTTCGATCGCAACAAGATCCAGATCGTCGTGCATCCGGTGCATCACGACGTGTGGTACTGGCTCATTCCCTTTCAGGGCGGCCGCTGTTCGCTCGGATGCGTCGCGCGCAAGGAATTCTTCGATACCTATCCGGCGTCGCTCGATGAGCGCCTGCGGAAACTCGTGGCCGAAGAGCCGTTCCTGACTCGACTGCTCGTGAACGCCGAGTGGGACACGCCGATACGCGAACTGTCCGGCTACGCCGCAAACGTAAAGGCGATGCACGGGGCGGGCTTCGCTCTGCTCGGCAACGCCGCCGAGTTTCTCGATCCGGTGTTTTCATCGGGCGTCACGATCGCCATGCGTTCCGCGAGCATGGCGGCGGGCGTTCTGGATCGACAATTGCGCGGTGAGCGCGTGGACTGGGCGGCTGATTTCGAGACGCCATTGCGCAGAGGCGTCGATACGTTCCGCTCGTACGTGCGTGCGTGGTACGACGGTCGCTTTCAGGACATCATGTTTTCAAAAGCGCAGGCGCCGGAGATTCGCCGCATGATATGCGCGATCCTCGCCGGGTATGCGTGGGATGAATCCAATCCGTTCGTCGCCGATCCCGAGCGCCGCCTCGATATGCTCGCGCAGCTGTGCGCGGCATGACGCTGATGCCGGCTACAGGCTACAGGCGACAGACGACAGCCGGAGGGGCAGAGCTTTTTCTGGCTGTCGCCTGTAGCCAGTCGCCTGTAGCCTTTCACGGCGGCGTCGCATGACGCATTCCGTTCTCATCACCGGCTCCAGCCGCGGCATCGGTCGCGCCATCGCGCTGCGCGCCGCCGCCGATGGCTACGACGTCGTCGTGCATTGTCGATCGCGCCGCGAAGAAGCTGAGCGCGTGGCCGCTGAAATCCGCGCGCTCGGGCGCGAGGGCCGTGTGTTGCAGTTCGATGTCGCCGATCGCGCTGCATGCGCCGAGGCGATCGCCCCGGACATCGAAGCGCACGGCGCGTATTACGGCGTCGTGTGCAACGCTGGCGCAAACGCGGACGCAGCGTTTCCCGCGATGACCGAAGAGCAGTGGGATGGCGTCGTCCGCACCAATCTCGATTCGTTCTATAACGTATTGCGGCCAGTCGTGATGCCGATGGTGCGTCGGCGGGCGTCGGGCCGGATCGTCACCTTGTCCTCGGTTTCAGGCCTGATCGGCAATCGAGGTCAGGTGAACTACAGCGCCGCGAAGGCCGGAGTCATCGGAGCCACCAAGGCGCTGGCGATCGAACTTGCGAAGCGGCAGATCACGGTGAACTGCGTCGCGCCCGGACTCATCACCACTGACATGATCGATGAACACACGCCGGTCGAGGAGATGCTCAAGATGATTCCGGCGCAGCGTGCAGGCACGGCCGACGAAGTTGCGGCGGTCGTGGCTTTCCTCCTTTCGCCCGGCGCCTCCTATGTGACGCGGCAGGTGATCGCTGTGAATGGTGGATTGTGCTGATGACGTGGGTTGTCGGTTGTCCGTTGTCCGTTGTCCGCAAGAAGGGCGGTTGCGCTGTCGCGCGCCCGCCGGCCGCGGATCGCGGGCCGCGAGCCTCTGAACGGACAACGGACAACCGTCAACGCTCAACAGCGGAGCCAGCATGCGCCGCGTAGTCGTCACCGGCATGGGCGGCGTGTGCGCGCTCGGTGCGAGCTGGCCCGAGATCGAGGCGGGCCTGCGCGCGCGCCGCAATACGATCCGCACGATGCACGAGTGGGATCACTTTACCGACATGAACACCCGGCTCGCCGGCCCGATCGACAGCTTCACTACGCCTCCACACTGGACGCGCAAGCAGTTGCGCAGCATGGGGCGCTGCTCACAATTCGCCGTGCGCGCCGCGGAGCTCGCACTCAGCGATGCCTCGCTCGTGGGCGATCCCGTGATTCGCAGCAGCGCCACCGGCGTCGCATGCGGCTCTTCGACAGGCAGCACGCCGGACATGAAGGACTTCGCGGCGTTCGTCATGAACAATGATGCGAGCGGCATCAACGCAAACTCCTACGTGCGCATGATGCCGCACACCACCGCGGCCAATATCGGCATTTTCTTCGGCGCGAAGGGCCGCATCATTCCAACGTCGAGCGCATGCACGTCCGGCAGCCAGGGCGTGGGTTATGCATACGAAGCAATCAAGTACGGCAAGCAATTGCTGATGATCGCCGGCGGCGCCGAAGAGCTGTGTCCGACCGAGGCGATGGCGTTCGACACCTTGTACGCCACCAGCCGATGCAACGATGCACCGCATACGTCCCCGCGTCCTTACGATCGCGACCGTGACGGCCTGGTCATCGGCGAAGGCGCGGCCATCCTGGTGCTCGAAGAACTCGAACACGCGCGCAAGCGCGGTGCGCGCATCCACGCAGAACTGCTTGGCTTCGGTACGAACTCCGACGGCGTGCACGTCACCAGGCCGGAAGAGTCGACGATGCGCGCGGTGATGGAGCTCGCGCTCGCGGACGCGGGCGTCACCGCCGATGCGATTGGGTATGTGAACGGCCACGGCACGGCGACAGAACATGGAGACATCGCCGAGACGCGCGCGACCGCCGCGCTGTTTGGTCCGCGCATGCCGCTCAGTTCGCAGAAAAGCTATCTCGGCCATACGCTCGGCGCCTGCGGCGCGCTGGAGGCGTGGTTCGCCATCGAAATGATGAACCGCGGCTGGTTCGCGCCGACCGTAAACCTCGAGAACATAGATCCGCGTTGCGGCGAACTCGACTACATCGTCGGCGACGGCCGCGAGTTGCAGACAGATTACGTCATGAGCAACAACTTCGCGTTCGGCGGCGTGAATACGTCGCTGGTGTTTCGCCGCTGGCGGAGCTGACGAGCGTGAGTCGTGAGCCGCGAGTCGAAAGAGCCCTTCGTGAATCGTGAGTTGTGAATCGTGAGTCGTGAGCCGAAAGACCGCTTCGTGCGTTTTGAATCGGGGGCGTCCTGCGACTCACGACTCACGACGCACGACTCACGGCTTCTGCCGCTGTTCTCACCCGCTGCGCCCGATCGTCCGATCGCGTTCCGCGACGGCGCCCCGGTTCTTCTCGAGGAATTCCAGCGCCACGTCGCCGCGATCGTGGAGCGCCTTCCGGCGGGCGCGTACATGATCAATCTCTGTGATGATCGTTACCGCTTTCTGACTGCGTACGCCGCCGCGGCGATCGCCGGTCATACGGTGTTGCTGCCTTCATCGCGCGCCGAACAGATCGTGGTCGAGGTCGAGACCGCGCACCCCGGGAGTTATCGCTTCGACGATGTAATGGTCGAAGCCGCGATGTCCGACCACAGTCCAGAGCCCAGTACCCAGAGCCCCGGTATTCCAGCCGACCACACCGTCATGGTCGGCTTCACCTCCGGCAGCACTGGCGAACCGAAACGATTCCCGAAACTCTGGCGCAGCGTGTACGCCAGCAACGCGCGCAATCTTGCTGCAATCCGCGGCGCGCTCGGATGCGATGAGCTGACAACGCCGTGGGTGCTCGCCACGGTGCCGCCGCAGCACATGTATGGCATGGAGCTGAGCGTACTGCTGCCGCTGATCGGGGGCGTCGCGGTGCACTCAGGCCGGCCGCTCTTTCCGGCGGATGTCGCGCAGGCGCTCAAAGAATCGCCACAGCCGCGCGTGCTTGTCAGTACGCCGGTGCATCTACGCGCTGTCGTGGATTCGTCAGTGCACTTTCCGCACGTCGATCTCATCATCTCGGCGACCGCGCCGCTGGATCAGACGCTGGCGGCGGCCGTCGAACGCAAACTCGGGGGACAATTGCTGGAGATGTTCGGCTCGACCGAAACGTGCGTGTTCGCGGCGCGGTGCACCGCGGTTGAAAACGCGTGGCGGATCTACGAAGGCGTCGTGCTCACACCCGGGCCGGACGGAACGCTGGTGACCGCACCGTGGTTCATCGAGCCGGTGATGTTGCAGGACGTCGTGGAGCTGCAAGGCGACGATCGCTTCACTGTCGTGGGCCGCAATACCGATCTGATCGAAGTTGCAGGCAAGCGCGCGTCGCTCGGCGACCTTACGCGTCGGTTGCTTGCGATCGAGGGCGTGCGCGACGCCATCGTGTTTCAACCTGAAAGCGACGCGGTCGCGACGATTCGCCGCGTCGCGGCGCTCGTGGTTGCGCCGGGGCTCTCAGCCGCGAAGATTCTCGAGCGTCTGGCGCCGAGCGTCGACCCGGCGTTCATGCCGCGACCACTCGTCATCGTCGCGTCGCTGCCGCGCAACGAGGTTGGCAAATTGCCGCGGGAGCGCTTGCTGCAGGCCTTGCACCCGGGATAGCCGCGATGCGCTATCGGGGCAGTACGCCCTCGATCTCCACCGCCAACTCCCGGCGGCAGATGTCCGCTTCGAGGAGCATCGTCCGGCTGCCCGGGTAAACCTCACTCAATCGCTGCTCGATGGGGGCCGCGTACGCGGGATCGCGCACGTACACCTTGAAGAGTTCCGGCGCATGCGCCGAACGAGCTGCACCGGCGTGTGCTGTGAGCGCCGCCAGGTTGCGCAACGTTTCTTCGAACTGTTCGAGCGGGTTGTCGTGATGCTGTGAGACGTGGCCGACGATGCTCGCGGTGCCGGAGATCAGCACCGTTCCGTCGGGCGCGCGCGTGGCGCGGGAAAAACTCGGACTCACGGGCCCATGGACGCGTGGATAGCGGTACGCGCTGACCTGACGCGGATTTTCTACAGCCGCGCCGGCTCGCCGGCCGGCGAGCCAGAACACCTGCAACTGTCCGGTCTTGCGCTGCCGTCCGATGGCGGTCGCCGCCGGCAAGCGTTCGGCGATGGTCGGTCCCAGCCCCCTGACGCGGCCGACGCAGAATTCACGATAACGCTCCAGGTCGCCGGCGCCCTCGTTGATGTCATCGAGATAATTCCACATGCGCAACAGGTGGGGAAACGGCGAGCTCTGCTGGAACCGCTGCATCTCGTTGTACACACTTGCGGCCGTCGCGCCAATTCCACCGTGCGACTGCTCGTCCTGTTCGATCACGGCGAACAGACAATGATCATCGTGTGCATACCGCACCCGACCCGACTGATTCGCGTGCACCGAACCATTCGCCAGCCAATATTCGCCGTGAGGTGAACCACTCACAGGCGCGAGGTCGACGCCGATCGCAATGGACGCCCCGATCGCCGGCGCTGCGGTTGACCCGAAGTGCACGACAGCCAGCACGCCCGAAGCATCAGGCGGATCCTGATCCGCGTTGTAGTACCGGACCTGAATCGCGGCTGGCCTGCGCTTCGTCGGGGAATCAACTGGGTCGTCCGTTTCGGCGGCGCCGCGCGTCCAGGATGCGTCGGCCAGTTCTTGCTCTTGCAAATCTTCGTTCCGAGGTAGTGAAAACGCGGCGGCGGCCGCTGCGCGGCGCGGGCCGGATGATACACTTCGCGCCCGAAGAAGCTCCCGCAGATATCGCCTACCCTGAGCCTGCAGCGATGCAGATGGTCGAAGATGAAGGGTTTGGAATCGAGAGAGCTTGTTGAATGGCGTTGGACGCCAATGCCCTGGCGAACACCTCTAGTACCATCGATCAGCACCATCGATCCGGATCTGCATCGTTCATGTCAGCACCTCAGTCGGCCGGCGAGCGCGAGCTTGCGGAACTCATCATCACCGCCCTCAATCTGGAAGGCGTCGCGCCCTCCGACGTCGATCCCGAGGCGCCGCTGTTCAAGACGGGGCTGGGCCTGGATTCGATCGACGCACTCGAGCTGGCGCTGGAGATTTCCAAGCGCTATGGATTTCAGTTGCGTTCGGATGATGAGAACAACCTCCGCATTTTCAGCTCGCTGCGTTCGCTGGCGGCGCATATCGCGCAGAATCGCGTTGCCTGAAGACCGCGCGCGCGGCGTGGCCTGATCAGTATGCGTAACCGGCCATTGCGAGTGACCGCCTACACCGTGTGCACGGCCGCGGGCGAGGGGCGCGAGAGCACCTTTCGCGCACTGACCGAGCGTCGCACCGGACTTACGCGCAATGACTTTGGCGCGACGCCGATTGCAACGTTCGTCGGTCGCGTTGCGGGGCTCGAAGACCAACCGCTGCCGACCGGGTTGGTCGACTGGGATTGCCGCAACAACCGTCTCGCCTGGCGTGGACTCCTCGCCGATCGTTTCATCGACGCTGCCCAGGCCGCACGCGAGCGCTACGGCGAGGACCGCGTGGCTGTGGTCGTCGGCACGTCGACTTCGAGCATCGGCGCGAGCGAGGAAGCATACCGGCGGCTCGATCCGGATGGCCGCTATCCCGCCGACTTGCGTCGCGCGATCATTCACACGCCGCATTCTCTCGGTGATTTCGTACAGCACGCGCTCGGTTTGACGGGCATCGCGGCCACCGTTGCAACGGCCTGTTCATCGAGCGCGAAAGTCTTTGCGCAAGCCGAGCGCCTGATACGCACTGGTCTCGCGGACGCCGCGATCGTCGGGGGCGTCGACACTCTGTGCGGCAGCGTCCTGTTCGGCTTCAATTCGCTCGAGCTCGTCTCCCCAGACCTGTGTCAGCCGTTCGACGTCGAGCGACGCGGCATCAATATCGGCGAAGCGTCGGGCTTCGCTTTGCTCGAGCGCGAAGCGAACGCAGGCGCATGGCTGTTGGGCTACGGTGAGTCGAGCGATGCGCACCATATGTCGACGCCTCATCCGGAAGGTTTCGGCGCGCGGATCGCGCTCAAAGACGCCCTGGAGCGCGCGCGGCTGGCGCCGGCCGAGATCGATTACATCAACCTGCACGGAACGGCGAGCCTGAAGAACGATGCGACCGAGGCGAAGGTCGTCGCCGATACCTTTCCCGCGAATACGTTCGCGAGTTCCACGAAAGGCTGGACGGGCCATACGCTCGGCGCTGCCGGAATCGTCGAAGCGGCCATCAGCCTGATCGCGCTCGAGCGCGGCCTGGCGCCGGGCACGCTGAACACGCAGCAACTCGATCCGGCGTGCGGCCCACAGATTCAGATGGACAACGCTGAGATCTCCATCAAGCACGCCTTGAGTTTCTCTTTCGGTTTCGGGGGCAGCAACTGTGTGTTGGTGTTCGGGCGGGGCGACCTGGGATGAACCGCCAGCTCCCCGAGCTTCACATCGAGGGCGTCGCGCTCTGGGCGCCGCGGCTGCCGGGCTGGAGCGTTGCAGCCGGCGTGATGCGCGGCGACCTTGAAGCCCCGGAGGCGACCGCGTCACGTCCTACGCCTGCGCTGCTTGCGCCCACCGAGCGACGCCGTGCACCGGATACTGTCGCGGTAGCGCTGGAAGTAGCGTCGGGCGCCTGCGAAGCCGCGGGCCGCTCGCCTAAAGAGCTGCCGTCGGTGTTTGCGTCCACGCACGGCGATCTCGCGATCAGCGACTACATGTGCGCCACGCTCGTGGCCACGCCGACGCTGCTATCGCCGATCAAGTTTCACAACTCGGTGCACAACGCCGCGGCCGGCTACTGGAGCATCGGCACTGGCAGTTACGCGCCGTACACCGCGATCAGCGCATTCAATTACACGTTCGCAGCAGGGTTGCTGGAAACGGCGACGCACGTCGCGTGCGAACAACGGCCGGTGCTGTACGTCGCATTCGATATCGAGGCGAAGGGCGCGCTCGCGACCGTCGCGCCGAGTCGGGGCGTTCTGGGCGTCGCGCTTGTGATCGGACCAAAGAGCTCCGGCGCCGCTCGGGCGATGAGGCTGAGTCTGCATCCGGGCGCAGCGGAGCCGACGCCGGCGCGATCCAGGGCCGCGGCGCTGATGGCGGACAATGCACTCGCACCCGCGCTGCCGTTATTCGAAGCGCTGGCGCGGGACGAACCCGCTTCGCTCACTTTCGCGCTGAGCGCCGGCGCGGCGTTGCAGGTGAAGCTGTAGAGCGGATTCATCAAACGAGTCACGATGGAATTCGCCAACCCAGCTTCTCATTCGCCGTTCAGCACATCCCGTTCAGGCTGTAAATCCTCTCATCCGATCGAAAAATCTGATCCGATATGAACAAGAAACATGATGTCGTCATTCTCGGCGGGGGACTCGCCGGGCTCACGCTGGCGATTCAATTGCGCAGGCAGTTCGACTCGCTCGACATCCTTGTCGTGGAGCGCCGGCGTCACCCGGCGCCGCAGGCCGTGCACAAGGTCGGCGAATCGTCGGTGGAGATCGGCGCCAACTATTTCGACACGGTGCTCGGCTTGAAAGAGCACCTTACGACGCACCAGCTCAAGAAATTCGGTTTCAGGTTTTTCTTTTCGGAAGGCCGCACGGATGTCGACGCCGTCACTGAACTTGGCGCGAGCCGCTATCTCGCAACGCCGAGCTATCAGCTCGACCGTGGGATCTTCGAGAACTTTCTCGGCGAGCATGCGCGCGAGCTTGGCGTGCAGTTCATCGATGGCGCCGTCGTGCGCAGCTTCGAGATGGGCACGGACGGCGCGGCGCATCAGGTGCGCTATGAAACGAACGGCGAAATGCGCTCGGTCGAATCGCGCTGGCTGATCGATGCGGCGGGTCGCGCCGGGCTCATCAAGCGCAAGCTCAACCTCGCCCAGGAGAATTCGCACGATGCGAATGCGATCTGGTTTCGCATCGGAACGAAGATCGATGTCGATGAGTGGTCGTCGGATGAGGAATGGCTCAGGCGCTGCGATCCGCCGTATCGCTGGTTGTCGACGAACCACCTGTGCGGCAAGGGTTACTGGGCCTGGTTGATTCCCTTGTCGTCAGGCTCGCATTCCGTCGGCGTCGTGTGCGATGCGACGACGCACCCGCTCGAGACGATGAACACGTTCGACAAGGCGCTGGACTGGTTCCGCGTACATCAGCCGCGGCTCGCTCAGGAAATCGAAGGCAAGAAGCACCTGCTGCAGGATTTCTGTTTTCTGCGCAATTTTTCGTACGGCTGCAAGCAGGTGTTCTCCGGGGACCGCTGGGCGCTGACGGGGGAAGCCGGCGTATTCCTCGATCCATTCTATTCACCTGGCAGCGATTTCATCGCGATCGCCAATACCTACATCACCGATCTGATTGCCCGCGATCTCAGGGGTGAGCTGATCGGCGGCCGCGCGCATATCTATCAGCAACTGTATTTCTCGTTCTACGAAAGCACGCTGTCGCTGTTCACCGATCAATACGATCTGTTCGGCGATCCGGAGGTGCTGCCGGTGAAGGTGATCTGGGACTACACCTACTACTGGGGCATCCTCTGTCAGTTGTTCTTCCAGCGTCGCCTGACGGACGTCGCCAACATCGGCCGGCTATCCGATGAGCTCAATCACTCCAAAGCGCTGAACTTCGCCATGCAGGGTTTCATGCGGGAGTGGTCGCGCGTGAGCCCGAAGCGCAACGAGGCGGTCATGCTCGATCAGGCGTCGCTGCCGTGGTTTGCAGAACTCAATGGCGGGCTGCGCGAGGAAGTCGATGAAGAGGGATTCCGCGCCCGCATTCGCCGATACAGCGCGCTCCTCGAC
>JBOHZJ010000452.1:0-22185 GCA_050738395.1 Steroidobacter sp.
GGCGCGTCCGCTGTTCGACACACTGGCGCAAGCCAACGCGTCTTGGCTCGTGCGCCGCCATTGTCCTGCTCACCTCCGCCGTGATCGCCGGTGAGATCGACATTCAACGACACTCGATCGAACCAGCGATGCAGCAGCGACTGCGTCTGATGCACCGCCTGTATGCGAGGCGTGCGCAGCGTGAGCGCGACGCGGGTCAGCAATCCATAGTGCGCCCTGAGATCCCGATCGCGCCGGGTCAATGTGAAATCAAAGAGCGTCGCTATCGCGAGCAACACCGACAACAGCCGAACTGCGACCAGCGCACCAAAAATCGCGCCCAGCGCGAGTGCAATCTGAATCGCAGGCCCAAGCGCCGTGATGCCGGCGATCGAAGAGGCTTCCAGCCAGGTCATGATGGTCTCGCGATCGATGTTGAAGAGACCCAGCTCGTACAAGAGCCCGCCAGCCGCTGCGACAATGATCATGCCGCGATTGTCGATGAGCCCGTAACGCACCAGCTCGCCTATGGAAAGCTGGAGCAGCGGCCGTGCGTCCTCGTCCTGCACATCGCTCGCCGCCTGCGCAGCATCCGCGAACACGCACTCGCGCATTTCCTGAACCGCGTCGAGATCGAGCACGCTGATCAGCGCCTCCGCCTTGCCGCCGGTCGACGTCTGCACGCTGACCTCGGCGACGCCGAACAGCCGATGCAGCAAACCGCGTTCCGTATCGATGTTCTCGATGCGCGGATACTCGATCTGTCGCACGTTGCGAAAGATCAGCCCATCGTGAATGACGAGCCCGCGCGGTCCGAAACCGTAGCGAAAAATCCACTGTCGCCACAGCGCACGCGCCAGCAACGCTGCAATGATCAGCGGAAAAATCAGCGGTGCGACCACTGATGCATCATCGCGAGCTCCGAACACGAGCACCGCTGCCAGCGGAATGATCATCTGCCGGATGGATGTCGTGAGCGCGAACAGCCACGACAGGCGATGCAGCCGCAACTGCGGTGTGAACTCGGCGGGGGTTTCGTTCGCGCTCGCCATCCTTTCCTCAGACGCCGCTGTCCTTACCTTCCGCAAGCAGGGCGTCGCGCAGTTCGACAGCCTCGGCATGCGTGAGGCCCGGCAGCTCGATCCTCGTGTGGCGACTGCCCGCCGTATAGAACTTCAACGTGCCAACGCCAAAACGCCGCTGCAGCGGTCCTTGCGATACGTCGGTGTGCTGGATGCGCACGCGCGGCAAGGCGATATGGGATCGAAAGAACACGCCGTGCTGAATGACGATCCCGGCCTCATCGACGCCGAACCGCAAATGCCGATACGCCGCCGGCGGCCAGAACCAGCTCAGCGAAAAGCCGATCAATGCGACCAGCACCGGCGCCATGGGCCAGAAATACTGACCTTCAATGAAACTCGCTACGCCAGCCGCGAACACGAAAAAAAGCGTAGTCACGAGCGCATGCCAGCGCCACACACTGATCGTCGCCGGATCGACGGATTGGGTTCTCATATATATGTATAAAGGCGGACAGCGAAGGCGCGAGACATTGTAGCGGGCGCGTCGGTGGTTGGCGGCAACGGCTTGCCGTCGGCGGGCACGAGTGGGGTCAGCCCGAACGTGGGGTCGGTGTGTCTTTTCGTATCCGCGAGTAACTGGGCAGGGCGGTCATCGAGGACCAGCGCTATACGGATGCTGTTTATGCCAGTATTCCGGAATCCGTCTATTCAACTGATGACATCGGCCGACCTGGATTTTGCAGTTCCGATTGGCGATCCCGTCGCCGACAAAGTATTCCGCCGTTCAGATCGATCGACTGGAGTATTTGTGGCAGAAGCTACATTCGTTCAGATCGTTGTGTCGCAGCTCAGCGAGTCTGCCGCTCGCGATGAATTCATTGAACTTCACCGACGGACAGCGAAGTGGATGGCCGAGCATCCGGATTGCATCAGCTACGAAGTATTCGAGGGCAGTAAAGGCGCGATCGCCGACCGCATCGTATGGTCATCGAGGGCCGGCGCTCTTCGAGGCAACGAGGAATACGCCAGAACGGACATTGCCGCAGGCATGCAGCGGATCATCGCCAGCTATAGCAATTTCTTCGGCGCGCCGGTGCAGCTCTAATTCATTCAGCGAGCGGTCCGTTGACTGTCACGACTTCTGACGCTGTAGCCGCTGATTGCCTGGGTTGAGAGCGTGATGACCAGCATTGGGGGCGCGAACATGGAGACAGGACAGATGGCGACCTACAACGGAAGCTGTCATTGCGGAGCCGTGCAGTTTCAGATCGAAACCGATTTTCCGGAGCTGACGACCTGCGATTGTTCGATCTGTTCCCGAAAGAACGCTTTGATGGTGAAGGTTCATGAAAGCAGATTCACGTTGCCCGGGGCGAGCATTCGCTCTCGGAGTACCGGTTGCATACCCGCACCGCCAGGCATTACTGCTGCAAGATTTGCGGGATCTATCCGTTCCATCGGAAACGAGCCACACCAGACTTCTTCGGAATAAATGTGTTCTGCCTCGATAATTTCGACTCCGCAGATATTCCGGTGCGGGCTACAGTTGGTAAGGGCATGCCATGAGAAATACTTCGACTCTCTCTGTCGAGTCACTATCAGCCAACCGGTTTACCGTCCCCGCGGATCCTCCCAACCTTCCTGGCCTGTTCATCATCGGCAACGCGCCGCTCAACGTGAGCCTTCGGACGCATCGATGAAGATTTTCATTGCGGGTGGTTCGGGTGCGATTGGACGTTCACTCGTGCCGATGCTTGTTCAGGAAGGACACCGGGTCGTCTCGATGACGCGCTCGACAGATCGCGCGGCATCGCTTGAGGCCATGGGCGCAGTCCCGGTGATCGGGGACGTGTTCGATATCGAGAGGCTTCTCGAAGCTGTGGGGCGTGCTGAACCGCAAGTTGTCATTCATCAGCTGACCGCTTTTGGCGCAAAAGACGCCGATCCGCTGGCAGAAACCATTCGAGTCCGTACGGAGGGCACGCGCAATCTCGTCAGGGCGGCGCGGGCGGCAGGCGCCGGACGGTTCATCGCCCAGAGCATCTCATTCATCTGTTCACCCTCGGGAGCTGGCCTGACCAACGAGGAAACACCTCTGTACCTCGATGCACCGGACGCGATTCGTCCGCTGGCGGAGGCGATGGCGGAACTCGAACGACAGACGCTTCACGCGGCTGGTATGGAGGGTGTCGTGCTCCGTTACGGTTGGTTCTATGGTCCGGGAACCAACTACGATCCCGCCAATTCCATCCCGCGTTCCATTCGCAAGGGTCGAGCGCCGATCGTTGGCGAGGGTGCGGGGACGTATTCGTTCATTCACGTCGACGACGCCGCCCGGGCCACGATCAAGGCGCTGACCCACGCGAAGCCTGGCGTCTACAACATCGTCGACGATGATCCGGCTCGACTCAGCGAATGGTTGCCTGTCGCCGCAAAGCTCCTTCACGCGCAAGCTCCCGGCCATATGGACGAAAGCGCGGCGCGTCAATCGCTCGGCGACATGCTGGTCTACATCATGAACGAGCAACGAGGCGCGTCGAATGCCAAGGCCAGGCGTGAGCTCCAGTGGGAGCCACGTATTCGCTCGTGGCGTGACGGGTTCAAAATCATGTATGCGGCTTCCGGCCAATAGGCGGCGTCGACGATTCACTGCACGCGACGTGCGAAGACGCGCGCGAGATGGTCATCTCTATACTGCGTCCCACCATCACGGAGACCGAAAGTGCCGACGTACATGTTTGCCGCAGGAGTCCTGGCGCTTGTCGTTGGCGTAGTTCACTCGGTGCTGGGAGAGATTTTGATATTCCGCCAGCTGCGCAACCGCAGCTTGGTCCCGGCGATGCCCGCGCCTCCGGTCAAGGAGCGACACGTCAGGATCATTTGGGCAAGCTGGCATGTCGTCACTGTCTTTGGCTGGGCGTTTGGCGCCGTTCTGCTGCAGCTGTCTTCGGCATCCAATGACCAATCGGCCGAGGCGCTCGCCGTCAACGCGGCTATCTTTGCTTTCGCTGCGGGTTCGTTTCTCGTTCTCGTCGGCGCCAAAGGGAAGCACCCGGGTTGGATTGCGATGTTGGGAGTTGCCGCGCTCGCGTGGCTCGGGTAGGTGGATCGCTTGTGTCGTATTTCCGTTCGGATGATGCGCGGAGCGACAACATGTCGGCTCCGCATGGGGTCGCGAGCCGAATTCAGCTACGTATGAGGACATCGACGATGCCAGTCGTCAGGCCGTTCACAGCCTGAATTCATCCCGATGCGAATCGAACCTACGAAGGGGCGGTTTCAGGCTGTACGGAGAAAGCTGTACGGAGAAAGTGAGTGAGTAACGTCGATCTCTCCACGATGAAGGAACACTTCCGCCGCGCGCCGTTCGTGGCCGAACTCGGCATGGAAGTCGAATCGGTTGCCGGCGCCGAGTGCGTGACGTCCCTGGTGATTCAGCCGCGACATCTGCAACAGCATGGATTCGTCCACGCTGGGGTTCAGGCGGCCATGGCGGATCACACCATGGGCGGCGCAGCATTCATGGCGGCTGCGCCGGGATTCAGCGTCATGACTGCCGAGATCAAACTTAGTCTGTTGCGCGCTGGCCAGGGTGAAACGCTGATCTGTCGGGCGCGCGTGCTGAAGCCGGGAAAGCAGGTCACGTTCGTCGAGGCGGAGCTCTTTTGCGTATCATCGCGCGAGGAGCGACTGATCTCCAAGGCGAGCGCAACGATGGCGATGGTCGCTATCCGGTAGAACGCACCCTGTCACCGCCACGGCGTCGCCTGCGTCGCAGCCGCACAACGTTCTGCCGCAACGCATTCGGAAACATTCGACTGCTCAGATGCGCTTAGTGTAGTTCTGACTGGTTTGTGCAAGCGCTCACTCATCCATGGCTCCATTCAACTTGTCTGTTTCGACGCTTCGTCAGCTTCTGCGCTGGTGGGGTTGGCTGTTGGCGGCGACGACTGCGCTCGGGCTCCTGATCGCGACTCGTTATTACATCGCGACGGATCTCGATGCCGCCCCGTTCACCCTCCTGTTTCGCGGGGTCATGCTGCTGGCTCATTTCGGAACCCTCTCGGCGCTGCTGCTCTCGCCACTGTTGCTCTTGATTGTCCTTGCACCGCGGCCTGCGATGGTGATTCCGCTGGGTGCGGCGTGTTCGGCGCTGATCCTTGGAGCCCTGCTTGTGGATACGCAGGTCTATCTCCTCTATCGATTTCATATCAACGCCGGCGTTTTGAATCTGTTGCTCGGCGGCGCAGCACGCGAAACCTTCGTGTTCCCGGGTGTGATGTACGTACAGGCCGCAGGCGCTGCGCTCGCGCTTCTGGTCGTGCAGGCGGCCGTTGCGTACCTGTGCTGGCGGGTTGTGCAGGCGCAGCCGCGTCGATCAGCGATCACGCGGGCTTATGCGGCCGGCCTGATCGCCGCGATCGCAGGATTTCACGTTACGCATATCTGGGCCGACGCCGCCGCCTTCGAGCCGCTGTTGGAGCAAACGGACGTGCTGCCGCTGCGCTACGCCGCCACCGCCAAGCGCGCCTTGCGACACCTTGGCGTGCAGGTGAGCAGTGATCCTGCTTTCGCGTCGAGCGCGCGACAGGATCGCAATGGGCTTGCGTATCCGCTGCGTCCCGTGAAGTGCGGTACGACTGCGGCCGCGCCGAACATCATCGTCATCATGATCGATTCGTGGCGCTTCGATGCGCTCAGCGCCGGCGTCACGCCGAACATCGAGCGCTTCGCCCGGCGTTCGGTGCGATTCGAGGATCACTACAGCGGCGGCAATGCGACTCGCATCGGCGTGTTCTCGTTCTTCTATTCGATACCCGGCACCTACTGGCATCGCATGCTCGCCGAGCGACAAGGGCCCGTATTCATCGAGCAGTTGCTGCAGCAGGGTTACGACGCCCGCGTCTTCCGCAGCGCGCCGCTGTTCAGTCCGGAGTTCGACCGGACGGTATTCGCTCGTCTGGACTCGGTGCGCATGCGCTCAGAAGGCGCCGGGCCCGCGGATTGGGATCGCGACCTTACCGATGATTTCGTGTCGTTTCTCGATTCCAGGTCGAACGCGAGTCCTTTCTTTGCGTTTCTGTTCTACGACTCGCCGCACACCTTCCAGTTGCCGGGTGATTACCCGCTTGCGTTTCAACCGAGCGCCGAGCACGTCAACTACTTCACTTTGAATGAGGGGGCGGAAGCGCAGGCCATAGTGAACCGCTATCTGAATTCCGTGCACTATGTCGACAGCCTGGTCGGCGAGGCGCTGGATGCGATCGAGGCGCGCGGGCTGCTCGATAATTCGGTGATCGTCATCACCGGCGACCATGGCCAGGAGTTCAACGACAACGGTCGCAAGTACTGGGGCCACGGCAGCAACTTCACCCGGTATCAGACGGGCGTTCCTCTCGTGCTGTATGCCCCGGAACTGGCGCCGACGGTTGAGCAGCATCGCACGACGCATTTCGACGTCATGCCGACGTTGATGAGCAAATATCTCGGCTGCGCCGCGCCTTTCTCCGACTACAGCGTCGGTCGTTCGCTGTTCGAGGCTGGCGGCCGCGAAACGGTGCTGATGAGCGAGTACACCGACTTCGCGATCGTGCAACCGGACCTGATCGCGGTGGTGCGCAGGCAGGGCATGGACGTGCTGAGTCCGGAGTACGCCGAGATCGAAGGCGGCGTGCTTGCGCCCGAGGCCATCCGGTTAGCGCTGGAACAGAGGAGCCGGTTCTACAAATCAGCGCCGCTCAGTTCGCCATGAGCCGAAGAAATGGGGACAGTCCCCATTCCCATACGCCGGGATGATCAATCTTCGAGCAGGGCGCCGAGTTCGCTGGCGGCTTCCGTAAATTCCTCCATGAACTCCTGCACGACCTGACGGCACGTCTTCACCGAGTCCACGAGACCGACGCCCTGGCCGACGAAATAGGTCACGAGTTCTCTTGCCCGCTCGTTGCCTTTTTCCGCTTCGCGCACCGCGAGCCGCAATGAAGGTTCGGATAGCAGCGATTGCAGCGGCATGGGCAGAGCGCCCGGACTCTCACCACCTTCCCAGGCGCTGGTCCACGCCGACTTGAGTTGGCGTGAATACTTGCCCGTGCGGCCTTTCGAGCGAACCGTATCGCGCGAGGTCGCCGCCACGAACTTGTCGCGCAGCACCGGCGAGCATTCTGATTCAGACGTCGCGAGCCACACCGACCCGGTCCACGCGCCGGCGGCGCCCATCGCCATGCAACCGGCCATCTGCCGGCCGGTCATGATGCCGCCTGCCGCAAGCACGGGCGGGCTTCCGAACCGTTTCACTGCGCGCAGGACTTCGGGAACGAGCACCAGCGTGCTCACTTCACCGCAGTGTCCGCCGGCTTCGCCGCCCTGCGCGACGATGATATCGACGCCCGCCCCGACCTGTCGAACGGCGTGTTCGGCGGCGCCGACCAGGGCGGCGACGGGAATGTCGTGCCTGCGGCCGCGATCGATCATCGACTGCGGCGGCACGCCGAGAGCGTTGGCGATCAGTCGGATCGGATGCGCGAACGCCACGTCCATCAGCTGCTCGGCAACGTCCGCCATGAAGGGCGCGTGCCCCGTGCTTCGCGGCTCGCCGCCGCCCTCGACGCCGTAATTCGCCAACAGATCGTGCACGAATTCACGGTGCTGCGCAGGAATGCGGGACGCTAGGCCTTTCGCATCGAAGCCGCTTTCGCCGCGCATGGTCATGTTCTCGGGAACCAGCACATCGACGCCGTATGGACGACCGTCGACATGCTGGTCGATCCAGCGCAGTTCGAGTTCGAGTTGCTCGGGCGAAAAGCCGACCGCGCCGAGCACGCCGAATCCGCCGGCGCGGCTCACTTCGGCGACGACGTCGCGACAATGACTGAAAGCGAACAACGGAAATTCAATGCCGAGGCGTTCGCAGAGCTGAGTTTTCATATTGGTCTGTCGTCAATTGTGGCCATCGATCGTCGGATTACCGGCCGCGCTGAAGCGCGCTGACTGCAGAGACAGAGTAACCATTCCGGGCGCCCGGCGCGCGAATGGCACTGCCCCAGAGCGCAATGACTGCTGTAGACTGCCGCCATTCCTATGCGGCAATCATCATTCACTCGCGAAGAACTCCTCGCCTGCGGTGCAGGCAAGTTGTTCGGTCCCAACACACCGCGCCTCCCCGTCGATCCGATGCTCATGTTCGATCGGGTCACCCTGATCAGCGATCAAGGCGGTTCGTACGGTCGCGGTGAAGTGCGCGCAGAGCTCGACATCAATCCGTCGCTGTGGTTTTTTGCCTGTCATTTTCTCGATGACCCTGTGATGCCAGGCTGCCTCGGCCTCGATGCGATGTGGCAGCTGATCGGTTTTTTCCTCGCCTGGGGCGGGCATCGCGGCATGGGCCGGGCGCTCGGCGTCGAGGAAGTACGATTTACAGGAGAGGTGCTGCCGCAGGCGAAGCGCGTGACCTATCAGATCGATGTCCGGCGCGTTATCGCACGCAGGCTCGTGATGGTTTCGGGCGATGGCGCGCTCGCCGTCGACGGTCAGACGATCTACACCGCGAAGGGTTTGCGTGTCGGCGTGTTTGAGCGCGGCGCTTCGATGAACGCGGGGGCGGCGGCGTAGCGTCGCGGCGAGATGACCTTCCTCAATCCCATGCATACAGAGGTTTCCTGATGCATCGCGTCGTCGTTACAGGTATGGGCGTCGTCTCCTGTCTCGGCAATGATCTCGACAGTGTCTCCCGCTCTCTGGCCGAGGGACGCCCTGGAATTCGCGTGGCGCCGGGTTACGCCGAGCTCGGACTGCGCAGCCAGGTAGCTGGCATTCCACAGATCGAGCTCGACAAACATCTGGATCGCCGCGATCTGCGTTTCATGGGCGACGCCGCCGCGTACGCCGCCGTGTCCATGAAGCAGGCCATCGCGGACAGCGGTCTCACGGAAGCGCAGATCAGCAATCCGCGCACCGGACTGATTGCAGGCAGCGGCGGCGCCTCGTCTGCGAACATCGTCGAAGCAGCGGACACGCTGCGGGCGCGCGGCATCCGCAAGGTCGGGCCTACTCGCGTGCCGCGCACCATGGGAAGTACAGTCGCAGCCTGTCTCGCAACCACGCATCACATCAAGGGCGTCAGCTACACGATTACATCCGCTTGCGCGACCAGCGCGCATTGCATCGGCGCCGGCGCTGAGCAGATCCAGTTCGGCAAGCAGGACGTGATGTTTTGCGGCGGCGGCGAAGAAGAACACTGGTCCCTGACTGCGCTGTTCGATGCGATGGGCGCATTATCGAGCGCTCGTAACGATCAGCCGGAGAAGGCATCGCGTGCGTACGATGTGAATCGCGACGGTTTCGTGATTGCGGGCGGCGGCGGCATGATCGTACTTGAATCGCTCGAGCATGCGCAGGCGCGCGGCGCACGTATTTACGCCGAACTCGTCGGCTATGGCGTCACGGCGGATGGCGCCGACATGGTGCAGCCGTCAGGCGAAGGGGCGGTGCGCTGCATGCGTCAGTCGCTCGCGAGCGTCGAACGTCCCATCGATTATCTCAACACGCACGGCACCTCGACGCCGGTCGGCGATGTGATCGAGCTGCAGGCGGTCCGTGAAGTGTTCGGCGCGAGCGTCCCGCCGATTTCATCGACGAAGTCGCTCACCGGCCATTCGCTCGGCGCCGCGGGTGTACAGGAGGCGATCTACTGTCTGCTGATGATGCGCGATGGATTTCTCGCAGCGTCCGCGAACATTGAAGAACTCGATCCCGCCTGCGCGGATTTTCCGATTCTGCGCACCGCGCGCTCGCAGCGCGTCGACACCGCCATGTCGAACAGCTTCGGTTTCGGCGGGACGAACGCGACGCTGGTGTTCCAGCGCTACTGACCGCTGGCGGCTTGCCGCCATCGCGAAACTGCAACCCTTGCATGCTGCGCGGCCAGATCGAGAAAGCCGACGGTGTGCCGCGCGGTGAGCGAACCCGGCGGATATGCCCACGATCCTCGTTCCAGCGCCTGCGCCACGCGGTGCGGCGTACCGAGATCGCTCCAGCCGCACGGCGGCACGGTGATCACGCGCAACAGCGGCGCATTGCGCTCCATGATGTCGCGTGAGAAATCCAGCGTCGGCAGACGCTCATGGAGTTCGGCAAGCGCCGCATCGCGGCCCAAACCCTCTGCACTCTCTATGGCGTGGCGCATTCGCATTGCGATTTCCGGACAACGCGCCAGGAACACTTCCAGCAGCGACTGACCGTGCACTGCGAAGATGAACGCGTTCCACAGCCCGCCGCGCTCGATGATCTGTGGATTCTTTTCACTGCGGCGCGGCGTACGAACCTCAGTCACGACCGATCACTGCATTGCGGGGAATATGAGCTGAAATCGTGCGCCCCCGCCGCCGTCCTGTACGGAGAACTCACCGCCGATCTGCGCCGCGAGCGTCTGGATCAGTTGCATGCCGAGTGAGTCGCAGTGCGCCGGGTCGAAGCCCTCCGGCAAACCGACGCCGTCATCGCTGACGGCGAGGAAGAGCCGATTGCGATCCGTCTGGCGCAATTCAATGCTGATACAGCCCGACCGGCCTTGTGGAAAGCCATGCTTGAGCGCATTCGTTATCAACTCGCTCAGGATGAGGCCGCATGGAATGGCCGCGTCCACCGCAACCGAGACTGGTTGCAGCACCAGATCCAGCCGCACACGTTCTGAGGAGACGCCGGTGGTTCGAAAAACGATCGCGGCGAGACTCTGGGCGTAGTCCGAGAATGGCACGCGAGAGAAGTCCTGCGAGAGATACAGCTGCTCGTGGATGTGAGCGATAGCGAGCACTCGCAAACTGCACTCCTGCAATGCGTCGTAACTGCCGCCCGGCTCCATGCGGCCGAGCTGCAAACTGATCAGGCTGGAGATCACCTGCAGATTGTTCTTCACACGATGGTGGATTTCCTGCAGCAGCACGTCGCGCTCGCGCAATTGATCGCGCAGCGCCGCTTCAAACCGCTTGCGCTCGGTGACGTCCACGACGGAACAGAGAACGGACAGGCCTTCCGAAGTGCGCAGTGGATTCAGCTCAATTTCGACCGGTGTTTCGCCGCCGTCCTTGCGCAAGCCATACAGATCGCGCCCCTTTCCCATCGTTCGGGGATGCGCGTCGGCCAGAAACTCCGCGCGCAGCTGGAAGTGGTGCGCACGGTAGCGCTCCGGTACGAGCTTCTCGAGCGGCTGGCCGATCAATTCGCTGCGATCGTAGCCAAACATTCTTTCGATCTGCGCGTTCGCCAGCACGATGAGTCCGGCGCTGTCCATGATCAGCATGCCGGAGGGCGCAACCTCCAGTGCGAGTCGAAACTGGTCCGATGAGGGGAGGCTCGCCGCGTCGCGCACGTGCGGCGAGACGGGTGAATCCGATTCACGCGTCGGCTTGCTCATTCGGCATGCTCATCGGGTTTGCCCGGCGATTCGTTCATCCGGTGTTCGTCGGGACGCGTCCCAATGGAGAACGAGAACGTGGCCCCCGCGCCGGGCTGCGCTTCCGCCCAGATGCGACCGCCATGGCGGTGAACGGCGCGTTGCACGATCGCGAGGCCAATGCCGTTGCCCGGGAAATCGCTTACGTGATGCAGTCTCTGGAACACGCCGAACAATTGACCTGCGTTGCGCATGTCAAAGCCAACGCCGTTGTCGCGCACGAAGCAGATCAGCTCGTCATTCTCGCGGCGGCCGCCGAATTCGATCCGCGCCTGTTCGACGCGCGCGGTGAACTTCCAGGCGTTGCTCAGCAAGTTGTCGAGCGCGACGCGTAGCAATGTCGGATCGACGCGCGCCGACAGGCCCGGCTGGCAGATGAATTCGACGCGCCGCTGCGGATCTGCGGAACGCAACTCGGCATCTACCTCCGCAGCGATCAGCGACAAATCGACGTCTTCGCGAACGAAGTCGCTGCGCACGACTCGTGCGAGTTCGAGCAGATCGTCGATCAATTTTGACATGCGCTGGGCGGCCGCCCGCACGCGCTGCAGATGATTGCGGCTCTCTTCGCCGAGATCCGACATGTGCCGCTCGAGCACCAGTTGGGTAAAGCCATCGATGCCGCGCAGCGGTGCACGCAAATCGTGCGCCACCGAATAACTGAAAGCTTCGAGCTCGCGATTCGCCGCCTCGAGCTCCGAGGTGCGCTCGATCACGCGCCGCTCCAGCTCCGCGTTGAGGCGCTCCACCTCGCGCTCGCGCTCACGCAGTTTCAGCTCCACCTCGCGCCGATGGAGCGTGACCTCGATGGCGCAGCGCAGATCGTCCTGGCGAAACGGCTTGATCAGGTAGCTATAGGGCGAGGCGTCCTTGGCGCGATTCAGAGTTTCGTTGTCGGAGTGTGCGGTGAGGAAGACGATCGGCGCGTCAGTTTCCTCACCGATCCGAGCCGCGGCGGTGATTCCGTCCATGGCGCCGCGCAGGCGGATGTCCATGAGCACGAGGTCAGGATGCGTATGCAACGCACTCTCGACTGCGCGCTCGCCAGTATCCACCGGACCCTCCACGCCATACCCGAGGCGGCGCAGGGTCGCGGCCAGGTCGAGCGCAACGATTCGTTCGTCCTCGACGACCAGAATGCGCGCCGGGAGCCGCGCATTGCCCGGGGCGCGATTAACTGCCGACCGTGTCGTCGCTCGCATCTCTCGCTGTGCTCATCACGACCGCCCCTCTCCAGTGATCGTCTATCGTGTCTTGAAAGACTTACGCCGCGCACCCGTAGCAACACCTATGAAATGTGCACAACGGACATAACCCGACGTGCGCGCAGCGAAGCGGAAGCGAACGATCGGGTATCTCCTCGCCTGTATCCGGGAAAAACCCCGCGCGAAGCGCTGATTTCCCTGACCAGCATTCCCCGCGCTCAAGCGCGAACGTCGCATCCAGATCGATCAGCTTCATCAGCGAGACAGGCTGCAGCTGCAGCGCATCGACCCGCCTTCTCTGTTGCAGCCTTCGCTTGGAAGATTTCCGGCAGGCTGGCAGTCACCAGTCACTGATCACTTCCCAGAAACATCCTGTACACCGGATTATCCGTTTCTTCGGCGTAGAGGTATTTAAGTTCGCGCACGTGCAGATCGAAGTCTATGTCGTCGCTCGGCGGAATCTGAACGCCGGCGAGGACGCGACCATAGTCCGAGCCGTGATTGCGATAGTGGAACAGCGTGATGTTCCATTGCGTGCCGATGGCGTTGAGGAACTTGAGGAGCGCGCCGGGACGTTCGGGGAATTCGAAGCGAAACAGGCGCTCGTGCTGGATGCCCCGGCCGTGACCGCCGACCATATAGCGCACGTGCAGCTTCGCCATCTCATTGTCGCTCATGTCGACGACGGAGTAGCTGGCCTCGCGCAGCAACTTGATGACGGTCTCTTTTTCTTTCCGTCCCTGCGATAACGCGAGGCCCACGAAGAGTTGCGCGGCTGCGCCGTCGTTGTATCGATAGTTGAATTCGGTGACGCCGCGCCGGCCGAGGATTTCGCAGAAGCGCAGGAAGCTGCCCTTCTGTTCGGGAATCTCGACCGCGATGAGCGCTTCGCGCTGGCCGCCGATGTCGGCGCGTTCCGCAACGTGGCGCAAGCGATCGAAGTTCATGTTCGCGCCGCAATTGATCGAGATAAACGCACGATCCCGGCACTGCTCGCGCGCCACATAGCGCTTGATGCCGGCCACCGACAATGCACCCGCGGGTTCGACGATCGTGCGATTGTCCTCGAAGATGTCCTGAATCGCGGCGCAGATTTCATCGGTGCTGACGGTGATCACTTCATCGACATACTCGCGCGCGAGGCGAAACGGCTCCTCGCCGACGCGCCGCACCGCGACGCCGTCCGCGAATATCCCGACACGATCCAGCGTGATGCGCTTGCCCGCCTGCAGCGAGCGGTACATCGCATCGGCGTCTTCGGGCTCGACGCCGATGATGCGGATTTTCGGATACAGGTATTTCACGTAGGCCGCAATGCCCGCGATCAGTCCGCCGCCGCCGACCGCGACGAAGATCGCGTCGATTTCCCCCCCGGAACGCTGGCGCAGGATCTCCATACCGATCGTTCCCTGACCCGCAATGACGTCGGGATCGTCGAAAGGATGTATGAAGGTAAGTTGCCGCTCGCGCGTGAGCGTCATCGCGTACTCATAGGCCTGATCGTAGTCATCGCCGTGTAATACGGCCTCGCCGCCCAGGTCGATGACCGCCTGCACCTTGATCTGCGGCGTCGTCTGCGGCATGACGATCGTCGCGGGAATGCCGCGATATCGGGCGGCGAGCGCCACGCCTTGCGCATGATTGCCCGCCGACGCGCAGATCACGCCGCGTTTCGCCGCGGTGTCCGAGAGATGTGCGATCTTGTTGTACGCGCCGCGCACCTTGAACGAGAACACTGGCTGAAGATCTTCGCGCTTGAAGAACACCTGATTGCCCAGCCGGCGGCCAAGTCGCGGCGCAGCTTCCAGCGGCGTTTCAACGGCGACGTCGTACACACGCGCCTTGAGGATGCGTTCGAGATAATCGTGGGACATGGAGGGCCGAAAGGAAGTTGTATACCTGAGGTACGGTAGCAGGAATCGCAACTCATGTGAGGCTCCGCCGCACAGGTCTGCGGCCGCGGACAGAATGGGGAATCGGGACACTCACATCGCTGCGATCCTCTGGCCGCAGACTGCGGACCAACCTTCACCTCAGTTCCTGCAATAATCGTACGCCCCGAACAGACCACAGAATGAACTGATGACCGAGACCAGCCCAACATTCACCCGCCGCGATCTCCTCTCCTCCAGTCTCGGCGCCGTCGCCGTGGGCGCCGCGGGCGCTGCTCTTGCTCAGCCATCGATCAGTCTTCCGACGTCATCGCGCGAGCTGTGGCAGTGGGTGCGTACGCAGCCGGTGCTCGATCTGCTGGTCGCTTATCTCGACGTCGCAAGCGTCGGCCCGACGCTGCGCGCGGCAATGGCGGCCGAGTATCGTGCGCGTGATGCGCAGAGTTTTTCGGTTGCGAACTTCAGCGACGGCCACTGGGTGAACGAGACCAATCGCCTGGCGAGCCGCGTCGCGACATTTGCCGGCTGCGAGCCCGATGAGCTGCAGTTTACGTACGGCGCCGGCGCCGCGCTTGGACTGGTCGCCGCTGGACTGGATTTCGCCGCGGGCGATGAAATCATTACGACGAACCGCGAGCATCCGGCGGCGCTCAGCCCGTGGCTCGTGCTTGCGCGGCGTCGCGGCGTCACCGTGAAGCAGATCGAATTGCCCGCGCCGATGTCGGGGCCGGAGCAGGCGCTGGGATTGTTCGCAGGCGCGATCACCGAACGCACCCGGGCTTTCGCGTTCTCGCATATCAACTACGCCGACGGGGTCGTAATGCCTGTGCGTGAGCTCTGCGACTTTGCGCGACAGAAAGGCATTCTGAGCATTGTCGACGGCGCCCAGGCGATCGGGATGATCGATTTTGCTCTGCGCGATCTGAACTGCGATTTCTATGCGACCTGCTTTCACAAGTGGCTTGGCGGCAGTCACGGCTCCGGCATGTTGTACGTGCGTCGCGATATGCTGGATCGGCTGTGGCCCGTTGCGCCGCGCGGCGTCGATGCCTCTCCGCCAATCGTCACGCCTACCGGATCTGCCGGTCATACCGGTGCGCCTGCCGCGATTCACAAGCTCGGCAACATCGTGCCGCACGCCTGGCCCGCGCTGCGCGGCGTCGAGGCAGCGATGGAGCTGCAGCAGCAGATCGGCCGCGCGCGCATCGAAGCCCGCGTGCGCGAACTTGCGATCTACATGCGGCTGCGGCTCCAGCAACTGCCGAACATCGAACTGCTCACGCCCGCGCGGCCTGGGCTGTGGGCCGGGATTCTCACCTTCCGCGCACCGGGCAAGTCAGCGTCGGAAGCGGCGATCTCGCTCATCCGCGGACACCGAGTACACGTTCGTGACATCGCGTGGCCGGGATCCGGGGGAGGCGCCCTGCGTGCGTCGCTCCACATGTTCAACACGCACGACGAGGTGGAGAAGCTGATGCAAGGCCTGGCCCAAGTGATGCGTGCATAGCTGATCACCCGCCATGGACCTCTCTTATCTAATGCTGACCGGCAGTCTCAGCGGCCTGATCAGCCTGTTGGCGCATTCGGTTGTCTGGTCTGGCGTCGAACTGATCCGCGGACCGGCTCGAGCTTCCGCACTGGCGCACTCCGCCATCGCGGTCTCGGAAGCACTGCTGCATATGCTCTGCGGCATCAGCCTCGGGTTGTTGTTCTGGCTGAGTTGGGGCCTCGCGGCCGTAGTGGACGTGTCGTGGTGGGTGCGAGGTCTGTCGTTCGGCAGTTTGTGCTGGTTCGCGCTCACGCTGCCGACGCTGCTGGATCTGGCGTTTGCGAAGCGTGTACCCAGCAATGCCGCCGCTCTCGCGGCGTCACGCTGGGCCACGACCTGCCTGATCACAAGCCTGGCGTGCGCGTGGGGTTGGGAGCGCGCGCTCTGAGAGGGAAAGGGGCTTGGGGCTCGGGTCGAGCAAGACATCCGATGCCGGCCCAAGCCCCACGCCCCGAGCCCCGAGACCTATCTGTCCAGAAACTCTCTCGCCACCGACGCGAATCGCTGTGGCGCGGCGCTCAGGAACCCCTGTCCGTAGTCCGGCAAGTCGAGCATCGAACCGTTCGATAACGAGGTGCGCACGCGCGGCGCGTGTTCCCAGAATTCATCGCGCAGGCGCAGTACGAGCGTTTGCTGCTTGAGGAGCGGCAATCGCTCAGCCGGCGAATAGTCGAGCGCAGCGGCGAACGCTTTCGCGCCGCCTGACCCCGCTCGCAAACGATCGCCGAAGTCTTCGGCGACAGCGGAAGTCGCGACGCCCGGACCGCGGCGCTCCAGCGTGCGACGCCATTCATCCACTACATCACTGCCGTCCTCACGCGTTCCCGGCGCGCTGCCTTGCTGCAGCAATGCGACGCGATCCTGTGCGAGGTACGAAGGCATGCCCCACAGCATCACGCGGCGAATCTGCTGCGGGCGCGCGATAGCGAGTTCCGCGGCGATCTGGGCGCCCAACTGATAGCCGAACACGTCGACCGAACGCAGCCGCAGGCTGTCGAGAAAATCGCCTATAGCGTCTGCGAAGTCCGCCACGCCAGCTCTGCTGTTGGCGGCGTCGGATGAGCCGTGACCCGGCAGGTCTGGTGCGTAGAGGCTGCGATCCTGACCGAGCTCGCGCAGCATCGGCGCGAAGAAACGGCCCGAACCGCCGCTATGGTGCAGACAAACGAGCGGCGTACGTTCATCGAAACCGCCGCCCGAGGGATATGCAGTCCATAAGTGGATCTGGCCGTAGCGACTCTCGGCGTACGAGCGACGCACATGAACGGAAGCGGGCTGCGGAAACGGCAAACGGGTGCGGGGTCTGGCTTGGATCACTGAAATTCCTCAGGGTTGCGGTTCATCCGCCGGTAGTCGAGGAGGCGGGACGCGCTGGCCGCGCCGCTGACGCATGTCCCCGATGAGGGGCTGCGCACATGAACCAGACCTCGAAGTCTACGTAGCGATGATCGCGAAGAAATGGATGCACTTCTCAGGTTGGGCAGGCGCGCGGATCGTCCTCCGCTAGACTCCCCACAACGGCGAAATCTACGATGCCGCAGCATCGGGCCGACTTACACATAGGAAAGGATCGAATGATCAGCATCGGTTGTCATAAGCAAAAGCCGCAATGGCTCGCATCGCTCATTCTGCTGTTTACGGTTTGCTTACAGGCGCAAGCGGATCCGTTCACTGCGGACGCGATGTGGGGACTCAAGCGTATCGGCGATCCCGCGATTTCTCCCGACGGCCGCATGGCTGTCGCGCCGGTGACGAGCTATGACATCGAGAAGAACAAAGGTGAGACTGATCTGTGGCTCGTGCCGACCAAAACCGGCAAGGCGCGTCAGCTCACGGGCGTCGCCGGTTCTGACGCGTCCCCGGCGTGGAGCCCCGATGGCGAGTCGATCGCGTTCGTGTCGAAGCGCGGCGATGACAAGCAACCGCAGGTTTATGTCATTCCCGTGAACGGCGGCGAAGCGCGTCGCGTCACCAACATCCCTACCGGCGTCAGCGCGCCGAAGTGGTTCCCCGACTCCAAGCGCATCGCTTTCCTGTCGCAGGTGTTTGCCGATCTTACGACCTGGCCGGAAATGGAACGGCGCATGAAGGAACGCGAAGAACGCAAGATGACGGCGCAGGTGTGGGACAAGGCGCCGGTCGCGTACTGGGATCGCTATCTCGACCATCGCCAGACGCATGTGTACGCGGTGAACGTCGACGGCGGCGAGCCACAGGCGTTGACTCGCGCGGCGGGCGTCGCACTCGATGTGGGCGCGCCCGATGCAAATTCATATGACATTTCTCCCGACGGCGCCGAGATCGCTTTTGCTGCAGACAGCGACAAGAGCGGCGTCGATCAGAACTTCGATATTTATTTGCTGCCGCTCGGCGGGGCCGACGCGAAGAACATCACGTCTGACAACGCAGCGGACGACGCCGCGCCGAAATACAGCCCCGACGGTCGGCTGCTCGCGTTCACCCGGCAGGTGATCAAGGGCTTTTACGCCGATCGTGCGCGGCTCATGCTGTTCGATCGACGCAATCAGCAGACCCGCAACCTCACGGAAAGCTGGGATCGCTCGGCCGAAGGTCTCGTGTGGTCGCCGGACTCAGACGCACTGTTCGGATCGATCGATGACGCCGGTGTGCGGCGCATCTACCGCTTCGATCCTGCCGGCGGCGAGCCGAAGGCGATCACCCGCGATCCGAGCTTCAGCTCGCTTGCGGTCGCGGGCAGCGGACCTGTGATCGTCGGTCTTCGCCAGAGCTTTATCGAACCGCCGACACTCGTCAGCATCATTGCTCGCACTGGCGCCGCGACCAAACTTTCGGACTTCAACGACTCTGCGCTCGCAAAGCTCACGCAGGGCCGCTACGAAAGCGTCACATACGCCGGCGCCAACGGCGAGAACGTCCAGATGTGGGTGATCTATCCGCCTGACTTCACGCCCGAGCGCAAGTGGCCGCTCTATCTGCTGTTGCACGGCGGCCCGCATAACGCCGCGACGAACGGCTATCAGTGGCGCTGGAATGCACAGGTGTTCGCCAACTGGGGCTACGTGACCGCGTGGCATAACTTCCACGGATCGAGCGGCTTCGGCCAGGCATGGACCGACTCGATCACGAAGGAATGGGCGGAGCTGCCGTATCAGGACACGATCAAGGCCGCCGAGTGGTTCGCGGCGCAACCGTGGATCGACGGCGACCGGATGGCTGCGGGCGGCGGCAGCTACGGCGGATATCTCGCCTCGCTTTTGCTTGGCAAGCCGCACCCGTTCAAGACACTGGTCGCACACGCGGCGGTGTACGACTCGTATGCGCAGTACGCGAGCGACTTCGGCGCAAGCAAGAAGCGCTACGGCGAATACTGGGAGGACTTCGAGCGCTTCCATCGCAATTCGCCGCACATGAACGCAGCGAACTTCAACACGCCGACGCTGGTCATTCATGGTCAACTCGACATGCGAGTGCCCGTAAACCACGGTCTCGAATTGTTCAGCACGCTGCAGAACCGCGGCGTTGCAAGCACGTTCGTCTACTTCCCGGACGAAAACCACTGGATCCTCAAGCCGCAGAACTCCCTGTTCTGGTACAGCGCCAAGCACAAGTGGCTGGAGCAGTACGTGAAACCGGGCGCGGGCGCGGCTGCGCCCGCCCTGACCGAAGCAACTGGCGCAGAGTGATATGGAAATCAGGCAGCGATCGAGTGTTGTGCGTTCTGCGGTGTCCGTTGTGCGCAGACAGCGCGCCCTTCGGCGCCCCTTCCGGACTCACAACGCACAACAGGCAACTCACAACTGGAGCCTCGGATGAACAGACGTGACGTGATGAAGATGGGGACAGCGGCGGCGGGTGTGTTGCTCGCGAACAATGCGTTTGCACAGAGCAAGCCGCTCAAGGTGCTGATCTTTGGCGGCACGGGATTTATCGGCCCGCACTTCGTTGAAGTACTGCGCGCCGGCGGGCACAAGCTCACGCTGTTCAATCGCGGCAAGCGAAATCCGGGCTTGTTCCCCGACATCGAAACGCTCATCGGCGATCGCAACGGCCAGCTCGATGCACTCAAGGGCCGCGATTGGGACGTCGTGATCGATGACTCCGGCTACTTTCCCGCGCAGGTGAAACTCAGTGCGGAGCTGCTGAAGGACCATGTTCAGCACTACATCTACGTGTCGAGTATTTCTGCGTATGCGGATCTGACGCCGCCTGGCATCGATGAGGACTACAAAGTCGCGCAATTGAAGGATCCGAACGCGAAGGAGATCACCGAAGAGAACTATGGCGGGCTCAAAGCCGCGTGCGAGCAGATCGTCGAACAGACCTATGGCGAGCGGCAGGCGGTGATTCGGCCGACCTACATCGTCGGCCCGGGCGACACGAGCGATCGGTTTACTTACTGGCCCGTACGTGTGGCGCGCGGCGGCGAGATGCTCGCGCCTGGAACGGCGCGCGATCCGGTCCAGTTCATCGACGTACGCGATCTCGCCGAGTTCATGCGCATCTGCGTCGAGCAGCGCATCGGCGGGCGCTACAACCTATGCAATCCGCCCGGAGCGGTCACGATGGGCGAGGTGCTCGAAACCAGCAAGCGCCTGTCGAAGTCGAATGCGTCGTTCGTCTGGGCGGACGCGAAGTTTCTCGAAGCGCACAAGGCGCTGGAGAGCGGCGAAATCCCGATCTGGTCCCCCACGACAGGTGAATTCGCCGGCGGCGCACTCGTGAGTTCCGCGCGGGCAGTGGCAAAGGGCCTGCGATTTCGAGATCTCGAAATCACGGTCCGCGACACGCTCGCATGGCACGCCAAGCGCCCGGATGCGCAGAAGCAAAAGCTGCGCGCCGGTCTGACGGCCGAGCGCGAAGCGGAGTTGCTCAAGGAGTTGAAGCGCTCTGCGTAGGAGGGAGCCGCAAAAGACCACATAAAAGAATTGCAATGAACAGGAAACGGGGCCGGGATCTGCTTCATGAGACGTCGTGACTGAAAGCGCGCTGATCGGCGTGCCGCTCCCGACTTCAGCGAAGCTATCGCCGCTGTGATTCCGCAGCATCGATCTCTTTTGTGCGGTCTTTAGCGGCTCTTCCTCTCAGGCTTTTCGCGGCTCTTCTCCGTCTCGGAAAGGTGTGCAGGTTCCACTATGGACGCAGCCGGGTTCGGGGGCGAGGATAGCGGCATCGATCGAGCCTACGGAGATGACCATGGGATCCCACGTCGTACGTCTGATTTCACCCCAGGTCGCACTCGCATGCGCCGCCATCTTCGCGCTCGCCGCCTGTGAGCGCGGCGCACAGCAAGACACCGCAGGAACCGAACTTGCCTGGGCGCGTGCAGCGCTCGAACGCAACCCGCAGATCGAAGTGGTCGCAAGCGACAATGCGGCCGGTGTGTTCACCATAAGAGACAAGAAGAGCGGCGAAGTTCAGATCGTGAAAATCAGCGATATCGCAGCGGCGCCCGTTTCGCAGCTCGCAGCGACTGCGGCGACGAGAGATCCCCCCGTTGGAGACCCGCAGCCCCCGAGGGCCGCGTCCGAATCAACTGCGCAAAGCGAAGCGCCGGAACCTGCGCGCACCTCGCCTGATGCCTCGACGCCGCAGGTCGCACAGACACAGCCTGAGGCATCGCAATCATCGACTCCCGTCGAATCGAGCGCCTATACGATCGAACGCACTGATGGACAACTTCGCGTGAGCGGTCCCGGGGTGAGCATTGTGAGCTCCGGAACTCCTACGACGGGCGCCGCCCGGAATGAGCTGGCAGAGCGCGCAGCCGAACCGATCATTTGCGAAGGCCGCCGCATGCTGCATTTCGACAATCGCAACATCTACGTGGACGGCGACGCGATTACCGTGCGCGACGGCTGCGAACTGTTCATCACCAACAGCCGCATCGTCGCCTCGGGCACGGGCATCATCGTGCGCGACGCCGTCGTGCACGTCTCGAACAGCCACATCGAAGGCGCGGCTGGTTCATTCGACGCAGACGCCGACTCGAAGCTGTACGTGCGCGGCTCGACCTTTCAGGGCCTGTCGCGTCGCGACGAACTTGCAATGGTGCAGGATCAGGGCGGGAATCGCTGGCGATAGCGGGAAGCGAGTCGTGAGCCGTGAG
>JBOHZJ010000453.1:0-45798 GCA_050738395.1 Steroidobacter sp.
GCATGAGGGCGATCAAAGCGATGCCCGTCAGCACACATGCTCCGAGGGCGATACGCCAAGCCAGGCGCGCGCTGCGGGCGTTCGTCGTCGCGCGATCCGCATCCCAGGACGCCGCCTCTTGGAAGTACCGTTCCATTCCCGCGTCCTTGGTCATGGGTCGGTCTTCTCCAATGAATTCGAGGGATCCGTAAGACCGGCTGCGGACACTGCACTACGTTCCGGCGCAGGCGCATTGATGGGTGTCAGGCGCCCGTCGCAATCGACCCGTCGTGCCTGCGTGCTGCAACCCTGTCCTGCCAGAACCGCTACGACGAGCAGCGCAAGTGGCCAGCGATCGATGATTGCGAGGTTCATGTGCGCCTCTCGTAGCTCAAGGTATTCACGCGCGGTCGCTTCTCCTTTGGCATCCTCCAGCCGACCAGACGCTGGCCGGCCTTGCGAGACATGCTGTCCCAGCGGCTCGCATCCCTATCAATGAACGCGCCGCGCGAGAAATCCTTCAGCCGCTTGCCGACGCCTTGCGTGAAACCCACGCCCATGCGGATTGCGGTCGAGAGCGTGCCGAGACTTGAGAGTGCTACGCCGCTCGCAAGGCCCTGCGCCATCGCCGGCACCTGTCGCATGATGAGGAACGTGAGCACCGCGGCTGAGCAGACCTTGAGCGCATGTGCGATCTCGATGCCGGAACCCGCGGCGACTGCATCCTCTGCCGCTTGCGAGATGACCTGCAGCATCAAGGCCGCCGTGAGCACAGACAGAATCGCTAGAAAGGCGTAGTTGCTGAGCTGCGCAATCCACGACTCGAAGAAGCGCTTGGTAGACTCAAAGAAGAGCAGCGCGACGAAGATCGGTCCCATCGCGATGAGCAGGGACAGGGCGATCTTGCTCAAGGCCAGCAGAAACATGGTGTAGATGGCCGTCAAGCCAACAGCAAGGTACACCGCACCGGCGGCGAAATAGAAACTGATGTTCTCGCTAAACACCTCACCCTTGGTGAGCAATAACGAAGCCGCATCGTCGCCGTCGAAGAAGATCTCGTCGATGATGGCGACGGTATCTGGCGCCACTGCCTCGGGCGTTACCGGCGACGACGGGCCGCTTCCTGCGATCACGGCGGCGGCGAGCTGCGCCGGCGCTCGAAAGAACGTGTCGACGATGACATCGGTGTAGAGCCATCCCTGAAGGGAGATGCCCAAGATCAAGGCGAGGGTGAGCAGGCGGCGCACACCGGTGAGAAAAGGCTCCTCGATCTTGCCGACGAGTTGCAGATATCCCCAGATGACGATGTAAAGGACCCCAAGCGTGATGATCGTCGGCTCCAGAACGCGGGCAATTGTCGCCGTGTTGTCCGTGATGAACACGCGCAACAGTGCTTCTAACCAGACATTGAATTCCGCGAAGAAGCCCATCGCTTGCGCCCTCCCTCAACGTTGCTCAGTCGATGGCTTTGTTGATGTGCTCGGCTCATCCGGCTTCAATGCGTCGCGCTGGCCGAACGGATTGCGGCTCGGGTCAAGGCCGACAGGGGGCGCGGTGCGTAAGCTCCCTCGACCTTCGAGCGAAGCCGCACGTTGCGCATTCACGCAGTCCGGATGCTGGCCCAATGTGCCAGGATCGTTGCCGCACTCGGCCAATGTGGTCTCGCGCAGTTCCTTGTTCTCGCGGTAATCCTCAACGGTGTGGCGTGCGCGCTCAGGTTCCTGCGAACACGCTGACAGTAGTAGAGCGATTCCACCTGCATACCGATAGAACGATCGTCGCATGGGAACGCTCTCCTCAATCGTTGAGACCGATGGCGCCGAGCCGCCGCAGCGAGCCGCGACTTGCGATTGCGAGTTCCTGTGAACGCTGCTTGCGAGCGAGCTCTTCTGCTTGAGAAGCGTGATAAAGCACCATGAGCTTGATGTTCTCGTTTTGCAGCATGGCTTGCTCCACGGCGATTCGGGCTTGCAGGTCGAGCACCGCCTTCTGGTCCGTTGCTGCCGGGATCGCATCGATCAGCTGCTGTAGCGCATTGAAGCGCGCGCTACTCGCCTCAAGTGCCTGGCGACTCGTCACCTGCAGCAGCGCGGCCGAGTGCCGCGCTGCTCTGAGCTGTTCCTGCTCCGCCACCGATAGCCGCGCCACCTCATCGGGCGTCAACACCGCATTCGTGCGCAGCGTCGCCTCGAGATCAGCTGCCAGCGCAGCGTAGCTGCCGCGCAAACCGTTCAAGGCGTCCTGCAAAGCCCGCCAATCCGACGGCAAGTAGTTCCGCGCAGTGCCATTGAGCAGTTGTTCCATGCCGCGCCCGCCGGTCATCGACTGGAATTGCGCTTGCGCCTGGTTCAACTGGCTTTGTGCAGTTTGCAGCTGCTCCCGCAACGTGTTGACCTGCTGAATAAGCTGCGCGATGGCGCCGACGTCCACTACGGCCCACTGCGCTTGCGCCTGCGGCGCAAGCGCCAAGAGGACCAAAGCCATCAATATGCAAGGTTTGCGATATGACATGACGGAGACTCCCGCTACGGCGAGGAAAGCATTTGGACGTTTGAAAGCGAGCCGGTCGAGACGCCTTGAAATGCGGCTAGCCATTGCGCTGGATCGGGTCCACGGGCTTCGATCAGCCGATGCATCTCCTCGACAGCGGTGGCGCGCCCCGAGATCACTTTCAGTTCGGCATTGAAGCCCTTGAGGTTCAGTTGACAGACGACGGAGTGGTGGCCCTGCTTCACGACGAACTGGCGCGAGCCTGGTTCGATTTGTTCCTTGATGAGCGCGAACTCTCGCTCCGAGAGTCCGAACCCTTCCATGTAGACATCCTTCGTGGCATCCGGATTGGGGAAGTAGATCTTTGTGGCGGTTTGCTCAATCAGCGTGCGACTGATCGGGCTCTTCACGACTTCGGCGGGTACCTGCGCGGCGAAGCACAAGACACCCTCCAGCTTGCGCCAGGTCTTTGGCCCGTCATCTGCGAACGACTGAAAGTCTGGGTCCGACAGTGGCTTTGAGAATTCATCCATCCAACACACCAACCGCCGGCCGTCCAGAAGCTGCTGCACCAAATGCAGCAGATACTTGTTAATCGGCGCACGAAGGACTTCATGATCCAGAAAGTGCGTCAGATCGAATCCACACAGACTGTGTCGCGCTAATCTTGGAACGATGAGATCCACATCGTTATCGAAGACCCAGGCGTAGTCGCCGCCAGTGCTTGCGCACCACGGCGCGAGCCGTGCGTAGATGCCATCAGGTCGCGTTGGATCTGTGAACTCAATAAGTCGAGACAAGCGGCGTGCCTGCGGTTCGAGAGCCAGCGTGCCGCGCAACGCTTGATCAAGATCCGCTTGCTCGCGCGGAGTGATCGCCGACTCAGTGCGCAAAAGAAGGCGCAGCAATGATTTCTGAAATTCGTAGTTGGCCGGCGTCGGCGGTAACTGCAACGGATTGAATCCTGTCCGTTCGCCCTTCCGGAGTGGCAGGTATTCCCCGCCCAGGGCGCGGGTCAAAATTTCCAGCCCGCGATCCTTATCGAAGATCACCTGCATCACACCGCGGCGCGCCAGCAGTGCAATCAGAAAACCGATGAGGACTGTCTTGCCGCTGCCAGTCGGCCCACATATGAAGGTGTGGCCGATGTCCTTACGACTGCCGCCTTCTGGATCGCGCGGATCGCTTGCATGCAGCGAGAAGTGGTATGGCGAGCGGCTGCTGGTAACGAGTAGGGCCAAAGCCTCTCCCCAATGGTTGCCGCTCGGCCGACCCGTTGGGAAGTTGTGAAACGGCGCCATTGCACAGAAGTTGCGCGACGTGATCGGAGCCTTGCGCGGCCGCAATGAGAAGCACGCTGGCAGTTGTGCCCAGTAGGCCGCCTCGAGCGCGAGATCCTCACGCGCAGTCGTTATGCCGGTATCGGCGAGCATTGCGCGCGCGAGCGCCACGTCGTCATTGAGGCGCTTGACTCGTTGTGCCACTGTCGCATCAGAACCTCGAGCGGACAGACTCGTCAGCACTTGCAACGTGAAGTGGTGATCGCCCAGGACAAATTCGTTTGCCGTAAGTGTGTCGAGCGCCTCCTTCAGCTCCTCGGCCTGGCTGACCGCAAAGTCCCCTGCGTTCGCAAACTGGTTGTACTGTCGCTGCAGCAAGCCTTGACTCGTCGCCTTCGTCAGAAACGTGAAGGATTGCGTGAGGACGAATTCGAAGGGCGCGGAAAGAAGTGCGTCGTACATTCCCACGGTGGTTGGCGTTGCGTACTCCTTGATGCCGAGCACCGCTCCGAACCGCGTCTGCGTCGGCAGACGATACTCAATCGTTTCAGAGCCGAAAATCGTGCGCGTGGTGACGAGTACTTCATTCAGCGGCGCACGCGGCAGCGGCACGGCGCCGCGCTCGCCGTTGAGCAGTAAGCCGAGGAACGCGAGCAGCCGTGAGTGCGGACGCCCTGACTCCTCGTAGACACCCAGGCGTTCCGGGTCATACCGAGCGAGCGACGACTCGATGGTTTGCGCCAGCTTTTCGCTGGCATCGAGCGCATCGGCCAGTTCAGCGGCGAGCGCCTGCGGCGCGTGCCTGGAGGCGAGGCGCGAAAGCAGACTCGGCGCAGCTCCCGCGACCGGGCGATACACGACTGAAAGGTAAAGGTCGTTCGCCATCAGCGTTTCGCTCGAGAGGCGTTCGCGATACTTGGAGGCGAGAGTAGCTGCAAAGCCTGCGTTCTCAGGTGGCGCCGTGGCGGTCTCCTCTCGCCGACGGATAACGTGCACCCAAAGTGCGATGTTGGCGCTGGCGATGTTGCGCCACAGGACGTTCAGGCGCTCATGCCAGTTGTTGACAACTTCGTCGTCCTGAGTCTCGAAGCTCGCGCCCCCGAGCCGAAAAGCTTGCACATAGTCACCCGCGTCCGTTCGGATGATGTGCGGCGAGACGTGGGCACGGTAGGGAATGCGAATCGATGCCGCCATTTCGCGCCGCAGTGCTGTCGCGCGCCTCATGAAGTGCGCACCGTAACGGAGGCTCGACGAACGCCGCGTGCATTTGGCAGGTCGAGCAATAGCGGACTGTACGTCGCACCGCGCCAGTAGCGCAGAGAGCAGAAGTACGCCAGCAGTCGCGTCTTTGCCCAGACAAGCAGTAAGTCAAAATATCGCGCATCGCGAGCACAGAGGAGCATGCAGATGCCGTGCAGGGGCATCGCAAGCAGCAAGACGAGGAGATTCTTCGTCAGCAGGAAGACCTCCATCGTCAACGCGGCGTTGAACAACAACGCTGCATAAGTCACACCGAAGCGCATAGCAGGCCGGGTCACGCCGACAAAGAGCGGATCGGCAGTCACTCCAGCATTGCGATCTTCCATGACACGCGCCCTACACGCCGAACATTCCGCGAATCCAATCGACGATCTGCGGCGCCCCGAAGATTGCGGCAATACCGACGATGGCGCCGATGACCCAGCCCCAGGAGATCTTGCCGACAGCGGCCGTGATGGACAGACCGATGACAATCAGGACTGCGATCGGCGTAGCGATAGTCAAGGCGAAATCGACCATCGACTCTGCGCCGGTGTCGAAGGGCGAGGTCTGAGCGAACACCAGTGCTGGAACGAACAACGTTCCGATGCAAGAGGATAATGGGAAGAGCGCGCGACGAATTCGAAAGTAGCCCACCGGATGCCTCCTTTCTTGGCCGTGCGCTATCAGACCATCAAGGTGACATCCGCAGTAATGGTGGGTTTCAGGGGAAAAATGGCCGAAACCCTGAGTACAAGTGATTGTCGAATCACTGAGGTTGATCCCGATCGCGCGCCGGTGTGATGTGCTCCGCATCAACGCCATCCACTCGGCATCACCGCCCCGAACGCATGCATCGTGAACAGATCGCGAGCACGCAGAGCGCTTACTGCCACTATTAAACAATCAAAGACTGACGCTCTACCGTTCCGTAAAGCCTGCAATCCTCTGTACTACCAACGAACCTGAATCAGACGTGAGACTTTGTGACGTCGAGATATGACAAAAATGCGACGAAAATAAGGCGTTGACAGCGCGTAGCCTTTGCAAGAGATTCCTTGATGACGACTACCTCTTCCACTTCTCGTGACCAGTGGCGACGTTGAAGTCGGTCGTCTATTCGTGGAATCGCACAAGTTCACCAAGAACCGTTAACTTCGCATGGAGATGAAGTGCAGCCAGTTCTTCTTCATTAGCGGCGATCGCTGCGCCAAGCAGCTCGCGCCAGAACTCGACGTCGTCGACCCATCGTATCTCGACCGACGAACACTGGCGGTCCGCGATCTCGCGAATGCTCTTCGCCGTGAGCGCCGCGATCGTCTCCGCGACGGCCGGTGACATGGCAAACGACGTTAGGGCAATGGTTCTATTCGAGCCCACGATCTGCCAACCGAACATCAACGTCTCGTACATCAGCTCCTCGCTCACACCGGGCGGCAGACCATTCGATATCTCGTGCGCACCAGTCACTTGCCCTGCGGACTGCGCCACTTGCCTCCACCAATCTTCGTTCTTGAATTGCGCGTCGACGATGACGAGCGGCATGCGCGCAAGGCGGCTTCGGGCTTCCAAATCTAGCTGGGTCCACAGCTCAGCATTCTCTTTGATGATTTGTAGCTCGATATCTTCAGACGATGCGATATCGCACAGCAGCTCGATGCAACGCTCATTGAGCCGCTGCACTGGCGCGAGGCACTGCGCGCCCTTCCATCGTGGCGACGAAGGTGGCTCCGCCCTTTCGCCAATCCGTCCACTGAAATCGTCCATGGGCATCTCCGTTGATTTTTCGCCGCGACATTTTCTCCGAGGAGTTGTGCAATTTCTCTAGTGGGTTTCAGGGATTATTCCCCGAATACCACAGGCAACAACGTCGTCGTACATCGAGGCATTGGAGGTGGGATGGACGTGTACATCACGGACGACCAGATCGGCCGCTATTTCCGGCGCATTCAACTCGGCCTGCGCTTCCTCGCTCATGGAGCACGCGCGCAGACGACCTGCGAGTGGACCGGCCTGACACCGGATCAGCTTGTCACATTGCGTCGCCGCTGGATGTTCAATGCGGATGACAGGCTTCGCGGGCCATCCCCGAGCTCGTTCGAGACGTTTTTTTCCTCCCGCAAATGCCGCGCGCAAGCAGCGCTGTTCTTATGCATCTGTCGAATCATAGGCGCTGCTTCGTCGCGCCGAGGGGCCGATGCTGCGAATTCGCTGGCTTCGCTTGAGAATGGCGAGCGCCTCTGCGAGGCATTCGAGATCTATCGCGAGTGGGAGCCAAACTGCGACTTCAGCTTCGAGCAAATCGAACTACTGCTGACGGGCGCTGTACATGCTCACGCGATCGAACTTTCCCAATGCCCACAGTGTTCCAGCGCCCTTCTTATGGACAAACTCTCAGACAAGCGAAACGGATGCCATCATTGTCGCAGGAGGAATGCACGCCGCTCGCGCCGCAGACGATTGCTGAAAAGGACCGCCACCGCGGGAAGCAGAGCACTGTAAGACGCATCACTTCACGCTGGCGAGATCGTGCCGGCCGCGTGACCATTCCGCGCTCTACTTCATGAGCAGTGACATCAGGCCGTAGTAGAGAACGAGCACAACACCGAAACCCAACGATGCGCTCATCATGCCAAGGAACGGAAATCGTGGACCGGCCGCTGAGATTTCAAACAGGACGGAGGCCAAGACGCCAAGCACCATGATCGTTGCACAGAGCCAACGAACGATAGGTTCGCACAGCACCAAGACTCCCAACACAGGTGCGCGCACGATATTCCATAGCCAACGCAAGCTCCTGCCCGCGACTCCATTGGAAATGGTGACCCCTGTTGGGACGTTCATGATGGCGACGCGGGCCGTGCAGCCGGCGCTCCTTGCTGCCCTTTCACTCAGCACCTCCTTCTCGATCGCTCGCGACGCGCTGAAGCGCCGCGACGGGAATAATCATGACGAACCGCAGCAGCCGAATCGCGCGCCTACCGGAAAACGTTCGCGCTGAAAGGCTTGTCGCGGTGTGAGCATCCGTGGCGACGTACACGCTACTGCGCCCTACACCGCTACGCAATAGGCAGTCCAAGCCCCAAGGGTCGGCGACGACCAGCGTACATTCCGCTGCCTCCCACAACCATTCGCCCGTCTGACGGCCCACTGCTACACAGTAGAGCGCGCTTTGGATTGCCCGCAATGCTCGATCAACTCAGAATTGCCGGTATGCGCAATCAGGCTAACGTACCCGCTGAACTCGTCGATCCGACTCGCGTCGCGGCCACCCTCGAACAACACAAGCGAGAGCCGACCATCACGCCGGATCAACACATCCGGCGGCTGATGATTGACCTCGGCAGATCGATCGCTGAGAGGAGAAAAATCTATCTTGATACGCGGTATTGGATCTTCCTTCGCGACGCAGCGATGGATCGACCGAAACTGCCAGTTCACAGCTCACTTCTGCAGCGCCTGCGTGCGCTTGTTGTCGATGGCATCGCGCTCTGCCCGATCAGTGACGTGACCTTTGCGGAGTTGTTGAAGCAATCTGATAGCGCAACTCGACTCGCGACGGCGCGCGTAGTCGACGAACTTAGCTGCGGTGTTGCGCTCAGCGTGGCCGACCTACGCGTCGGAACAGAGTTTGCACATCTTCTTCATGAATTCGGACCTTCAGCTGAGGTGCATCCGCTCCATCATCTCGTCTGGACGAAGCATTGTTTTGTATGGGGCGAGCACTATCCGAGTGAGACGCCATTTTCACCCGATATGGAACGTGCGCTCCAGAAAGCCTTCATCGACCATCTGTGGAGCATGTCTCTCGAACAGATGGTCCGCATGATCGGAGCCGCTGAGCTACCTCAGAAGGCGGACTTTGAGGAGACCGCACGTCGCCTCAATGCAGGTAATCGCGACCATCAGCATGAACTACGAACTTTCCCCCAGTTAGTTGTGGCCGAGCTTGCCGGAGTTGTAGATCTGTACAAGGAGCGACTGGCGGACATCGTAGATGCGATGCATGAGCAACAGGTAGGATCACGCCGATCCTTGTCACCCGAAGAGCGCCGCGACGCCGAATCACTGTTGCGGAATGCGATCATCAACCTGTACCGCTTGCGCCCGTCGCTCATGGCAAAGCGAGCGCCCACACTGTATGTCGGTGCGAAATGCCATGCCGCTGTGCGTTGGAATCGCGGAAAGAATCTGACGGCGAACGATCTGATGGACTTCCATCATGCCGCCGCTGCGCTTGGATACTGCGACGCGTTCTTCACTGACAACCCGCTGAAGATTCTCCTGACGCAAAATCATGTGCAACTACCAAATGAACTCGGGCGGTTTATTACTGCTGACGACGCGGAAGCACTTCGGTACATCGAATCCCTTGCGAAGGACCCGCTCGGCGCGCCGTCAAGATAGCTGTACCTGAAGTGCAGGACGGCGCGGGAACCTGTATCGGTTTGCAGACTCACGTCGCCGATCACGCCAGCAGCACGATAGGAGGGCGGAGCAGCACATTGAAAGCGTCATCGCAGAACGTGGGAGTATCCCGGATCTTTCACCGGATACTCACCCGGTGTTTCGTCGACGCCCGTTCTTGGAGGCCGGATTGGGCCATATATCCCCGGATTTCTCCCCCTGATTTTGTTCGCGCAATCGCGCAGCCTTGTGACCGTAGTCGTTACTCACGAGGCAATGCGCATGAGCTCCGATCTATCAGCAACCCCGGCCGTCGGCCGAGAGCAACGCCCCCGGCTTCGAGACAACATCCGCCTCACACGCTGGACCAACGAACCACTGCCTGACCTTCGCAGCATATTGTGCTCACACGATGTCGCTAGACTGACTCGGCGTCCCCGCTGGTTGATCTGTGGACTGGCACTGATCGGCCGGTTCCCCAAGCGCAAGTGCTATCGCGGGCGGCCGATCGGGTGGCAACGCGCTGAGGTTCTTGACTGGATGTCGCGTGGACTGACCATTGCGTCATCGACAGTTGCGCGCGCGAGTGAATCCCCTCGTTGCCCGCGACGGCATTCGCGCCAGGTGTGCCTACCGCTTGACTGCACTATGTCCTGCGCATCGCAACCGAAGTGTTCGACGGCGCGAGGGTCGAAATCAACGTCTCGGTCTAGGAGTCAACCATGAACGCCAGCCAGTCCGCGAGCGAAGCACCGCTCCGATTGCTTAGACTCGAACAAGTTTGCGAGGTTACGGGCCTACGCCGCTCGATGATCTATCAATTGGAAGCGGAGCTTCGATTTCCGAAGCGAGTCAAGCTCGCAGCACGAGCCGTCGGCTGGGTAGAACACGAAGTTCAAGCTTGGATGCTCGCCAGAATTGACGCGCGGCAAGCTCAGCCGACGACTCATCAATCTTCGCTGTGGGGGACGAATCTCGAGCAATTGTCGATCGACTGAAACGTCTGTCGCTACAGAGTGTCACGCGCTCCAGCTAGCGACCTCCGCCGGCCGAAAAGGTTGTCCACAATGCAAGCTCTCGAATTCCGAACTCCATAACCCGACACTTGCCGTTGGACGGGTCCAGTTCGCACAACCCGCGCGGATCGTACTCACCACGCTCGTCAACACATCGCTCACGAGACACGTCAAATGCATTGCTCGATGCAATCAGAGCGCGCCACTGATTCAGCTCGGCTGCCGTTGGGATGTACACATGCGTCGCGATGCAAACGTGACGCCCGCCGACCGTCGACCACTGGTGCAGCGCATGTGCTCCACTCTCGAGTACGTTTTCAATAGTTCCAGGAGACGAAACCTCGATCATACTGAGGATCAGCACTTCGTCCCCTTGAGGTGTCTCCAAGCGATGTACATCCGGCTCCACTCGATAATTGCAGTTCGTCCCTAGACCCATTGCAGGAATGAGGATTTGGAATGGGACACGGGCGCCATCTGTAGCAAGCGGCAGGGGTCTCCATTTATAGATGGCTTTGTCTAACCCGGATGCACGGAACCGCTCTGACTGCTTATCCGTCGTAAATCCCAATCGATAGCGCTCGCTCGAATGTAAGCTTGTCTTGAATTGACTAGCTATATCTACGATAGAGATATCGATCTCGTCCCCATGCGATAGGAATTGCCACACTCCCGAAATTGGGCGATCGGCACTATCGACGACGGCAGCGCGGAAAATGCGCTCAGCCACGCAATGCCCCGCTGGAAACCACGATGCATTCGCAGACGTGAACGAAGAAAGCTGGCCGCCGCGTAAGCAGCTCGTAAGGCGCGTAAATTGGCTTCATGACACTCGCTCACTCGCGCTCACCGTTTCGTGCAGCGTCTTATGCGCCTGAATAGGACCCGGGGCGAGTTTTTCCGCACTTCCAAACGCCTCCACTTTGCTATCTGACAGCAGTTCCGTTGCCCACGCTTCCAGTGCGCGGCGCATTTCGCGCACATAGCCATAGCGGTTGTAGATCGCAGTCACCGACCCATCTGAGTGTCCTAATACCCGCTTGATCAACTTGTCACCCTCGTCGCCCAGGACCTCGGCAATGCGCGTAGCCGCCGTGCGACGAAGTGTGTGAGACGTAATCTTCTTCGAGATGGCTGACCCGGTATTTGCAACGATCTGCGCCTTGAGCTGGGTGTTGAAAAATTTCGATATGCCCTGAATCGGCGTACTGCCACCCATGCTCGAAAGTACGTAGGATCCTGTAGTCGGCTTCGGAATCCTCTTGAGAATCTCGACAGCGGCTGGCACGAGCGGCACGACGTGAACATGATCCGATTTGTAGCTGTCAGAGGGAATCACACTCAATGCCTCCTCCAGGTCGATCCAAGATTGCTCCGCCGAAGCCCACTCGTCCAATCGGCAGGCGCTCAACAGCATCAGTTGTGCATGCGTGCCGAACGGGTAACCGCAGTCTTGCGCAGCCTGCCAAACGATCCGAGCCTCCCTCAACGACAAGACGATTTCACCTTTCTTTTTCTTCGGAAGGTTCTTCTGAATTTTGCTGGCCGGATTGTCCTGGCGCTTGACAATGCGTTCTTCGATGGCCCACGAGTACATCTGTCTCAACACCGACATTGCTGTTCGTGCTGCCTCAACACCACCGATTGAACCGCCTCGTTGGCCCTTCGGCCGTGCCCGCTTTTTTCGTGCCGCGTTCATGATTGCCCGTACATCCTCACGCGTCAGCAGCTCAGCGAGATTTTCACCAGCGATCGGATTGATGTGAGTGGAAAAGGCCAGCTCGTAGTTCTTTATCGAATCGAGCTCCCTTGAGCGAACGTAGTCGTTGAGGTAACGCTCAGATAGTGCGCGCACGGTGAGTCCGCCTGCGATCGCATTCTGAGCCATCGCGACCTTTGGATTGACGCCGCGTTTCGCCTGTTCAATGAGACTGAGCGCGAGCGTGCGCGCGGAGGCCAATCCGACGGCGGGATATGCACCGAGATTCACGCGGTGCTTGCGTCCGAGCAACTGCTTGCCGGTGCTCTTCACGCCACCCTCGCCCGTCACCCGAAGGAGCAAAGACCAGTTGGCGGCTCCACCTGTCCCGAGCCGGATAGTCAGGCCGGAGACCGCGCCATCGGGAAGGATGGTGAGCGAGGTGGGCGGCCTGCTCAGGTATGCCTTTAGCGTTGCGTCCGTGAGTCGCTTCATTGGTTCCACCTTCGCGAATACTGGTTCCAGAAATGGTTCCGTTTCGGGCTGGATTCAGCGGAATGTTATCATCTCTCTCCGGAGCAATGCGAGGCTATTTAGTTGATTTTATTCGGTCTATTGAACCTCTTCGGATGTCATCGGAGCGAGATAACAAAGTTCGGGACGTATAGGTCGCAGGTTCAAATCCTGTCCTCCGAATTACCTGCATCCACTGAAGGCTGCTGAGCGCTCAGGAGCGCTTTGCATGCAAGCGCGCATCATGATCGGCAGAATGCGCTGACCGCCAGAGTGACGCGCATACCGGCAGAGGCGCCCCGAACATGCCCCTTGAACTGGATCATATCTTCGTCGCATGTGCCCCCAATGCCCCGGAGGGAGATGCCCTTGCGCAGTTCGGTCTGGTTGAAGGATCGCGCAACACTCATCCTGGCCAGGGCACGGCGAATCGGCGTTATTTCTTCTCAAACTTCATGCTGGAATTGCTGTGGGTCGCGAATGGCGACGAGGCTACCGCCAACGCGCAGAACCGGCGGACCCGATTGTATGAACGCTGGCTGGGGCGAAACTCGGGCGCGTGTCCCTTTGGCGTTGTCTTTCGTCGCGCCGGTGACTCGCCGTCGCCCGCGCCATTCCGAACCTGGTCGTATCACCCCAGCTACCTGCCGGAACACCTGTCCATCGAGATCGCTGACGGGACGACGCTCGAGGAGCCGGAGCTGTTGTATCTGCCATTCGTCCGCTCCACGGGACCTCGCGCCGGAGAACCGATCGACCACCTTGTTCCCATCCGGCACATCCACGGAATTTCCATCGGCGTTCCATCTGACGCAAGACTGTCTGAAGCGTCAAAGTCCGCTCAGCGCTGCGGCTTGCTCACCTATTTCGAATCAGACAGTCATATTTTGGAGATTCGCTTCACAGCTTTGAGGGAAAGCCTGTTCGATCTTAGGCCGACGTTGCCGCTCCTGTTTCGGGGTGTCGTGTAGACCGCTCAGGTCGTGGTATGTAGACACTCGCCACACGCGTGCCGCCGAAGCCACGATTTATCGCACACGGACCCGCCTGCAGATTGCAGGAACAGCGCGTAGGGCCTCGCGCGTATTAACAGCGCTGTGCGTTAGACGCCTGTCATAGCTTGCAGCCTTAAGCAGCGCCTTAGAACGTTGGCGATATTCTGAAGCTGATTGAGGCTGCCGAAGCAGGCCAGTTACTGGATCAGCCCTGCTAGGAATTCCGGCTTCATCGCAATGACCAATGCGATCATGCCGCCGATGGCCAAACCGATAAACGTGCCAGCAGCTACTCCGCGCCAAAGCACCTCTTGTTCGCCGTTTGTCATTTCACACCTCCAAGGCTACCGCGACCTACCACAGCCCTAGGTCAAACCGTAACAGTGCCCGAATCCTCGTACGCCATTGAAGTGGCACGATATGGTCAACGTCGTGCTCAACGCAGGCGTACTCGCACCGAGACCGCAGGAACAGCGCAAATCCCCTCTTCGGAAACCATTCTACTGAGAGTTACTGAGCGCTGTACCGGTCTGCTTTGACGGGTATGCGTGTTAGCGTCCACCGTCAGCATTCGACCGAGGCTGTGTAAAAACGGACGGCCGACGTTGAGCAAGCAGGCACGTAAAGCTGGATTGAGCTGACCCGAGAACTGTTGAACTTCACGTTGCGATCGCCTTGATCGGCATCGGCGCTCCGAGGATCTGCATAACTCGGCGATCCAGTTGATCATGTGGCCGCCGTAGGAGGCGCCGAGCGCGCACATGCGGTTTCCGTCCAGCCACGGAAACTTTTCCAGCGCCGCGGCGAGGCCCTTCTGCAGGTCTTCGAGCGGCTGCCGCCCCAGTCGCCGCTGATCGAATCCGTGAACGCCTGGCCGCAGCCGGGCGAGCCATGGAAATCGATGAAGATGCTCGCGTAACCCGCACCCGCGTACGTCTGCGGGTTCCAGCGATAGCTCCACTGATTGCCGAACGAAACCTGCGGGCCGCCGTGCACGATGAACGCAACGGGATGACGCCGCATCGAAGTTCGCCGGCCGCATGACGTAACCGTACACGGTCTCGCCATTCGCACCGGCGAAGGTGAACTGCTCGGGCGTGCCGACGACAGCGTGAAGACGATCTCTTTCTCGCCGACGCTGAATTGTTCGACACGGCCGGGTCCGGTCAGCAGCGATGCTGCACGACTCGGACACGCGGCAGTGGCGCAACTGGCTGGCGCGACAGGGAGTTCGCTATCGAGCGAATCAGGCGACCGGCGCTTCGAGGATTACGATCTGGTGCTCGCGGCCGCCAAGGCGGGCCTGGGCGTCGCAATGCTGCGGACTCCGCTTGCACACGCATGCCTCAACAGCGGACGCCTCCTGCGCGTGTCGCGCGCGGGAATCTCGAACGAGCTCGGCAACTTTCTCGTCATGCACCCGGACGAGAGTCGTCCCGACGTGCTTCGAGTCGCGCAGCGTCTGCAATCCTCCGCCGCGGGGCTCCTCCGGAGTTCGCCCGGGTAATTGGTCAAACGGCTCGCGCGCTGCTCGAATCGCGCGCCGGATCGGCGCGCGTGCTGAGATTTGAGCGCCTTATCGCTGGCCCTCCCGCCTCACCGGATGCACGCAGCAAGCTCACCGGCGCGCGTAGATGACTTCGCCGCCGCGAATGGTGCAACGAACTGCGGCAAAGTTGCGCGGTGAGTCCGCAGGATCTGCATCAAGCACGACGATGTCCGCGTCCATGCCGGCTGCAATGCGTCCTCGCCGGTCCTGTTCTTTCCAGCGCGCCGCGGGCGTCGTCGTCATCGATGCAAGGATCGCCATGGGCGTCAGGCCCGCTTCGGCCATCAGCTCGTACTCGCGAGTGGGATCGTAGTCGGTCATGTAGCCGACATCGGTGCCGAAGAGCACCTGCCCACCCATTGCGGCGAACTTGCCGAACTCTGCGACGCTCTCGTTCACGAGCCGTTCGGCTACGGCGGCTGGCACGCGCTGCTTCTGAAGCTCGAACTCGAACAGGTGAAGCGTGGGAATCATGGACATGCCCGCGTCGCGCACCTGCTTCATCAGCGGCTCCGGCCACGGCGCAGGTTCGCCGATCGGCGGATGCGCGAGGACGTCGACGCGAGCATCGATCGCTTGCTGAATCCCCTGCATGTCAGTCGGATGAGCGAACGCCAGCCTGCCTCGGCGATGGGTTTCATTCACGGCCGCACGTACCACGTCGGTCGGCATACGCTTCAAGCTCTTGTCGCTTTGCGGCGTGGCGAGGAAAAGCTTGGCGCCGTCCGTACCGTTGGCGAAGTTTTCGCGCAGCGCCTGGAGCGCCTCATCGGGCGCGCTCGGCTGAGGGAGCTTGTCCAGCAGCTCTTTGCGCAGGTGCGAGATATAAACCGGCAAGCCGTTCGGCGGAAAGAGAGCCAGGCCGACAGTGAGGATTCTTGGTCCGCGCACGTCGCCCTTCTCGATTCGATCCCGCAGGGCGAGCGTGCTGTCGCGATCGGAGGCGATGTCGAAGACGGTCGTGTAGCCGTACCGCGTCAACATCTGGGTCAGCGCGGTATCGAGCGCCTGGGCCGACTGACGGCCGGCGCTCAGGAATTCGTCACTCGTGAAATGCACGTGGCTGTTCTGAAAGCCCGCGACGATTACGCCGCCCTGGCATTCGGGCGCCTTCGTTGCAGTCGCCGCGCGTGTGTCCGAAGCGGGTGCGACGGAGCGGATCTTCGCGCCCGCGATCAGGACCTTGCCGCTGATCGGCGCGACATCGGGCGCGGGATAGATCTTCACACCCTCCAGCGTCCAGATCTGTTGCGCCTGCAGCGATGGTGCGAACGACCCTGCAAGAGCCACGATCAGAATTCTGATACAGCCATTCGACATGGTCTGCCTCATTTGAAACGAAAGGATCGGCGGAGCCACTGTGCGGCAACTCCTTGTGACAAGCCAGCCGCACCTGACCGTCTCATTCTGCAAGAATGCCGATGAGACAGTTCGCAGCTTCCGGAAGGACATAGAAGCATGAGACCGATCGCGCTCGCCCTGTTCTTTCTGCTGACCACCTCTGTGCGCGCGGACGCGCAATCGTGCCCGGACACAGCACCCTATGCGACGGCAAGGGAAATCATCCGGGACCTCGAGCGCATCGCGCCGCCCTCGGGATACAGGAGTCATACGCGACGAAAATCGGCCGCGTCGAGCAGTGACTCAATGTTCGCGGTCATGACAAAGCAAATCCCATCATTCTCTTCGTTCATGGCGGGCCCGCGCCGCCGCTGACCCCGACGATCTGGCAGTTCCAGCGGCCCTCGAAAAGTACTTCACCATGGTCCACCGGGATCAGCGCGGCGCTGAGCGCAGCCGACCCCGAGTCTCGATGGAAGAATTTTCAGGGCGGCGCGGCGATCCCAAGGTGAGTTCCGCATTGACGCACTTTGCATCCGCAATTCGAAACGTCGCTGTAGTTGCCGACATACAAGGCTACATCCGAACGTCATGGGCTCTTGGCCGGGACGAACGCCGACGAGGAAACTCAGGCGGTCCGCCAAGCGTCTAATGAGCTGCGTCTTCGTGGCGAGCACGGCCTGCCGACAGTGCATCCCCTTGAGGCGTCCGGCGCCGGTGAGAAAGCCTTGGCTCGAACCTCCCCCACAGACCGACCAGCAAGCTCCGATCGCGAACAGGCTCTTCACCGGCTTCGGTTGCTTGCGGAAGCCGGTGCAGAACGCGTGCTGGTTCTGGAGCCTGACGGATCGATCCGCGAAATCAGCGCAGCTTGTCTGCGCACCGTAGAAGCAAATCGCCTCGAAGAAATCCCTGGCCAGTGTTTCTACTCCCTCCTGCCCGAACCCAGTCGCGAGTCATTTCGCGCCCTGGCCGAGAAGGTGTTTCGCGGCGAAACCGCTGCGCACGAGTTTGAGATCGTCGGATTGAAAGGCGCTCGGCGCTGGCTGGAATTTCACGCAGGACCGCTGCGCGCGCGGGGCCCGAAGGTAGATGCACTCCTCGCGATCGCACAGGATGTAACCGAGCGGAAGCGTGCGCAGGACGCGCTTGCAGTTAAAGCCGAGCTACTGACAGCGGTCTCGGAGTCGCTCGCCGCGTACGTGGAACGTGGTGATTGGCGAGCAGCAATGGGCCGCCTGCTGCGCACTGCGCTCCATCTGACGCAAAGCGAGTACGGCTTCGTCGCTGTATTGATGGACGGACCTCAGCTTCGTGCGCTCGCTCACGAAGGTTTTTCGTGGGATGAACTCATCAACCGCAATTTCTATCAAGAGGCCCTCCGTCGCTACGAGGAGGTCGGCTACGTGGAGTTTACGCGCTTCGACAATTTGTTCGGCCGCGCACTCACGACCGGACAGGTGGTCATCGTCAATCAGCCGCACAGTGATCCGCGGTCTGGCGGTCTGCCGCGCGGCCATCCGCCTCTGCACAATTTCCTCGGCGTGCCCATTTCCACGGGCGAACAGGTCGTCGGGCTGGTTGCACTCGCCAATCGATCGGGCGGCTATTCTGAGGAAGAGAAGAGTCGTATCGAAGTACTCGTCCAGCACGTCCACGGCTTGTGCGCAACGTACAGGGACCGGGAGGCCGCGCTCGTTCTGGAGCAGCAGCGCCTCCAGATGGAACCTGCACTGCGCGCCAGCGAGCAACGACTTTCTCTTGCGGTCAAAGCGGCGAATGTCGGCTTGTGGGATCTGGATCTGCACACACAGCAAGTTGTGTTTTCGCGCGAGTGGAAACTGCAGCTCGGCTATGACGAGGATGAAGTCGCGGATGACCTCTCCGAATGGGAGCGCCGCCTGCATCCCGACGATGCGGGTTCGACGAATGCGCAGCTGCGGGCGTATCTCTCTGATCCGCAGGGTGCGCACGAGGTTGAATTCCGGATGCTCCACAAGAACGGAACGTGGCGCTGGATTTACTCCCGAGGCGAGGCTGTTCGCGACGCCGACGGCAGACCCTCCAGAATGCTGGGCTGTCATATCGATGTGACGCAACGCAAGCTGGCTGAGGAGCGTATTGCACGGCTGAACCGCACCCATTCAGTCCTGAGCGGCATTAGTCAGGTCATGCTGCGCGAACGTGAGCCACAGCAGATTCTCGAGAGAGCGTGCCAGGTTGCTGTCGAGAAAGGGCGCTTCAAGCTCGCGTGGATCGGGCTCGTGCACGGGTCTGCCGGTGAATTGCAGATAGCCGCTCACGCTGGCGCAACACCCGACACGCTCGAGATTCTGACGAAGATCTTCAGTGATCCTCAACAGGGCTGTGCGTTCACGTTCCGGGCGCTTGAAACCGGAGAGCACGCAGTGTGCAACGACATCGCCGCGGATGTACTTGCGCGCCCCTGGCGGGAGCCTGCGTTGCAGCGTGGATATCGATCAATGGTGTCGCTGGCCCTGACGGTCTCCGCGCGCCGCATCGGTACTCTGAATCTGTATGCGCCTGAGCCGAACTTCTTCGATGCAGAGGAGCTGCAGCTACTCGACACGCTGGCGTCGGACATCGCCTTCGCTCTCGACAGCTACGAGCGCGAGCGAGACCGCGCTGCAGCGCTTCAGCAGTTGCGCCTGAGTGAAGAACGCTTTCGGCAGATCGCCGAAACGATCAATGATGTGTTTTGGATTTCAGACGCGCGCGCAAACCGCGTGCTCTACATCAGTCCCGCCTACGAAAAGATCTGGGGGCGAACGCGCGAGAGCGTCTATGACGCGCCGAGCTCCTGGAGCGACGCGGTCCACCCTGAAGACCGCCCGCGCATCAAAGCAGCGCTCGACGCTCTTCACAGCCACGGGAATTTCAACGAGGAGTATCGAATCAGGCGGCCGGACGGCTCCGAGCGCTGGATACGCGATCAGGTGTTTCCCGTACGTGGTCCCGATGGAAAGATCGAGCGTCATGTCGGTGTCGCGCGCGACATCACCGAACGCAAACTCCTCGAGGCGCAGGTGCGTCAATCTCAGAAAATGGAAGCGGTTGGACAACTGGCGGGAGGCATTGCGCACGACTTCAACAATCTCATTGGAACCATCGTAGGCAACGCGGAACTCGCCCGCATGGATCTGACGGAAGACCATCCGGCGCAGGAGAGCATCAGAGAGATCAGTCGGGCCAGTAAGCGCGCCAAGGATCTTGTGAGCCGCCTGCTCACGTTCGGGCGTCCTACGGAGCACCAACTCCAGTCCATCGATTTCGAGACGGTCGTCAACGAAGCGGTGACGCTGCTGCGCGCGACTCTTCCGGCGGGCGTTGAATTGAGAGTGCGCAGCTCTCCTCGTCTGCCGACCGTACGAGCCGATGCATCGCAGGTGCACCAGGTCATTTTGAATCTGGTCACGAACAGCTGGCATGCAATGGATACTCAATCGGGCCGCATCGACATCAGTCTCGAGGCCTGCAACATCGACGGCGATTCCGAGGAAATGAGTCCCGAGCTCGAAACCGGCAACTACGTTCGGATGTCGGTGAGAGACACGGGCAAGGGTATGGACCCGGCGACGCTGGGCCGCATCTTCGAGCCCTTCTTCACGACCAAGCCGCAGGGCCTGGGGACCGGGTTGGGATTGCCCGTGGTGCAAGGAATCATGCGCGGGTTTGGTGGGGCGATCACCGTGGAGAGCCACCCAGGGCGCGGCTCAGCATTTCACCTGTTCTTCCCGGCGACACCCGATGAGGCTTGCGCTAACCCAATGCGTACGCCGAAGTCGTCGGACTTGCTGGGTCGCGGCCAGCACATCCTGTATGTCGATGACGAGGAACCCCTCGTGCACCTTGCTACGCGCTTCCTGACCCGGGTTGGCTATCGGGTGACGGCGCACACCTCTGCCGCACAGGCTCTCAGTGCTTTCAAATCAGATCCGCGAGCTTTCGATCTGGTTGTCACCGATTTCAACATGCCGGAAATGTCCGGACTGGAGCTGGCCCTACAGATGCTTCGTCTTCGCCCGGACGCGTTGGTCGTCCTCGCCTCGGGTTATCTACCGGCGGATGAGGTCGAAAAGGCGCGGCGCCTGGGTGTTCGCGAGGTGATCGCGAAGCCGACCGCAATGGAAAACCTGCCAGGCATCGTCACACGATTGGTCGAAACAAAGGACAGAGCCAAACCTCAGAGCGGCGCATAGGAGTGGCTGAGAGTGAGTTCGGATGTCTTTCAGTGGAGCAATCACTTGCCACGACGGTCAATGACATCGACGCCGTGCGACAGGGATCACGAGCAGTTGCTCGGACGGACTGAACGCGGCGTCTATTTCAATCCAGCGCTTTGAACCTGATCGCCGTTCCACCCCCTGGCGCTAACGTCAGCGTGAGCCGATCCGTCGATCCAACCGCCTGTTGCGCGACCTCGTAGGCGACCGGATTCGTTCGGTAGTCCGCATCCGGCGCATCACGATAGATCTCGGCTCGATAGCGCTGCTTCGGCTCCAGGAAATCGAGCGGCAGCGTAAGCGATCGCGCCTGCTCATCGGTCAGCGCGCCGAGGAACCAATCTTTTCCGTTCCGCTGCTGGCGCGCGATGACAATGTAGTCGCCAATACGCGCATCGATCGTGCGAGAGCGTTCCCAGTCCGTCGGCACGTCGCGGATGAACTGGAATGCATCGAGATGGCGCTCGTAGTTCTCAGGCAGATCGGCCGCCATGTGCAGCGGGCTGTAGATCACGACGTAAAGTGCAAGCTGATTGGCAAGCGTCGACTGCACGCGCTTCGCCACATCGGTTTTGCCTGCCGTGATATCGAAAATGCCCGGAGTGAAATCCATCGGACCCGCCAACAGGCGTGTGAAGGGCAATGTCGTCACGTGCTCGGGCGGATTGGTTGGATCACCCCACGCATTGAACTCCTGCCCTCGTGCGCCTTCACGCGACATCATGTTTGGATAGGTGCGTCGTAAGCCCGTGTCCTTGACCGGCTCGTGAGCGTTGATCGCGATGCGGTGCTTTGCGGCCGTCTCGGCGACAAGCTGGTGGTGCCGCACAAGATACTGGCCCGCAAACCATTCGTTATGCGCGACGCCGTCGCCGGTGATGCGTTCAATCGTACCGTTGGGCTTCACGTAGCCGGTTTTTACCGTATGTACGCCGTGCCTGGCGTACTGCGCGAACCCGGCCGCCATCTGCGATTCATAGTTCGCGACGGCGCCCGCCGTTTCGTTGTGGCCAATCAATGAAACGCCCTTGCTGCGCGCGTACGCTGTCACTTCGGAGAGGTCGAAATCGGGATACGCCTGCTTGAAGTTGAAGCCGGCGCCGTTCGCAATCCAGTCGCCGTCCCAGCCGGTGTTCCAGCCCTCGACCAGCACGCCGCTGAACCCGTATCTGGCGGCGAAATCGATGTAGCGCTTTGTGTTCGCGGTGGTGGCGCCATGTTTCGGTCCGCTGCCCCAGGTGGAGCGGTTCAGATGCATCTCCCACCAGATGCCGACGTACTTGCCCGGACGCGCGTACGAGGCGTCACCGAGCCTGTTCGGCTCGTTGAGATTTAACTCAATGCGCGAATCAGCAAGCCCGCCGGGTGTTTCGGCGATCAGCACAGTGCGCCACGGCGTCTGAAAGGCTCCGGTGCGACGCACCTTGACGCCGTCCGACCAGGGCATGAGGTCCGCCTGCAATGTATCGGGCGCAGTGAGCTCGAGCGTCATGCTCGCGTAGTCGATGAGCGCCGCTTCGTGAATCGACAGATAGAGGTTGGACGACTCCAGAGTGAGCGGAGTTTCCGCTTCGGTGACCTGATCGAGCGGCGTGCGTCGATACAGATATTCATCCCGCTCCTTCTGGTAAGCCAGGAACCACCAGGCGTGATAACTACCCACCGGACGGAACTGTGTCAGCTCTTCGCTGATCGCCACTGCACGATCCGCGGGAATGTTCTTGTAGTCGTAGCGCAGACCGAAGCCGTCGTCGAACGCGCGCACGATGACGTCGAAGGAAGTCATGTTGAGCGTGTCCCCGCGCAGCGCTACGCGCAGCTCGTTATGACGATCATGGATGACACGCTCCTCGCCCCAGGGCTGCTCCCACGTGGAATCGTGAGCGTTGCGTTGCGCACGGCCCGCAAGCGCGACCTTCGCCGGTTCTTCACCGACGAAGACCAGTCCGAGCGCGGAGCGCTTCAGCACCGGTTTGCCGCGCCGGCTCACTTCGTAGAACGCGCGACCGTTCTCGGCGCCCACGCAAACCAGCAGCACCTTGCCGGGCGAGTGCACGCACTCGGCCGCGCCGACCTGTGCGGTTGGCAGCACAAACGCGAGCGCGAGCAGCGCCTGAACCGAGTACTTCACCATGGAGCTCCGAGACCAGATCGGCGCAAAGCTGACTGAGCAGCCCGCATACCAGTGACGTGCTGCGCCCTGCTTTGCCTCAGTACTTGAGCCGAATGCCGAGCTGGAAGCGCCGATCGCTCCTGATCCACGCCGAGTCGCGCCGCACTGCCGCCGCTCCGGGCGTCAAGGGCGAATCGCCGAACAGTTGCTGCTGATTCACCGTCGTCGTATTCAGCAGATTGGAGCCGTCCAGAGAGAGTTCGATGTTGTTCCCGACCCGGAACCTGATCGAGCCGTCCAGATACCCGCTCGCCTTCTGCCACATCGGCAGACCGATGCAGCAGTCGAGATTGTTGGTCAGGAACTCGGAGCGCCAGCTATAAGCAAGTCGCGCACCGATGGGTCCATGCTCATAGAGTGCGACGATGTTGTAGGAATCATCGGAGATTCCCGCGAGCCGATGCGAATCGATCACCTCGTCGTTGACCTGCAGACCGCCGCCGAACGCGATCGTGCCGCCAGCCGCATAGCCTGGTTGAATCGCCAGATTCGAATTGTTGATGCCGGACTGATGGACATGCGTGTAGTTGAGCTGCACACCCAGCCCGCTCCAGGCGCCCGGCAGGAAATCGAAGAACGTCTGGAAAGCGAACTCGGCTCCTTTGAGCCTTCCTCCGCCTTCCCCGTTGCGCGGCCCGCGGACGACGACCGTCTGCTGCGTCCCATTGTTCTCGAACTCACGTTCGAACTCGCCGAATGCAATGCTCCCGTTCAGTCTCTTGTAGAAGAGGCCCAGCGTGAACGAACTGCTCTTGCCCCAGTAGTTCTCGTAGGCGAGATCGAAATTGTCTGAAGTGATCGGCTCCAGCCCGCCGAAACCCGAGTCGGCGTGGAACACGAATCTGTAGCCGGACACGTTCTCGGCAGTACGTGGAGCATTCGGAGAGCTATAGATCACATAGCGTGAGTCGGGCGACGTGTCGATCGCGGGCGACTGGATGCCGACGTAGTTGCGCAACAGGCCGAAGTCGGGACGCGACAAGGATCGCGATGCTCCGAAGCGAACGAATTGTTGCTCGTTGAGCCGTAATCGCACATTGAAGCTCGGCAGAATGTCGTCGTGAGTGCTGCTCAGATTGTTATCGACGCCCGCACCGTTGCTGAACGCCAGCAATTCCGGGGTCAACCAGCACGAGAGGTGCGTAACTGAATTTCCAACGAGCGGCGCATCGCACGGCGTTGCGGCCGCGCTCTGCTGCCAGGTCGCCACGGGAAAGACGACACCGCCGTTGCTGTTCACTTCGCTGCGCACGTAGCGCAGGCCGATGTTGCCGCGAACGCCGGTGCCTCCGAGGACGGTCGCGCCCTCCCCGCCGAATCGCAGCATGGCGTACAGCGCTTGCGTGTCCTCCGCGACATCCAGGATCTCCGGATCGATGAAGCAACCTTCGGTGTTGCGGGTGCGCTGACACAATGGCGTCCACGGCAATGGCGAGCTCGTCGTTGCTCCGCTCAATGCCTGAACGTGGCGTGCGCGATCAGTCAGCGTGGCGCGATTGAGAAACACCATCGGCCCGTTCGCAAACACCTGGGCGTCGTAAAAATCGCCGAGACTCTCGACTTCCCAGATGTTCGCGCCGTAGCCGCGAAACACACGGCCGGATTCGCCGCAGCCCGCGGGATACGCGGCGGGGCTGGAATTGTCGACGTTGAAAGCCGGTCCATTGCAGGCCCACGGCGCGGCCACCGGGGACCAGTTATAGGTCGAATAGCGAACTTTCTGCCGCCGGTCCGCGTAACGCGCACCCACTTTCAGTGAGTCGAGCCAGCCGCGCTCGCCGATCTGATATTCGAGATCTGTGCGCACGGCAGTCTCCCGCGCCTCATTGTCCTCCAGATGATCCTGAATGAAGGGAATGAAGTAGTTGTGCGGGTTCGCGAGAAAGCCAGGGGCATAGTTGACGTTGGATCCAGGCAGCAGGTCGATGCGCGGGACGCCATCGCCGTTGGTTCCATACCGCGCGTCCGCCATGGTGCGATTGGCGACCAGAATGTCGTAATTGTTCGTCTCGGCTTCGATGTGCTGCACGTCGAAGGTCGTGCGCAGCCGATCGTTGACGTTCCAGCGCAGATTCGCGGAGATGTCGCGCGTGCCTTCGGCATGATCGAAGTTCCGGGCCTCGTTGCCGACGTAGACGCCTTGACGCTGCGTGCTGCACGCGGACGGGTCGCCGTCGGGTTGTGGTCCGCAGTAGTTGACGAACGGCAGACCAGGAACGGCGGAGCCAAACGCGATGTTGCCTTGCGTGCTGCCGCCCAGCCAGTCGCCGGTCGGCTGCGTGAGCACACCCGATTGCAACATCCCGTCGGGGCCGAAAGCGAAAGCCGGCGTACCGTCGGCCGGACCGATGAAGGCGCTGCTCTGTGGGGAATAGCCGGGCGCTGCCCAGAGATCGAAGAACGAGATGTTGGAGCTGCGCTCACCCCATGCGTTCTCATACTGTGAGTCCATGTACTGAACCGTCGCGAGGAAGCGCCTGTCGTTGCTCTCGAACTGCAACGCCGCGGATGCGCCGTGACGCACGCGGTCGTAAAGCACCTGCGAGAAGTTCACCTGGCTCGGAATGTACTGCCAGTCAGAGCCGCCGAACGGAGTCGTCGCGCACGGGATCGAACCGTCTGATCTGATGATCGCGTTGCCCGCGGCGTCGGTATCGCCCTCGCTGCAGAACGCGCCGATGCGCTGCATGATGACGCCCTCGGTCTGCGTCTTCACGTGCGAGTACGCGTAGTTCGCCATCAGGCCGAAGCGACCGAGGTCCGTGTTCCAGACATCCGCGTAGATGCCGGAGCCTTCGTAAGTCGTGTCGTCGCTGCGGTCGCCGTAGTTGGCCCGCCCGGTGATCGAGAACACCCGATCAGCGGAGTCGAACGGCAGACGCGTGCGCAGATTGACCGTTCCCGCGATCCCTCCCTCGATCATCTCCGCCGTCTGATTCTTGTAGACGTCGACGCCGGCCATCAGCTCCGGCGAAATGTCGTTGAAGTTGAGCCCGCGATATCCGTCTGCGGAAAAGCTGTCGCGCCCGTTGAATTCAGTGCGCACGAACGTGAGGCCGCGAATCAGCACACCTGCGGGCTCCGCTGAGAAATGCGTGCTGTCGTCGTTGGATTGCAGGCGCGAAACCGTAATGCCCGCAACGCGCTGCAAGGCTTCGGCCACCGACTTGTCCGGAAAAGCTCCGATGTCAGTCGCGCTCACCGAATCCACGAACGTGTCGGCGTCGCGCTTGATCTCCTGCGAGGTCTCCAGCGAATGGCGCACGCCGACCACGATGACTTCTTCGAGGCCGGCAGCCCCCGTGACCGGCGCAGCGCGGCGGCGGCGCACGATCAGCGCGCCGGCTGCATCGCGCACGACCTCCAGATCGGTCTCCGCAATCAACGCCTTCGCCGCCTCCTCCGCGGTCATCGTCGCGTTGACAGCGAGCGATCTCAGGCCATGCACGGCCTGCGGCGAGAACAGGATGTTGGTATTGGTCTGACGGGACAATTCCCGCAGCGCCGCATCGACCGATTGCGCTTCGATCAGGACGTTGACGGCGTCCTGCTGCGCGGCCACGACACCGGCGATCGTGACGGCTGCAACGGCAACCGCGCACCGCACCGCGATGCGAAGCGCGCGAGTCGACTTCGAAGACATGCTCCCCCGGCTAGCCGCCGTTCGCGCCGGCGGTCTATCCAATCTATGACGAATCAGGCAACGAGTTTCCTCAGCCCTTCTTGATGACCGTTCCCGATGAGGCGCTTCGCAAGGTGATGCGGCTGCGCTCCAGATCCACGCGCACCGGCAACAGCACCGAGATCGACGTCGCAAACGCCTGCGGATCCCCGACGCTGTAGTTGCCGGAAATGGGCATCTGGGCGATCTCCGCATCCAGAATCACGATCGGCCGGCGCGTATAGCGATTCATCGCGGCAACGGCTTCGGACAATGGCTCTTCGAAGAACGCGAGCCGGCCGTGGCGCCAGGCGATCGCCTGCGCCATCTCCGGGCGCTCCTCGCGCACGAGCTTGTCGGCCGCAAAGACCGCCAGCTGGCCAGGCGTCAACAGGCGCGGCATGACGCCACCCTCGATCGGCTCATCAGGCGCGACCTGCACCGGTCCCTCCTCCAGCAGTACGGAGACGACCATGCCGTCGCGGCTCACATCAAAATGGCCGCGCGAGGCGGTCACCCATTGAGCGCCGGCGATCACCTGAAACGGGCGGATCAGGTCCTCGGCCACATTAAAATGAGCCCGCCCGCGCCGCAGCCGCACGCGGCGGCGTACGTCGTTCATCGATACGTGGATCTCGGTGTCGGTATCGAGGCTCACAAGCGTGCCGTCTTCAAGCGACACTTTGTGCTGCTCGCCTATGTCGGTCGCGTACGTTGTGCCCGAGCGCAGATAGATGGCGATGCCGGCCATCGACGCCGCCGCAAACCCGACGCCTGCGCGCAGAACGTGCCGCCGGCTCACACGGGCGGGTTCGCGGGTCTGAAACGCCCTCCGATCCGCGGCGCCGGCCATCTCGAAAATGGCGTTAGCGGTCTCGAACGCCGCACGATGGTCTTCGCTTTCAGCGAGCCAGGCGCGAAAGCCGCGCTCGTCCTCAAGCGTTCTTTCCTCGGAACGCAGGCGCGCCAGCCAGGCTGCGGCTTCGGCCCGCACTGCGTTTACTTCAGATTTGCCGAGTCGAACGCTCACTCGCCTTCCACCCAGTTCACCAGGAACAGGCTGGCCTTGGCGATGTGCTTCTCGACCGCACTGACCGTAATGTCCAGACGCGCCGCAATCTCCCGATACTTCAACCCATCCAGCCTGTGCAACAGAAAGATCTCCCGCGTGCGCGGTCCGAGCGAATCGAGGGCCGCCATAACCTTTTCCAGACGTTCCTGGGCGGCCAAAACCTCAGGATGCAGGGGCTGATTGTCTGAGATCTCCAGCATTTCACCGACATCGATCGGACTTTCACGCCGTACCTTGTTGTGCCGGCGCTCGTCCACGGCGAGATTGGCCGCTGTTCTGACCAGGAATGCGGAAGGGTTCTCAACGGTGTTGCGTGCGCTGTATTCGGAGAGTCGCACGAACGCGGAATGCAGCAGATCCTCGGCGCTGTCGGCGCCGCCTACGGCGCGCTTGACGGCGCGCAGCATGTTCAACCAGCCTTTCCGTGTGTTCGGAAGCTCAGCCATCGTTGTCGTCTCGACCTGCGTCGCGCGTGGCGAGCAGTCCCCCCTGTGCGCACGAATATGACAACGCTCCACCGTTCGCACAAGAGGCGCGCACAGGCATCGCGTGCGGCTAACTCGCCGCCTCGATGAAGCCGTTCGCCGTCAATCGGCCCTCGCCGGGATCCGCGCTCGCCGAACCGTCGCCCAGCAGCGCCGAATGCAACACATGGCTCCGGTAAACGATCAGACGATTGAACACCGCCTCCGATTGCCCGATCAGCTCGTAGTTGCGCGTGCCCGCGCCGGCGTAATGCGTGAGCGATCCGGCTTCGGCCAGCTCCCTTCTCGCTACCGCTTCGTAAGTGCGCTGGCGTGCGGCGTCGACCGATTCGAAACCGGTGGCTCTGTGGCGGAAAAATCCCGTGCCGCCGAACTGCCCGCGGCAAAGATAGTGAACCATGGCGAGCCGGTTCGGATCGGGAGCATCCCGATGCGGGATCTTCTGAACCGGCTGCGCGTCGCGCCCGCTCGTGATCGCCAACGCGAAGAATCCGAAGTACGACAGGTAGTCCGTGCGCGACAGCCCGAAGGCCGCTTCGATCGGCCCGCGCAAGGCGGTGACGACAGTCAGATAGTAGGCCTGCGGCAGACGTGCGTTGATGCCCGGATAGTTGGTATGCCGCGGCGCATAGAACGTCGCACGGCGCGCGGCCTCGATCATCGCCTGCGGATGCTCCAGCACGTGATCGACGATCATCAACGGCTGCCGCTCGGCTCCGACGTGCTGCAGCCGAACGCTGATCGACCGACCCAGCAGCAACGCATCATTGGAGACAGCCGTACTCATGCTCATGATTTCAAGTACGCCATCTTCAGCTGCTGTTTCAGTCGAGCGCGCGTGCCTGGCGACATCGAGCCGAACGCTCCCTGCAGCGCTGGCGGGATGTGCGCTATCGATTCTTCTCCATCAGTACGGAACACATAGCTATCGAACATCTCCTTCCAGTACGCGCGCTCGCCCGCGGGCAAATCCTTCAACGCGAGCAGCGCAGTGAGGAAACAGTCGTTGGCGCGCTCGAGTCCGCTCGCGGTATCGCCCCACCAATAGTTCACCATTGCATTGTAGGGATCGAGCGAGGCGACGTGATGCCACCAGTACTTTGGGATGAAGAGCGCATCGCCCGCATCGAGATGCGCCACACGTGCGGCTGCGAGCGCGCGGCGGAAGCGAGGAAACCGATCGAGATCGGGCGCCTCCGGATCGACGAGCGACAGCGGCGGCGGATTGTCTAACGGACCGACATAGAGATTGGACACCTGCACGGGCGCGAACAGCACAAAGCGACGGCGACCGGCAATCACGCACGCGAGATTATGGTCACGATCATTGTGCGTCTGTGTCCGCACTGGCCCGCCGATCCAGAGACGAGGCGCGACCTGCGGCGGCGGCAGCGATGAAGGGTTCTGTCGCACGAACTCCGGCAAATGCGTAATCAGCGGCAACATCTGGATCGCAATGAACGGCGCCTGCGGATTGCCGATCAGCCTCTCCATCTGATCGAGTGTCGCGCTGATTCCGCCCTGCCGCTTTGAGAAAGTGAACTCGCGCATGTCAGGCGAGTAGCCATACCGGCCGCCGCTGCTGGGCGGCGCCTCCATGACTGGAGCCGGCGCTCCGGTATCCATGTCCTTTAGATAGGCATTCAGTCGGGCCGGCGAACTCCGCCCGGCCGCCAACGCGGGCCAGTGGTCCAACGCACCTTTGATGATGACGGGCGACTCCGCCGCGACAATGGCGAGGAAGTCCTCCGCGGAAACGTGGCGCCGCTCCGGCGCTCGCGGCAGGGCGTCGAAGCGCTGCACGCGCTCCGAGAGCACTTTCTCAAGGTCGTCGCGCACCGTCGCAGACGCTCTGCAGATAGGAGTCATGCGTTGTCTGCTCCAGAACCTTGTCCTTGATGAAGCCCAGAATGCGCCTGAGCTCGGCCCTCATCGTCTCCGGCGGCGTGCGATCCGCCATGGGATCGTGAGTCTCTGGAACGAGGCCATGACCGATGAACAGCGCCAGCCAGCTCTCCAGAGCAAACGTCTCGTGCTCGTATAAAGGGACCTCGCCGCGCGCCGTAAAAGTCTCGATTTTGTGCGCGAGCTCGGCAGAGATCCTGGATTCGCGAGCATGACGCCAGAAGGCGGAGTCGCCATATCGGTTGAGACGGTAGTACGCCGACTGAAAGTCGCGCAGACGCTCGAATCCGAGCCGGCTTACGCGATTGAACTCTATGCGCTCCGCGGAGTACTCGCTTGCGACCGGGAAGAGCGACAGAAAGTTGACGAGCGCCATCTGCACTGCGTGGAGGTCCACGGAATGAACGGGATCGAACGTACACGCCGCGCCGCCGATGGCGACGCAGTTGCGTTCCCAGGCGGACGCGCGCACGCCAGGGTCGCAGATTCTGATCGCCGCATCCTGCAGAATCAGGCCTGATACATTGGCCGTCGCCTGCACGGCTGCACTCATGCTGCAGAGTGCGCTCGAGTACGCCTGCAAGACGTGTGTGCGTGAGCGGCCTGGATGCAACGCGCCCCAGCCGTTCTCACAGGCACGGATCTCCGCGTAAGGCGGAATGGAGGAGAAGCGCTTGCCCGAGGCTACGACCATCTGGTCAACAGGAAAATATTCACGCCAGCTTTCGCGTCGCCCATGCAGAGCGGATCCGATCAACAACGCTTCCGGGCCGGTCGCATCGATGAACAATTGTCCTTCGATACGACTGTTGTCATCCAGCGTGACTGCCGAGATCGCGCCAGTGTGCGCATCGAGCGTGCAGCCGATCGCCATGGCCTGATGAATCACCACTCCGCGACGCTGCGCCAGGCGCCTGAGCACGCGTACGTAGTCGAGCGCCGGCAAGTGATATCCGTAGTCCGTGCGTCCGTACGTTTCAGTCGCTGCATCGGGGATCAGCATGCGGCCGTGCTTCGCTGCAGCGGCGGTCAACGAGAAGTCTTCGAGCGCAACCTGCAGCCCGAAGCTGCGCGCCCGTAACCAGTGTGGAAAGAACGCCTTCTGATCGACAGGTGCGCCGTAGGCGCCGTACGCGTGAAAGAAAGAAGCGTGCTTGCCCGGCGCCGCCGCGAAGTTCTGGCCGAACGAGAATGCGCCGCGAGTCGCCCCAAGCAGAGCAGCCTCGTCGATCACGAGCAGGTTGTGCAGGGCTTCGAGCGCGGGAAGCGTCGCGTACGCGTCGGGGGCGAGAAGGTGAGTCGGCAGCTCGATTGCCGTGACTCTCACATGCGAAGGCTTCAGCGCTGTCTGCAGGACGCAGGCCGAAAGCCACAGCGCCGCGTCACGCCCCGCAATGATGACGTCATTGATCGGTTGGCTGCTCATGAGACCGCCGCGCCAGCGTGCATCGACTCAGGCTCCGGATCGGCGCAATAGCGTGAGATGAAATCGGCTTGCGATGACATCGCCGAGGCATTCGACGCGATGCGCTCGTGCAGCTCGCGCGTTCTTCGCTCCAGCTCTTTCAGGCTGAGAGAGTCCGCCAGGCGATCATAGGCGCGCGGCGTCAGACCCTGCCCGAACAGAACCGACAACCAGCTGTCGCGCGAAAACAATCCATCCTTGTAGTAAGGAACGTGCCCGCGCGCTTCAAACAGGCCGATCTTGTGCGCCAGGCTCTCGGGAATCGACATCGCCCGCACGTGATCCCAAAGCGCTTCGCCGTGCCTGCGATTGGCGAAGTAGTGAAGGATCAGGAAGTCGCGCACACGCGCGTACTGAATGTCGGAGAGACGGTTGAACTCGTTGATGAGGCGTTGATCGATTTTCCCGCCGGACTCCGGCGCCGGCATCAGCCGCAGCAGATCGATCACTGCCGCCTGTATGAGAAAAATGCTCGTCGACTCCAGAGGCTCGAGGAATCCGCTCGCCAATCCAACGGCGATGCAATTGCGCTTCCACGCCTGCACACGTCGTCCGGCGCTGAAGCGCAGCAACCTGGGTTCGGCCTGCGCCGCGCCGTCGAGTTGTCCAAGCAGCGTGTCCCGCGCCCGCTCCTCGCTGATGAACCGACTCGAGAACACATAGCCGTTGCCGGTTCGATGCTGCAGTGGAATTCGCCAGATCCAGCCGCCTGTCTGAGCGGTGGAGCGGGTGTAAGGAGTGAACTCCCCCGCTCTCTCGCAAGGCACAGCGAGCGCGCGGTCGCAGGGCAGCCACTGACTCCAATCCTCCCACTTCACTTCGAGCTTCGCACCGAGCAGCACCGAACGGAAACCCGTGCAGTCGACGAACAGCTCGCCGCCAATCCGCGTCCCGGACTTCAGTGTGAGCGATTCGATATTGCCCGACTCGCCGTCAAGCGCGATGTCGCGCACTTGCCCCTCGATCCGCTGTACGCCGCGTTGCGTCGCCCAGCCGCGCAGGAAATCCGCGTAGAGGCTCGCATCGAAGTGATAGGCATAGGCATACGTCGAGCGGATCGACTTGCTGTCCAGATTGGGGAACTCGAAGGCGTTGCGACGGCAGGCTGCAATGGCGTACGAGTACTCCTGGAACGGCGCGACCTGCTGGCCCGCCTGCCGAGCCCGGACCCAATGATGCTGAAAATCGACGCCGGCCCAGGGCTCGCCGAACGTGCCGAACGGATGAATGTAGCGATCGCCGGTCTGACCCCAATCGCGGAACTCGATGCCTAGCTTGAAGGTGGCCCGCGTGTGACGCATGAACTGCGCCTCATCGATTCCCAGCAGATCGTTGAACGTTCTGATGTGCGGCAGCGTCGCCTCGCCTACGCCAATCGCGCCGATCTCATCGGACTCGATGAGCGTGACCCTGTAGCGCGCAGGATGCAGTACGCGCGCGAGCGCGGCCGCGCACATCCAGCCCGCCGATCCGCCGCCGACAATGACGATCCTCAACGCTTGCGCCACTACACTGCCGCCCTCGCACTCATCACAATGATCCAGCACACCAAGCGCGCCGTTGCGGCAGCCCGCAACGGCGCGTGCATCAAGCACTTCCGGGGGACGGGCTAGTACTTGAAGCGAACTCCCAACTGAAAGCGACGATCGTTGCGGATCCACGCCGAGTCGATCTTCACCGGCTTGGCGCCCGGCGTTGCGGTCGAATCGCCGAACAGTTGTTGTTGATTCACAGTCGTCGTGTTCAACAGATTGGAGGCGTCCAGAGAAACCTCGATGTTGTCGCCGATCTGATAGCGGATCGAACCGTCGAGGTAGCCGCTCGCCTTCTGCCACATCGGCAGGCCGATGCAGCAGTCGAGGTTGTTGGTCAGGAACTCCGAACGCCAGCTGTAGGCCAGACGGGCGCCGATCGGGCCATACTCGTACAACGCAACCACGTTGTAGGCGTCGTCGGAGATGCCGGCGAGGCGATGCGAGTCGAGCACCGCGCCGTTGACCTGCAGGCCGCCGCCGAATGCGATCGTGCCCCCGGCAGCGTAGCCGGGCTGGACCGCAAGATTGGAGTTGTCGATGCCCGACTGATCCACATGCGTGTAGTTCAGTTGCGTACCCAGGCCGCTCCACGCACCCGGCAGGAAGTCGAAGAAGGTCTGGAAGGCGACCTCGACACCCTTCAGTGTGCCGCCGCCCTCGCCGTTGCGAGGCCCGCGCACCGTCACCACCTGAGTCGAGCCGTTGTTCTCGAACTCTCGATCGAACTCACCGAAAGCAATGCTGCCATTCAGCTTCTTGTAGAACAGGCCCACGGTGAACGAGCTGCTCTTGCCGAAGTAGTTCTCGTACGAGAGATCGAAATTGTCTGCAGTGATCGGCTTCAGCGCCCCGTAGCCCGAATCTGCGTTGAACACGAAGTTGTAACCCGTGACCGCGCCCGCTGCGTCGCGGATGACATATGGCGAGTCAGCCGTGTTGTTCAGCGCCGGCGCCTGAATGCCGACGAAGTTTCGCAACAAGCCGAAGTCCGGGCGCGACATGGCGCGCGAGTAACCGAAACGGACGAACTGATGGTCGTCGATGCCGAAGCGGACGTTGAAGCTCGGCAACCAGTTCTCATACGCGGTATCGAGATCGTTGTCCGCGCCGCCGCCGCTGCTGAACGCGAGCAGGTCGGGCGTCAGCCAGCAGGAGATGTTCGTGACCGCATTGCCGACCAGCGGTGCGTTGCACGGAGTCGCCGCAGTGGTGTCGTACCAGACCGGAACGGGGAAAGAAACACCGCCGCTGCTGGTCACGTCCGTCTGCACGAAGCGGACCCCGATATTGCCACGCACGTTGAGGCCGAACAGCGACGTGTCCTGTCCGCCGAACTTCAGCATCGCGTAGGCCGCCTTGCTGGTCTCGTTGACGCTCAGGAGCTCCGGCGCGATGAAGCAGCCTGCGGTGTTCGTCTGGCGCTCACAGAGAGGATTCCACGCGAGAGGCGAGTTGATCGCGGCGTTGCTCAATGCACCGATGTGAGCATCCCGGTCGGCGAGTGTGGGCCGATTGAGGTAAACCAACGCGCCGTTGTCGTACACATTGCCGTTGTAGAAGCCGCCGAGACTCGTCGATTCCCAGATCCCTTCGCCATAACCCTGGAACACGCGACCCGGACCGCCGCAAGCGTCTGGATACGGCGTGGGTGCGGTGTTGTCGACGTTGAAACCCGGACCGTTGCAGTTCCACGGCGCCGCAACCGGCGACCAGTTGAACGTCGAGTAACGCACCTTCTGTTCACGATCGGCATGGCGCACGCCAACTTTCAGCGAATCGAGCCAGCCTGTATCAGCAATGTCGTATTCGAGGTCGGCGCGCGCTGCTGTTTCGTCTGCGTCGTTGTCTTCCCAATGATCCTGGATGAAGGGAATGTAGTAGTTGTGCGGGTTGGCCAGGCCGCCCTGCGCGTAGTTGACGTTCGAACCGGGCAGCAGCCTGATATGCGGCGTACCGTCGCCGTTCGTGGTGTACTCCACGTCAGCCATCGTGCGACTCGCAACCAGGATGTCGTAGTTGTTCGTTTCGGCTTCGATGCGCTGCACGTCGAAGTTCGTGCGCACGTTCTCACCGATGTCCCAGCGCAGATTCGCCGAGATGTCGCGAGTGCCTTCCGTATGGCCAAAGTTGCGCGCTTCGTTCGTCACATCCAGACCCTGGCGATCGGTCGTGCAACCGCCGCTGCCGCAATAGTTGACGAACGGCAGCCCCGGAACTGCCGAGCCGCGATTGATGCTGTCCTGAGTGCTGCCGGCGCCCCAGCCGCCGGCGCCCGAGGGCTGCGTGAGCACTCCGGACTCCAGCATTCCGTCCGCGCCGAACCTGAAAGCAGGCGTACCTGCCGCGGGTGCGATGTTTGCGGTCGTCTGCGGCGAATAGGCGGGCGCGCCCCACAGATCGAAGAATCCAACGTTCGAGCTGCGCTCGAGCCAGGGGTTGTCGTACTGTGAGTCCATGAACTGCAGCGTGGCTACCACGCTCTCGTCGCTGCTTTCGAACTGCAGCGCGGCGGACGCTCCTTTGCGCTCGCGGTCGTACAGAACCTGCGAGAAGTTCACCTGCCGCGGCATGTACTGCCATCCCGCGCCGCCATACGGCGTCGACGTGCACGCGACCGCGCCATCGGCGTTGACGATGGGATTGCCGTCGGCGTCGTTGTTGCCGCCGTTGCAGAAGGCGCCGATTCGCTGCATCACCACGCCTTCGGTCTGAGTTTTTACATGCGAGTAAGCGTAGTTGACCATCGCGCCGATCCGGCCGGCGCTGATCTCCCAGACGTTGCTGTAGATGCCGGATCCCTCGTAGGTCGTGTCCTCGCTGCGGTCGCCGTAATTGGCGCGACCGGTCAGCGAAAAAACCTGCCCCTCCGAGTCGAAAGGCAGGCGCGTGCGCAGATTCACTGAACCTGCGATGCCGCCCTCGATCATCTCGGCTGTCTGGTTCTTGTACGAATCGACGCCCGCCATCAGCTCAGGGGAGATATCGTTGAAGTTCAGACCGCGATAGCCATCTGCAGAAAAGCTGTCGCGCCCATTGAACTCGGTACGCACGAAGGTCAGGCCGCGAATCAGGACGCTGGCGGGCTCTGCGGAAAAGTGCGTACTGTCGTCGCTGGATTGCAGTCTGGATACGGTGATGCCCGGCACACGCTGCAGCGCTTCAGCTACCGATTTGTCCGGGAACGCGCCGATATCGGTCGCAGTGATGGAGTCGACGAACGTGTCGGCCTCCATCTTGATCTGTTGCGAAGTCTCGAGGGACTGGCGCACGCCGACGACGACAACCTCCTCGATCTCCGCTGCGATCGTCACTTGAACGACTGACGAGACCGCAATCCCTGTTGCGGCGGCTATGGTGTTTCGCAGAGCAATGCTATTTCGAGCGCCGCTCGGTTTGCACACCTGCTTCTTTGGCAGTGTCATTCGCAATCCCCCCTGATCTCAAGTTGTTGGCGTAGCGTCTGCCGCGGCTTGGGTAAGTCGCGCAGCGCTGCTTTCAACGTTATGACGGATCTGGGGGGCGCTTTCCTCAGCAGCGTTGCAGGGTGATCGCCACGGGCGTTTCATATCTCAACTGGCCGCGTACGCGGATTGATGAGTCCCGAAATGCCGGCGCAAACGCCGTCGCCGAAGCGCGATAACTCAACGTGCCTTTCAGAACTCTGAGATCGCCAGAACTTGCGTGGGCATGAGAGCGGGCGCATTACCACGCACTACTCGGCTGCCGAGCATCGCCTGCGGCGTATCGACACTCAGCAGTTCTGATATTTCATCGTTCTCTCCTCGCTCCTGTTCTCAGGGAAGCCTCCAGTGCCGAATCGGGCGCACGACGCCGCGCGGCTGCAGAACAAATCAGACCTCAATGACAAGCAGCCGCGAGTGACACGTGTGGCGCGATTCGCGTGGGCGCCTCTCGTCACGGCAGCGGCTCATGATTGGTGTTCATGCGCGTCCTGAGCGCTTGCGATTCGGGTAATGAAGCGCGACCAGGAATCCCGACACACTTGTCACTCTCACCGTTGCATGCGCCGGCGCTAGCCTATCTCCAGGTTTTCAAACCGAGGCACGTTGAAAACCCATTCATTCAAATCATTCAAGTCGTTCAGCAATTCAGATCGTAAGGAGAGAAGACATGAGCGAGGTTTATGCCGGCGGATGCGCCTGCGGCGCGATCCGCTACGAAATTTCTGGCGAACCATTGGTGCAGAATCACTGCCAGTGTCGCGACTGTCAGCGCAAGAGCGGCGCCGGGCACGGATCCTATCTGACCTTTCCGCGCACAGGCGTGAAACTCCGAGGCGAAGCGAAGCACTGGGACATCGTTGGCGACAGCGGCAATGTAAAGACTCGCGCCTTCTGCCCCACCTGCGGGTCACCGGTCTATCTGACGTTTGCGGCCATGCCCGATGTTTTCACCGTGCACGCTGCGAGCCTTGACGATCCAGGCCGATACAGGCCGCAAATGGCGACGTACAGCGTGCGCGGTTACGCCTGGGACCACATCGATCCAGCCCTGCCGAAATTCGACAAGATGCCGCCCATGGGAAATGCAGCCTGACCTCGATAGGCGGGGCAACACCGAACCCGCAGGTTGAAGCGTCGTACGTGATCGTCGATCGCGCCGGACCACTCGGCCCGTGAGCGCGTCAGACGTGAAGCATCGCTGATCTGGCTCGTCGAACACTCGACACGCTGGTGCGACCAGGCGCACGCTTGGGCCACGACTCCAGCTATACGAGAGGTTCCGCGATGACGACGCCAACGGTGCTCGTAGCAACCTGGCGCGATGGATTGTTCGTCGTCACTGGCGGAACGTCCCACCAGGAGCTGGCGGATCAGCCGGTGAGCGGTCTTGCGCCTGACGGGAATGGTGGTGCTCTCGCAATCGTTGGCGGGCGGTCGCTTCGCCGACGCACTGCTGCTGGCGGGTGGCGCACGATTGCAATGAGTGAATCCGATCTCTCATGTTGTACAGCGGTTGGCGATAGCATCTACGTCGGGACGAACGATGCACAAGTGCTGCGCCTCGGCGCGAACGGCAAGCTCGAGCCACTTTCCGGGCTCAATGAGATCGCTGGGCGCGACAGATGGTATGCGGGAACGGCCTTCATCAATGGCCAGCTGGTCGGCCCACCGCTCGGAATTCGGTCAATGACAGCAACGTGCGACGATGCTGTGCTTCTCCTCAACGTGCATGTCGGCGGCATCCCGCGATCCACCGATGGCGGCCTCACGTGGCGACCCACCATCGATATCGAGCATGACGTCCACCAAGTCTGCGCCCATCCGACCCGACCCGACCCGACATCGTGATCGCCGCGGCAGCGAGTGGACTCTGCGTCAGCGAGGATAGCGGCGCGACATGGAACGTTGAGCGGGACGGACTCCACGCCTCGTATTGCTCGGCCGTGGCATTTGCGGGTGACGACATTCTCGTAGCCGCGTCCGAGAATCACTTCTCTGCACACGGCGCAATCTATCGCCGACGAATAGACGAGCCGGGCCCGCTGCTGCCCGTCGGCGGAGGACTGCCGAGACAGATCGATGGCATCGCCGATACAGGTTGCATAGCGACGCGCGCCTCTGCGGTCGCAGTGGTCGACCACGCGGGGAACCTATACATATCGGAAGATGCCGGGCGCACGTGGTCGCGCGGAATCGAGCATCTGCCAACCCCGAGCAGCCTTCTCGTATATCAGGAATTGGCGTACTGACCCGCGTTGACACCGGCCAGGCGATCATCCTCATCAGATTCAGGCAGCGTCTCTGCAGCCTTGCTCAAAAGTCGTTCTATCGGCTACGTTACAGTAGTGCTCGGCGTTGCGAGGCCGGTGGCTATCCCGACCGGATGCGCATACAAATCAAGAAGGATGGCGATATGCGAGCTCTGATCCTGGTTGTGATAGCAATCCTTGCCGGCTGTGCGTCATCCCCGCGCAAATCCGAAACTGCGCCGTCGTCTGCACCCGCTGCGTCACCGTCACCCGCTCCCGCTGCATCGGCGGAGAACACGGCGTCGACGGCGGCTCCCTCGGGCGACACGAGACGGGCGTTCAAGCCGCCAGCCGGATGGAGGGCCAAGATCGTTGACTGGGATCTGAGGTACTGCCGCAAGGGGCCGGTGGGCGGTTCGCGTCGCACCACGGAACTCTGCATGACCGAAGATCAGCTGAAAGAGCATATGGCCGCAAACGACGAGATGCGCCGCGACCTGGACCGGTCATCGCGAATCTGCGCAGCCGACGGATGCACCCGGTAGCAGCTTTGGGAAGGAACCTCTAACCAACTTAGCCAAGCGCCTTTCAGCTTTTGCATCTTAGAACTCCACGAGCAGCTTACAGCCTGAGCGGCATCAGCTTCAGGTCGGCCAATCAATGCCCAGTCGGCGCGCTAGGCTGAGGAACGCAGGCAAGAACAGTTCGTCCTTGCGTTCCTCGATCGCTCCCACTTCTGGCACAGGCGCTTGCGACCGCCGGGACAATGGCGCCGGGTTTAAGTTGTTTAGTTATTGAGGAGAAGACTCGTGTTCACGGTGCGCCCTGGAAAAGCAGCAGCGCACGGGCTGCTCACAGCAGCGTGCGTGCATCTCGCGGCCAACTCGGCTGAAATACCGGCGGGTCTCCGCCGCATCCGCTACGACTTCAAGATCGGTGACCAACGCTTCCGCGTTACGAAGCACATCACGCCAACTGAGGACAATCTGGAGCGCGAGCCCGTTCTCGCGACAGGACCCAGAAGCCCGCAAAGCGCGAAGCCAGCACTGCGGTACAGGGCTTGAGCGGGCAAGAAACGCAGGATGGCAACCAGTTTCCAGGTAGAGGACCTCGATACCCGCGGGAGCGACCAACCTCGATAGTGCGATTCAGGAGTGCACGACCTGCACCAGTCCTCCGCAGCTTGCTCGGAGTGCGCATGGATTTGATCATCAAGCTCAATGCGCAGCATGCCGAACCTATTGAGACGGCCTCTCGAAACCCTCCCGATTCGGCATGCGGACGCTCGGCAGCGTGCTCTCAGTGGCTACGAACGTAGTCTTCACGATCCCATTCTCGGCCAGGGTCCAAGCGGTGAGCGCATAGACGTCGTTCGCTGCGAGCTCACCGGGCCCCTGGTACGGCATCGCGCGGCGTATGTAATCGAACACTGTCGTTGCGTACGGCCAATAGCTTCCGACGGTGAGGATCGGCTTGTCGCCTGCCAAAGACCCGCGGCCCCCGACAAGCGCTGGGAAATCGTTCCGCGGCCGGTCCATGCGAGTCCACTGATTTCGTGGAAGCCTTTGCCTTCTGGTCGATGGCCACCCGAGGGACGCGTGATCACCGAATTCGTTTCCATCTCGAAACTGAACTGACGCGCCTTTCCGTTTGGCATGAGATCCGTGTAGCTCGCGGCTTCATCGCGCGACATCGCGGGCTGATCGGTCACATGCAGCCGATGCAGCCATTTCACGTTCACGTTGCCTTCCCATCCGGGAACGACCAGGCGCAAGGGATATCCTTGCTCCGGCCTCACGGACTCGCCGTTTTGTCCGTAAGCGACGATCACATCATCGAGAGCCTTGGCGATTGGGATGCCGCGCGAATGCCGGGAGGCGTCCGCGCCTTCGGCAACGATCCAGCGTGCCGAATCCTTGAGCCTCGCTTCGCGAAGAAGCGTACTCAAGAGAACGCCGCTCCACTCGCCGCAACTCACAAGCCCGTGGCTCAGTTGCACCGTCGGCCCCGGATTTCCACGGTGCTCACGGCCGGCGTTGCCCGCGCACTCGATGAAGTGGATCCGCGATACGCAGGGCAGGCGGCGCAACTCGTCCATGGAGAACTTGAGCGGCCGCTCAACCAGACCATGGAGGAGCAACTCGTGTCGAGCAGGATCGATGCTGGGCACGCCCGAGTGATGACGCTCGAAATGTAGTGACGACGGCGTGATGATGCCGTAGAGATCCTGCAGCGGCGTGCGGCTGGAACCTGTGGTGACGGCGACGTTCGAAGCCCCGAACGACCGCGCGCTCTTCTCGAGTGGCGAACGCTCGCCGTACACGCGACGCGGATCGCCTTGCAAGCGTGGCTCAGCGTGAACACCGCTGGCGGCGAGAGCTGCCACGCCGGCGAGGGAAGCGCTGCCGAGCAAGTCGCGGCGCGTCAGGGAGCGTCGGGCCATCAGGCACACGCCTCCATCTTCGTCTGCCTCGAACCATCACTGCTGACGACATAGACCGGCGCGAATCCGCCGCCCGCTGTTCTGAAGTTCGTCATTTGACCCTGGTAGAGTCTGGCCGCCATGAGCTGGCTTCTTCCTGCGTATACGTAGCAGCGCAGATCCACCTTGAAGGCCTCTTTGCCGGTGGCCATTGAACGCCACCGCTCGCTCGGCGGGATCAGCTCCTGCGCCATGTATTCGCCGTTCAGAACCTCGGCGAACACGCGTCGCGTGAGCTTGTCGCCTCGATAGGTTCCGCGGCTTCCGAAGCCGCTGCGGGGTTTGAAGAACCACTTCTTGCGGTCACGCCACCAGGTTTCTGCGCAGCCCGCCGCATCTCGCGTCGACGGAACGCCGCGAGTCAGGACCTCGATCATGGGCTCAGACACACCGAGCTTTTCGAGCGCAGCCGCGTCGCTCAGGAGCGCCAAGTTGCGCTTATTGGCATACAAGGCGTGAGCGCGGGGATGCGGAGTGATGACGGCCAGGCCTCGCTCGTAAGCGAGTCGCAGAGCACGATTGGCGGGAGCATCGAAGTAAAAGTCGGTAAGTCGGTTGTAAACGAGATCGATTCGCTCGCCGCGGAGCCGGAGGCCATCGCCGGTGACCTCCAGTTCCGACGGATCCGCGATGTGCGTTCGAATGCCTCGCGACTCAAAGAGCTTCTTCGCGAGTCGAAATTCAGGATACAAAAACTGCTCATGCGGATTCTCATCAACGACTGCAATCGTCCGCAGTCCCGTCGCGCTTCGCGCGAGCGTCCATTCGCGCTCGAACGTCGACACGATTTCTGTCTCGAGCTGAGCCGTGCTCGGCTGTGCGGCCAGGTATTCATCCGCCGCTCGACAGCACGCTCTCTGCGCATCATGTGCCGCGATGTTGAGGAATGCGCCGCCCGCGTTCGTGTTGACCTCGATCAGCTTCGGCCCGTCACGCCCAATGTGGAAATCGAAACCCATGAATACACCAGCAGCGCGCGGATCGAGCTGCGCGATCACCGGCGCCTCACGCAGCACTGCATCCTGGAATTTCGGCAGATGCGCCACGATCTCGATCGCATCGATCACGCCCTGCATCTTCGTGACATGGGCTGGGTCCAGGAATACCGGTACCTCGGAGAAGAGATGCGGGTGGCTCTCGACAATTGAATGCGCAGGTTCCAGCGCGCCCTCGATGCCCTGCCGAAGCTTGGACAGATCGGTGACGGCGCAATCGCATTCGCGATTGAGTATCTCGGCAATGCTGTGTTCCGCGCCGGTCATGCCACCGCCTTGCGATCGGAGAACATCCACAGCAGGACTGCGCCAACCGCTGCGCCGGCGGCCTGAGCCGCAATGAAACCGGGTACGTCGCCGGGCCGAATGCCTGCGAACGTGTCGCTCAGCGACCGGCCAATGGTGATCGCGGGATTGGCGAATGACGTGGATGCCGTAAACCAGTACGCCGCGCCGATCCAAAGCGCGACACGCCATGCGGCCTCATTGACCGTTGGCGATCGGAAAGCGACGAAGATCAGCCCACTCGTGGCGACCATCTCGGAGAGCCACTGTGCGGCGCCGCTTCGCGCGTGGTTCGAGGCTTGCACAAGCGGCAGCTCGAACATCGCATTTGCAAGGATAGCCCCCGCGCAGCAGCCTGCGACTTGCGCGACTGCATAGGAGGTAGCAGTCCGTATATCGATCTGTCGGTGGTGGAGCGCTACAGCACTAACGACCGGATTGAAGTGGGCGCCGCTGATCGGCCCAAACAAGACGATCAGGATGGCGAGTACGGCGGCCGTCGCGAGCGCGTTTGCAAGGAGCGCAACCGCGGCATTCCCGCCTGCGAGTCGCTCCGCCATGATGCCGGAGCCAACGACACACGCGGTGAGCAGCAGCGCACCGAGCGCCTCAGCAAAGATCTTGCGGGTGATCACGTGACGTCGTCAGTGGGCTGCGTCTTGCCGATATCCCGCAGACGCTCCTGCAGCTTGACGCGATCGAGCGACTTGATAGGGAGACTGCTGAAAATCTTGATGCGACTCTCGAGCTCCCGGAACGCCTGCCGGAAGGCCACCCACTTGTCGGTGTCGGAGCCTTCGACCGCCGCGGGATCCGCGACACCCCAATGCGCGGTCATCGGTTGCCCAGGCCAAACGGGGCACGTTTGCGCCGCAGCGTTGTCGCAGACGGTGAATACGAAATCGAGCTTCGGCGCGCCGGGTTTTGCAAACTCATCCCAACTCTTCGAGCACATGCCTTCTGTCGGCATATTCATATGCTTGAGCAGCTCGAGCGCGATCGGATGCACTTCCCCTTTCGGCGAACTTCCAGCGCTGTACCCGACGAAGCGTCCGCGCCCCCAATGGTTGATGAGCGCTTCGGCGAGGATGCTGCGAGCGGAGTTGCCGGTGCAGAGGAACAGCACGTTGTAGGGACGATCGGTCACGGCACGCCTCAGGTCACGAAAGTCGACGCGTCATGAACGCCGAACTCGCCGGGCAGATGCCGGCGAACTCGCGCGTGGCGCGTATGGCGACTGGAGCGGATTCCCGTGATGCACGCAGGTAGCCGTGCTTCGCGAAGAAGGGCTCCGCCGTCGTAGTGAGGAGATACAGGACCCGAACGCCACGCTCGCGGGCATGATCCTCCGCATGCTTCAGAAGCGTCGCGCCTTCTCCGGCGCCGCGCCGGCTCGGCGCCACAACGAGCGATCGCAGCAGTGCGACGTCGCCAAACAGCTCGAGCCCCACCAGCCCTGTCGGCTCAGTCAGCGGCCCAGCGAAAAAGAAATGCTCGCAATGAGCTGCAGTCAGGTCCTCTGTCGGGAGCTGCGCGGCCGCGAGGAGCTTTACTGCTGCGCCCAGCGACGGCCGCGGTGAAATGATGAATTGGCTGGCCATACCGTTCCTTATGCAGCCGATTTACGCCGCACAGGCTTCGCAACGCGAGGCGCACACGCCGACTCGCGGTTCTGGCCGCTCGCCACGCAACACTTGTCGGTGAGATAGCTGACGAGCTCGTTCATCACCGTGTAGTCGGCGCTGTAGATCAATTGCCGGCTGGCGCGCACCTGGGTGATGAGTCCCGCCCGTTGCAGCGATTGCAGATGGAACGTGAGGGATGATGGGACGAGCCTAACCCGCTCGCCAATAGCGCCTGCGGGGAGACCCGCAGGGCCTTGTTCAACGAGAAGCCGATAGATGGCGAGCCGGTGCTCGTGAGCGAGCGCGCCCAGGGCTTCGATGACTTCCGCAGTTTTCACGGGGAGTACGATATTTCGGGAATAGTCGTAATGTCAAGCGCGCCTTGACGTCAGCGTCGTAACACGAGGGTCGAGTCTTCCGATGGCGCGCTGCCCCCTTGCCGCGGTCCTATGCCACGCCTTCGCCGGTTCGAAGGAATTCGAGTCCGAGATGCTTTCGTTCCGGCTGTGCAGCGGCCTGATCGTGGAGTTGCGCGGAAATCGACAGGCTCGGCTGATGCGGGCAACTCGGGTGCTCACCGCTTCAGTCTTGATCGCAATCGGTCCGACATGCCGAGCTCATGACATCCGGTCTTGGATCGCTTCGGAATGCTGTGCGGTTTGGCATTTGCACCTTGGGCAATGTCTGGGCGTTCATGACGGTGGCCGGACCGACAATGCCGTTGAGGTGTAGTAGATACGCAGTCACGGCATAAGTCTCGTCCGCCGAGAGCGATTGTGGCTTGTCCAGCGGCATCGCGCGGCGCACGTAATCAAAGACCGTCGTCGCGTAGGGCCAGTAACTGCCGATCGTTTTGACCGGGTTGGCGGAGCTCAGGGTGCCCTGGCCGCCAGCAAGGCGATCCATTGGCTGTCCCTGTCCCTCTGCGCCATGACATGCGAGACATTTGCTTTCGTAAACCAGCTTGCCTTGCTGCACCGAACCCCGCCCCGACGGCAACCCGGCGCCATCTGGCGCGACATCGATGTTCCAACCCGCAAGCTCGGACTCGCTCACCCGTCGTCCGATACCGAAGGACTCTTTTTCCCCGGCTGCCGCAGCTTCGCCGGCGACGAAGCGCATGGCGATGACTGCGGCGGCAGCCGTCACGAACATCTTGCGATCAAGAGAGCGCATTGGTGACCTCGCCGGATTCGGCTACACGCCAAGTGTGAATGGCATTGAAATGATCCTCGGAGTTTGTGCCTCGTACCGCGATAAGCTGATCGCGCGTGGGTTGCACATAGCCCGTCTCATCAAGCGCCCTGCTCTGGAGCAGCGCGGGAGCACCTTCCCACCGCCAGGGTGCTCGAAAGCGCGTGAGCGCTTTCGGCAGCACGGGCTCGTCGAGCCGTGCGCGCAGCCAATTGCGCCCGCCGTCAGTCGAGACGTCGACGGCGGCTATTCGACCGCGTCCCGACCAGGCCAGTCCGGAGATCTCATGGAAGCCGCGCGCCGTCAGAGCATGTCCGCCCGACGGTCGTGTTATGACCGATTTGGCCTCCATGACCAATGTGAATTGCCGGCTGGCGCCGTCCGGCATCAGGTCGGAGTACTTTGCTGTCTCGTCACGAGTATGCCAAGGCTCCCTGCCGAGCTTCAGGCGCCTGA
>JBOHZJ010000454.1:0-27656 GCA_050738395.1 Steroidobacter sp.
CTGTGCAGCAGCGGGTACTTGTTCAGATCGCCCATCGTCTCGATGGGGCCGAGTTTCTCGAGCAATGCTGGGCTCGTTACCGGGAAGACCCAGTCATCGAGCATTCTCTCGGCGCGCAGATTCGCCCATTCGCCGCCGCCGTAGCGCACGGCGGCATGGAAATCTGTCTGCATGAAATCGACGAGTTCACGGCTTGCGTTGAATCGCAGGTCGACGTCCGGATACTTCTGGTAGAAATCGGCAAGTCGCGGCAGCAACCACTTCTGGAGGAATGAGCCGAGCAGGCTGATGTTCAGCAAACCGCTGCTGCGATCCAGACGCAACTGATCCACCGCGCGCGTGAGTTCGCCCATTCCGCGTTGAATACCGGGCAGGAGTCGCGCACCCTGAGGCGTCAATCGCACCGAGCGGCTGTGCCTCACGAACAGCGGTGTCTCGAGAAATTGCTCCAGCGATTTGATATGCGAACTGACGGCGGCGGTAGTGACGTGCAGGGCCTGCGCCGCGCCCGTGAAGCTCAGATGGGCGGCGACGGCTTCGAACGCGCGCAACGCATTGAGGGGCAGTTTCGGCGCGTCGCTCATCGTTCAGTATATTTTGATTGCACGGCTGGAACGCTTGATCGCTGGGCCAAAAGTATATCGATCGCTTTAACGATGCAAGCTATGCTCCAGGAACTGACTGTGACTAGTGATTGGTGAATAGTCAGCCGGGAATCCCGCTGCCGTTGGGAGAGGCTTGGGGTGAGGGGATTCCGGCGAGTGCATCTGACGAAGCTCAGAAGGGGAGCCGACCATGACCGTTCGAATCGAACCTGCCACGCCGACTGATGTGCCGATGATCCTGACGTTGATCCGCGAGCTCGCGGAATTCGAGCGGCTGCTGGCCGACGTCACCGCGACCGAGGCGCAGGTTCGTGAGGGTCTATTCGGCGCCCGACCCAGCGCCGAAGTGGCCATGGCGCGCATCGGGGATGAGGTCGCCGGGTTCGCGCTGTATTTCCATAATTTTTCGACCTTCCTCGCGAAGCCCGGCATCTATCTCGAGGACTTGTATGTGCGCCAGAAATTCCGGGGCCAGGGTTGCGGTGAGGCGCTGCTCCGGCATCTCGCGCAAACCGCGCTCGAGCGCGGCTGCGGACGGCTCGAATGGTCAGTGCTCGACTGGAACCAGCGCGCAATCGACTTTTATAAAAGCCTCGGCGCTGTAGCGATGAACGAATGGACGATATATCGCGTCACGGGCGATGCGCTTACGAAGCTGGGATCCAGTGAATCGTGAGCCGTGAGTAGCTAGAGCCCACTCATTCCGTCATTTCACAACTCACAACTCACGACTCACCTCCGTCAAGCGCTCGATCCAGGTCAGCAATCAGGTCCTCGCAATTTTCCAGCCCCACTGACAGGCGCAGCAGATTCTGCGGGGTGACGGAGTGCGGGCCCTCCACTGACGCGCGATGCTCGATGAGCGACTCCACGCCGCCAAGACTCGTCGCGCGAATGATCAACCGCGCTCTGCCCGCCGCCGCCAACGCTTCATCGCGACCGCCCCGCACGCAGAACGACAACATCGCGCCGAAGCCGCCCTTCATTTGAGCGCGTGCAAGTTGATGCCCCTGATGCGTCTCAAGTCCTGGGTAGAACACCCGCTCGACGGCGCGGTGTGTGCTCAGAAACGTCGCGAGTCGCTGCGCATTCTCAGTTTGCGCGCGCACCCTGCAGGCGAGCGTGGCGAGGCTGCGTCGAATCAACCAGCAATCAAAAGGCGATGGTACGGCGCCCGCCGTTTCCTGATAGTTACGCAGCCGTTCCGCCAGTTCACCGCGTTCACGAACGACGATAGCGCCGCCCATTACGTCGCTGTGTCCGCCGAAATACTTGGTGCTGGAATGCATGATGAGATCGGCGCCGAGTTCAAACGGCTTTTGCCACACCGGCGTGGCGAAAGTGTTGTCGCAGCACACGAGGGCGCCGCGCTCGTGACTTGCGCTCGCGATCGCGGCGATATCGCTGATATTCAACATCGGGTTCGACGGCGTTTCGATCCACACCAGCCGCGTCTGCGGCGTCAACGCCATGCGCACGGCCTCGACGTTGCTCATGTCGATGAACGTATGCCGCACGCCCATCGGTCCGATGATTTCCCGGAGCTGCGTCGCCGTGCCGTGGTAAGCCTCGATTGGCGCAATCACATGATCGCCGGGACGCAACAGGCGAAACACGGCAAGCGAGGCGGCCGAACCGGACGCGTACGCGGTCGCCTCCGCGCCGCCTTCGAGCGCGGCGATGCATTGCTCCAGCGCCTTGCGCGTGGGGTTATTTGCACGAGCGTAGGAATACCCGCGGGAGAACGCGCCATCCACATCACGTTCGAACGTTGTGCTCAGATGCATCGCAGGCGCGACTTCGCCAGTCGCGCTTTCGACGTCTCTACCCACGTGTATCGATGCGGTTTCGATTTCCATGCTCGTCTGCGAAATACCTGAGAACTCAAACTGTACTGCACGGCAGTGAGTGCGTCAGAACGAAATTCTGAACGATCCTGAAGGAAAACCACGGCGCAAAAAAAAAAGCGCCCTCCCACGTCTCCATGAGAGAGCAAGGGGGTTCGAGGAAGTCAGATCGTTGCGGGAGAGATTTGAGGGGCGGTCGAAGCCGCTCCGTCAGGTTCGTCGCCTGCCGATTCCACTTCGATCGACGGCGGAATCAGCTTGTACATCACAGGTGTGACGACCCGGGCGACCAGCGTGGACGAAACCAGACCACCGATGATCACCCACGCGAGCGGGGAGTACATGCCTGCGTTCTGCACAGCCAGCGGCAGCAGACCGCCGATCGCAGTCGCGCTCGTCAGCAGGATCGGCAGGAAGCGAATTTCACCGGCGCGCTCGATCGCGTCATCGAGCGACAGCCCCTGAGCGCGCAACTGATTGGTGAAATCGACGAGCAGGATCGAGTTCTTGGTCTCGATGCCGATGAGCGCGATGAAGCCGATCGTCGCCGTGAACGAGATCGCGTTGCCGGTCAGCGCCAGGGCGATGATCCCCCCTGCGATGCCGAACGGTACGACGCTCAGGACGATGAGCGTGCTCTTGAAGCTGCCGAACTCAAGCACGAGCACTGCGATGATGCCGAGCAGCGCGATGATCATCGCAGTCTGCAAGCCGCCAAAGCTTTCGTTGCGGCTCTCGAGCTCGCCGCCGGGGACGTAGGAATAGCCACGCGGCCATTGCATCTGGTCGAGTCTTTGCAAGACATCTGAAGTGACGCGATCCGTGTTGTAGCCGCTCTGAATTTCGGCGTTGATCGTGACGGCGCGCGCACGGTTGTAGCGATCGATCTGCGTCGGCGCCGCGCTGAATTCAACGCGCGCAAGCTGGCTGAGCGGCAGCGTTTCGCCCGTCAGCGTGGCGACGCGCACCTGATCGAGCGCCCGGATGTCGGCGCGCCGCGCGATCGGCGAGCGCACGATGATGTCGTACTGTTCTCCATCGGATTCCTTGTAGCGGCCGGCCGGGATGCCTGCGACCGCGAGACGAACAGCGCGATCGAACTCGATCATCGGTACACCCAGCAACGCCGCCTTCTGCGAATCGACGTCGAGCTGGAGATTCGTGCGCCGCATGCGCACCGGGTTTTCGACGTCGCGTGCGCCGGGCGTCTCCCTGATGAGCTTTTCGACCTGAGCGGACAACGTGTACAGCGTGTCGAGATCGGAACCGACGACGCGAATCGCGATTGGCGCCGTGATCGGCGGACCGTTCTGGAACTCCCGTACGTAGATGCGTGCGTTTGGATACTGCTTGAGCTGCTGCCGCAGGTCGTCGAGCAGGCGCGGCGTATCGGTGGTGTCGTAGGTCTTCAGTTTGACGAATACATCGCCGAAATTACTCGCGCCCTCGGAGCCGATCTCGTTGTAGTAGATCTTCGGGTTGCTACGGCCCAGATTCGAAAAGTACGACTCGACTTCGGGCATCGCCGCCAGCTTTTCTTCGACGAAGCGCAGCGCCCGATCCGTCTCCGCGAGGCTGCTGCCGTCTGGCGTATTCACGGCGATCAGAAAATTGGGCGTATCCGCCTTGGGAAACAGACTGAAGCCGATGATTCCGCCGACCACGATCATGATCGCGAAGCACGCTGCGAGCGAACCCCACACCGTGAGCCGGGGCCGCGCCAGGGCGCGATGCAGCAGCGGCTGGTAGAAGCGATGGATGCTCTTCGTGACCCATTGCAGCAGACGATTGCCGTGCGGCGGCTCATGCTTGCTCAGCATGCGACTCGCAAGGAATGGAATGATCGTGAGCGCCACCAGCAGCGACGCCGCGACGGTGACGAGCACCGCAGTCGGCAGCACCCGGATGAACTTGCCCGAGTCGCCGGACAGCATCATCAGCGGCAGGAAGGCGAACATAATCGTCGCCGTGCAGCCGAGGATCGCCTGGAAGATCTGGCGAGTGGCGAGGATCGCCGCCTGCGTGCGCGTGTAGCCTTCGCGCAGAAAGCGCGCGATGTTCTCGACCACCACGATCGAGTCATCGACCAGCAAGCCGAGCGCGACGACGAAACCCGCAATGGAAATCTGATTGAGCGAGAAGCCAAGCAGGTGCAGCGCGGACACGCCGATGGCCAGCGACAACGGAATTGAAATCATCACAATGCCTGCGGCTCGCAATCCAAGCGGCAGCAGCGTGATGGCGACGAGTGCAATGGCGATCGAGAAATCCGTGGTCAGCCGGTCGAGCCGCGTGGCGACGTTCTCGGATTGGTCAAAGCCGAGTTCCAGCGAGATTCTCTTTGGAAGCTGCGTCTCGAAGCCTTCCGCAGCCTCGAGAATCCGGTCCCTCACTTCGAATATGTTGTAGCCGTCCTTCTGGTTGGCTGTAACGAACACAGCGCGTCTGCCGTTGAAACGTCCGACATACGTGTGTTCCTGGGTGCTCCAGCTCACCTCCGCGATGTCGCGCACACGGACGCTTCGACCATCGACGGAAGCGACGACCGTGTTTCTCACTTCATTCAGAGATTCGTAGCTCCCCGAGGTCTTGACGCTGAAGCTGCGGCTGCCGACGTCGATGGCGCCGCCGGGTACGGTCGCGTTCTCATTCTGCAGCGCCTGGATCACCCGACCTGGCGCAAGTCTCAGTTCGCCCATACGCGGCAGATCCAGAGCGACGCGCAGCTCGCGCGCCGGATACGCCCAGGTCTCCGAAGTGCGCACGCCGTCCAGCGTCTTGAGCGCATCCTTCAGGTCGCGCGCGTAGTCCTCGAGTTCGCGATAGGGTGCGTCTTCCGACACCAGCGCGAACTGCACGATGTTCACCAGGCCCGGGTTGATCTTGCGAATCTCAAGGCGCCCCAGCTCCGACGGCAACGAAGGTCGCAGTGCATTGATCTCGCGAACGACTTCGTCGTATTTCTTTTCGATATCGGTTGAGCCGTAGAACTCAGGAACGACGACCGCAACGCCGTCATTGCTGAACGACTCGATGTCCTTGATGTCGTCGAGCTCGCTCAGGCGATCCTCGATCGGCTTTACCACCAGTCGCTCGACATCCTGCGGCTCGGCGCCGGGATACACGACGACGATCTGGAATGCGGAAATCGGGAAATAGGGGTCCTCCTGCCGCGGAATGTTCTGGTAGGAGGTCAGGCCCAGGGCGACCAGCATCGCAAATGCGATCAGGGTGAACTGATACCGCCGGATCGGAAACTCAAGAAAGCTCATGACGTCGCCCCTGGCTGTTCGCTCTGCTGGTCACTCGAAATGACGCGCCGCGACGGGTTCGGCGATCGTGACGTGCTCCCCGTCCTCCAGGTACTGCGCGCCGTCGGTGATGACCTGTTCGCCGGCTTCGAGTCCGCCGGCAAGCGCGACGCGCTCGCCTTCTATGAAGGCGAGCTCGACTTCCCGCCGTCGCGCGTTCTGCTTGTCGAGTACGAACACACGAGCGGTGCGGCCGTCCCCTTCGACGATTGCGCCTATTGGAACGTACACACGCGAGCCCGCATTGGCTGATGAGGGGACGATGGTGAGCTTCGCGACCAGGCCGCTCTTGAGCGGCAGCTCGCCGGCGTCGACGGAAACTTCGACGCTGAACATTCCGCTGCCGGGTTCCGCGGCGCTCGCGACCTCAGTGACCTTTCCCTGCAGCGTCGCATCGGGCAGCGCATCGAGACGAATTTGCGCGGGGTCTCCGAGCTTCACCTGCACGATTTCACGATCGGCCAGGCCCGTACGCACGATGTAGCCGCGGTCGTGTGCACCGAGCACGATCACCGGACTGCCGGCGGAGACAAGCTCACGTTCTTCGGCCAGGCGCCGCAGGACTGTCCCATCCTGCGAGGCGACGATCGCCGCGTAATTCCAGTTGAACTCGGCGGAGTTCAGGGCGGCTTCCGCGACCGCCGCCTGCGTGCGCAGATCCTGGAGTTGCTCGAGACTGATCACCTTGTCGCCGTACAGACGTTCGCCGCGCTCCACATCGCGCTGCGCCTTCACGGACGCCTGGCGCGCCTGCTCGACCTGCGCATTGATTTCCGTCTGTTCGATTTCGGCGAGCCGCTGGCCTTTGCGGACCCGCTGACCCTCGCGAACGCTGATGCGCCGGATGACGCCGCCGACCTTGAAGGAGAGCCGGATCTCATCCTTGTTCGCCAGCAGACCGTTGGTCTGAATGGACGGCGCGGCGGGACCATCGACGGCGGACATCACACGTACCGGCGTCGGCGCAGGCGTTGAATCCTCGATCGTGGGCTCGCAGCCGCTCAGTACGACTGCACCGGTGAGCATCGCCGCCAGATGAACGAGACGCATGGAATTCATACTCCTGGGAGATTGCCTGTCGAAGTCGCGTATTCCAGTTCGGCGCGACGTGCGAGAACGTTGAAGCGGGTAAGGACGTGATTGAGCTCGGCGCTCGTCAGCGTGCTGCGTGCGTCGATGAATTCGACCTGGCTAATTACGCCTTCATCGCGCTTGCGGCCGGCGATGCGAAACGCCGCGCGTGCTGCATCGGCGCGCGCCGCCGCAGTGGCGAGTGAATCGCGTGCAGTCGTAAGCCGATCGAAGGATTGCTGCACTTCGAGACGAATCTGCTGCGCGATTTCCTCCTGGCGCAGAACCACCTGTCGCTCTGCTGCACGCGCCTGACGCTCGCGCGCGCGATCGCCGCCGCCGTCGAACAGACGCCATGTGAACACGAGCGAGGCCGTTCCGAAGTTGTAACCGTCGCCAGCGCGGTACTCCTCGCCCTGCACACCGCCGTCCAGGGTCAGCGCAAGCGTCGGCCATTTCTGTTTGCGGGCGATACGCACCTGTTCCTCGCTCGCGCGACGCAGGTGCTCGACCTGCGCAATCTCGGGCCGCCGGTTCAGTGCATTCGTCCACAGTTGTTCGAGCGCCGCTCTGTTCTCATTCAGCGCTGCGGGCGGCGAGGACGCTTCGATGTCCGCCAGCAGATCGCGGTTGAGAAGAAAGTTAAAGAAGCTGCGCGCCTGGGTTGCGAGATTTTCGACTTCGCGTTTCTGCTGCTCGACTTCGAGCAGTTCCGCTTTCGCACGCAGCACCTGATCCTCAGTGATCTTGCCGTTGTCGAACAGCGATTCATTGACTCGCAGGTTTTCGAGCAGCAGGGTTTCGCTCGCCGCGACGATTTCAACGGAGCTGCGCGCTTTGAGCCAGTCGAGATAGGAAATCGTGATGTCTCGTCGCAGCGCTCGCGCCGTCGCCATGCGATTGAAGTTGCTCGCGTCGAGCAGCGCACGCTGCGCACGCACCGCCGCCGGGATCGCGGGCGCGTATAGCGGCTGGCGCGCGATGAGCCGTGTGTCCTGCTCTTTCTCACGCATGAACTGCACTGTCACATCGGAGATCTGCGGAAACTGCGCGGGTTGACCCTGCGCCGCGAGCAGATCATTCAGCGTCGAATAGACAGGATTGAGCGCCGAACCGATGGGAAGGTTGAATTCGCGTCCACCCTCGGCGCGCGTGTAGCGCGCCTGCAGCGACACTTCTGGAAAGAAACGCGCGCGCGCGGCGGCGAGCGCCTGCGTCGCCTTCTCGACCTCGAGCGTCTCGCTTTGCAGGGCAAGATTCGAACTCAGGCCTTCAGCAACGTAGCGATCGACGATCACGTCGAACGGCGCGTCGCTCTGCGCTCGCGCCTGCCAGCCGACGAGCAGGCACGCACAGCCGGCGAGAACGAAGCGCTGCATGACGCCAGATCGCATGATGTTGGCTGCTCCGCGCTCAGACGCCGGACGGCTCTGACGCCAACGAGTAAATCTCGACCACGCCGTTGCGCTCGTGCACGACCCCGGGATTTACGAGAGCGATGGCGATTGCGATCGTCCACACCATCACCAGCCCGAGCCGGATCGAATCCAGGGCGTCAATGAGTTGTTCTTTGATGTTCATCATTGATCTGCTACTTACCTTCATCTGTAAATAAGTTAGACACGTGTCATAAATTGCTCAAAAAAAACCGCTAATCAGCCGCCTTTGGACCTTTGAGCATGTAGCGAATCAGCGCGAGTGCGTGTTGCGTCAGCTGCGGCACGCTGATGCCCTGTTTCGCTAACGGTTGCCCCTTCGTGATCGCGATCTGGATCAGCCCGTGGGTGAAACCCCAGAGCGTTCGCGAGGTAACGGCCAGATCGCCGATGTCCTCGCGGATTGTCCCGTCGCGTTGACCGGTGCTCAGCGCTTCGACGACTACCTCATGAACCTGCTGCCCCGTCTGAATGCACATGCATTCCTGTTCAGTAGCGTCCGAACCATCGGAGACATGTAGCTCCAGGCGCGCGCATGCGTCGAAATAATGCGGAAATTCCTGACCATACGCCATGTAGGCGCGGCCGATCGATTCGATCTTCTCGAGGCCCGCCTTTGAGCGGAAGCTGGCTTCCTCGAAGCGCGATCGGAGCGTCTCCATCGCGCGCTGTGCAATTGCGAAATGCAGATCACGCTTGTCTTTGAAGTACACGTAGACCAGAGCGCGGCTCAATCGCGCACGCTTTGCAACGCTGTCCATCGTAACGGCGTCCCAGCCCAGCTCGCGATAGAGATCCTCGGCCGCTTCGACGATCTCGATGCGACGGCGATCCTTCTCTTCCTGGCGACGTTCGGCGATGTAGGACATGGGAACAGAAGCTATGCCGTCATTGACACAGTGTCAACAGATAAATGGTCGTCTAAAACTACAAGTCCGCAGTCCGTAGCTCTGAGTCCGCAGCCAGAGCCGCCGGCTTCCGACTGTCATCTACAGACTACGAACTATGGACCGCGAAGTTTCATTGTCGGGGCAGGAGGAAGCGCAGGCCCCGATGGTTCAGGACTACGCCCTCCGGCTCGATGCGCTCGACCGCGGGGCCTTCGCTGAGAGTCTGGCCTTCGACGTACTTGCGCATGTTCACGAAGACGAAGCGCTCGGCCGCATTACTCGAATGGACGTGAATGTCGAGATGCAATTCCGGCAAGCTCGTGCCGCCAGCGATGAGTTCGCCATGGGTCGGCAGAACCTCGTCCTCGTCCGCCGTACGTGATTCAAAAATGGGCCGCGAAGTCGCAGGCGCGACCGAGGGAGGATCGATCGGGCGAACCATCGGCGGACCTTCGGGCACTGCAGAGGCAACGGCAAGATCAGCGGGAGGCGACCCTTCTGCGGTCGATGGATCGTATGCACCTGCTTCGTCCGCCAATGAGTGTACGGCGGGATTGGCTGGTCCGCTGGTAGACGCTTCCATCGAGCGCTGAGGCCTCGCATCGGGCGACGGGGCCGAAGATTGAACGACAGGCGCCGATGCAGAGGGTGCATTGCGTCCTGAGTCAAACGACCCAGGCTCCTGGTCGTTGCGCGCCAGAACAACCACCAGCACGCTGAGGTTGATCACCAGCAAACCCGCAACTGCGACCACCCACCACGGTCGATCACTCTGGCGGCGTCGGATCTGCACGTCAGCGAGCGAGGGCCCGATGTGGCGCTGGCGTTCGTTCTCCGATTTCTTCAGCGCATCGAGAATGAAGCTCATGAGGAAGCGCCCCCGGCTGCTTGCGCGATCAGCAGCGGCGCACCGGCTGCGTTGTTGAGTGTGTCGAGCACCATCTGGGTCTGCACGCCAGCCACTCCATCCACGTGCAGTCGATGTCGACGCTGAAAGTCCTCGACCATGCGCACCAGTTCGGCGTCGTAGTAGTCGCTCGCGTCGGCCTGCGTCGGTTGGCCGTCTACAGCATTCAACGTGCTGCGCAGCCAGCGCACGCCGTCGCCCTGCATACCCGCCGACAACGCACGCGGCGAGGTCGCCTGCGGTCGCCAGAGCACCAGGTAGTCGCCGTACCAGAGGCGCGAAATCGACGCGATGGAAATGTCGTGCGTCGCCTGCGGCAGCGTGATCCTTGCGTCGTTTGAGGCGAGGCCGGAAACCACGACCTGGTGTGCGTCGCCGGCGTCATCGATCAGGGTGAGGATTGCGGGACGATTCAACGTGCGCAGCTGGCCCCACGAACCTTGCTGATACACGCACTCGAGGCCCTGCTGCAGCGCCTGATCACACGGTCGCCCGGCGGCGTGATCGAATTGACCTCCCCACAACGAGAACAACTGGCTGAACGCTGCTTCGGTGCTGGTTTCGCCGGCATTCGAATCCAGCAACTGCGCGATGTCCTGCGCGGCGGGCGATGCAGGTGCGGCTTCAACCTGGGCGACCGCCGGCTGCGGCGCCGCCTGGACGGGGGGAGTTGCGGCCGCTACGGCGGACTGATCGGTATTGATCTGCAGCAGCAACCATCCACCAACACCGAGCCCCAGTAACGCAACGCCTGCGGACACGCCCGCGAGCGCTTTCAGCCACGGCGGACTCAAGGAGCGCCCGTACACCTCTGCGGCAGCTGCACGCACGAGTGCAGGGCCGATGCGGTGAGTCTCCTGCGTAAATGCACCGAGCAGCGCACGATCGCAGACGACATTGATGATGCGCGGGATGCCGCCGCTCAGGCGATGAACCTCTCGCAGGGCCGCGGCCGTAAAGAACTCACCGCTTCCGCCTGCGACTTTCAGGCGGTGATTGATGTAGGACGCAGTTTCGGCCTTCGACAGCGGATCGAGGTGATAGCGGCCAGTGATGCGCTGGGCGAGTTGGCGAAGTTCCACGCGCGAGAGCACATCGCGCAGTTCTGGCTGCCCGATCAGGATGATCTGCAGCAGCTTCTGTGAAGCAGTTTCGAGGTTTGTCAGCAGACGCACCTGCTCCAGCGTATCCGGCGAGAGGTTCTGCGCCTCATCGACGATTACAACGACGCGTCGACCCCTGGCATGCGCTTCCAGCAGGCGTTTGTTGAGGATGTCGACGAGGTCCTTGATGCTCGTCGTATCTTCATCGCGCACGAAAATGCCGAGCTCTTCGCAGATCGTCAGCACAAACTGCAGCGGCGTTAACTGCGGATTGAGGATGACCGCGACATCCGCGTGGCCAGGCATGCGTTCCAGCAGGGAGCGCACGATGGTCGTCTTGCCGGTGCCCACTTCACCGGTGAGCTGGATGAAGCCGCCGGCTTCACTGACGCCGTAGAGCAGATGTGCGAGCGCCTCCGCGTGCCGCTCGCTCATGAACAGGTAACGCGGATCGGGTGTGATCGCAAACGGCTTTTCGCCGAGGCCGAAAAAACTCGTATACATGGACAGGCGCAGTCGGTGGGTCGATGCATGATGCGCCCTCGCGTCCGAGGGTGCAAAGGGCGATGCGCGCAGTGAAAACCGCATCCGCGTCGCGTCACTTCATTCGTGAACGAGGCTGCCTTGCCGCCCCGGAGCGGGGTCGCTACGCTGCCGCCCGTTGACGGTTGACAGTTGACCGTTGACAGCCAGAACGAAGAGGCCGCCCTTCTTTGCCGTCAACCGTCAACCGTCAACCGTCAACCTTTCCAGATGCACGCTCTGTCCTTTCAGCAGCTCACGAAAACCTACAAGAACGGCGTTCAGGCGCTCAAGGGCATAGACCTGAATGTCGGCGAGGGCGATTTCTTCGCGCTGCTGGGGCCGAATGGGGCCGGCAAAACGACGGCGATCGGCATCGTGACGTCGCTCGTCAACAAGACCAGCGGCAAGGTCGAAGTTTTCGGCCACGACCTCGACACGAAACTGTCAGCCGCGAAATCCTGCATTGGCGTGGTGCCGCAGGAAATCAATTTCAATCAGTTCGAGACCGTCACGACGATTCTGGTCAATCAGGCGGGGTTCTACGGCATTCCGCGCCACGCCGCCCATGCTCGACTGGAAAAGTATCTGAACGCGCTGCAACTCTGGGATAAGCGCAACGCAGTATCGCGAACGCTGTCGGGCGGCATGAAGCGGCGGCTCATGATTGCACGCGCGCTGATGCATGAACCCAGGCTGTTGATCCTCGACGAACCGACCGCGGGCGTGGACATCGAGGTGCGGCGCACGATGTGGACCTTCATGCGCGATATCAATGCGGCGGGCACGACGATCATTCTCACGACGCATTATCTGGATGAGGCAGAGAGCCTGTGTCGTCACGTCGCCATCATCGACAAGGGCCGGATCATCGAGAATGACCGTATGAGTCGCGTGCTGCGCAAGCTTCAGACGGAAGTGTTCGTATTCAATCTGCGCAATCCAATCGCCGCGGCGCCTGCTCTGCCGGGCTACCAGCTCACCATCCCTGACGATCACACACTCGAGATCGAGGTGTCGAAGGATCAGAACCTCAACGACATCTTCTCCCGCCTGAGCGGCGCCGGCGTCGAAGTGCTCTCGATGCGCAACAAAACCAATCGACTCGAGGAATTGTTCATGCGGCTGGTTGCGCCGGAATCCGTTACGGTCAGCAAAGAAACGACGGCGGCGTGACCATGAGCCATACGCAAACAACACTAGCCCGCACGAACGTCGTCGGCTTCAACACGATCGTCATTCGCGAGTTCAGCCGCATCATCCGCATCTGGGGGCAGACAATCGTCCCGCCGGCGATCACGGCGACGCTGTATTTCATCATCTTCGGCAGTCTGATCGGCCGGCGCATCGGCGATATGGGCGGGTACACATACATTCAGTACATCGCGCCCGGCCTGATCATGATGTCGGTGATCACCAATTCCTACGGCAATGTGGTGTCGTCGTTCTTCGGCGCGAAGTTCGGCAAGCACATCGAAGAACTGCTGGTGTCGCCGCTGCCGAACTGGCTGATCGTTGCGGGCTATGTCGTCGGTGGAGTCACGCGAGGACTGATCGTCGGCGCCGTGGTCACCATCGTCACGCTGATCTTCACGGACCTGCACATCTACAACGTCGGCGTCGTCATCTCCGCGGTGCTGCTCAGTTCGATCGTGTTCGCACTCGCCGGAATGATCAACGCGGTGTTCGCGAAGAACTTCGATCAGATCACGTTCATTCCGACGTTCGTGCTGACGCCGCTCACTTATCTGGGCGGTGTGTTCTACACCATCACGCTCTTGCCGCAGTGGGCGCAACACGTCTCACATGGGAATCCCATTCTGTACATGGTGAATGCGTTCCGTTTCGGCTTCCTGGGCGTCTCCGACGTCGACATTCGACTTGCCTACGCGATCATGATCGTCGCTGCGGTGGTGCTCTACGCGAGCTGCGTCTGGTTGTTGCACAAGGGAGTGGGGACGCGCGAGTGATGAGGACAGTTGACAGTTGACGGTTGACCGTTGACAGACCCGAAAGGCGTGTCTCTTCTGACCGTCAACCCTCAACCCTCAACCGTCAACCGGCGCGGCTCGCGTAGAACCTACGGCAGCTCCGTCGCACCCATCAGGTAGCGATCGCATTCGCGCGCGGCGCCGCGGCCTTCGTTGATCGCCCAGACGATCAGGCTCTGGCCGCGGCGGCAGTCGCCGGCGGCGAAGACGCCTTTGATGCTGGTCGAGAATTTGCCGTGATCGGCCTTCACGTTGCTGCGCGGATCGGTGACGACCGAGAGGTCGTTCAACAGCATCTGCTCTGGACCGAGAAAGCCCATCGCAAGCAGCACGAGCTGCACAGGATGGGTTTTTTCCGTGCCGGGAACTTCAACCGGCATGAACTGGCCTTGTGCGTTCTTATGCCAGCTCACCTGTACTGTGACGACTTCCTTCACGGCGCCGCCTGTGTCCGCATTGAAGCGCTTCACTGTCGTGACGTAGGTGCGCGGGTCCGCGCCGAACTTGGCTGCGGCTTCTTCCTGGCCGTAGTCCATCTTGTAAACCTTCGGCCATTCGGGCCACGGATTGTCGGCGCCGCGGTCCATCGGCGGCTGCTGCATGATCTCCAGTTGCGTGAGGCTCTTGCAGCCCTGACGCATGGCGGTCGCAACGCAATCGGTGCCGGTGTCGCCGCCGCCGATCACGATCACGTCCTTGCCGCGCGCGTGGATCGGCGCGTGGTCGGGTCCACCGTTGAGCAGCGCCTGCGTGCTGCCCGTCAGATAGTCCATCGCGAAGTGCACGCCGCTGAGATTGCGACCATCGACGGGGAGATCGCGGGGTTGCGTCGCGCCGGTGCAGATCACGATCGCGTCGAAGTCCTTGCGCAGCAATTGCGCTTCGACGTTGTCGCCGACATTCGCATTGCAGATGAACTTTACGCCTTCCTGCTCCATGAGCTTGAGGCGGCGCTCGACGACTTCGCGTTTGTCGAGCTTCATATTGGGAATGCCGTACATCAGCAGGCCGCCCGGGCGATCGGCGCGTTCCAGCACGGTAACCAGGTGTCCGGCGCGATTGAGTTGCGCGGCGGCGGCCAGTCCCGCCGGGCCGGAGCCGATCACCGCAACCTTCTTGCCGCTGCGACTCTTCGGCGGCTCGGGCAAAACCCAGCCTTCTTCCCAGCCGCGATCGATGATGGCCGATTCGATCGTTTTGATCGTGACCGGTGGACTATTGATGCCGAGCACACACGAGCCTTCGCACGGGGCAGGGCAGACTCGCCCGGTGAATTCCGGGAAGTTGTTCGTCATGTGCAGACGATCAAGCGCTTCACGCCACAGGCCTCGATACACGAGATCGTTCCATTCCGGAATCACGTTGTTGACCGGGCAACCTGAAGCCATGCCGCTGATCAGTTTGCCGGTGTGGCAAAACGGCACGCCGCAATCCATGCAGCGCGCGGCCTGGTGACGCAGACGCTTGTCTTCCATGTGGTGATGGAATTCCTTCCAGTCGCGCACGCGCTCCTGCGGCGTGCGGTCGACGGGAAGCTCGCGCAGGTACTCGATGAATCCGGTTGGCTTGCCCATGGTGTTTTACAGAAGCGGTTGGAGGTTGGCGGTTGGCGGTTGGTGAAGACAGAGACGCTGCTCGCGGCGCTGATTGGAAGCTATCCAGGCGTCAGCGGCGCCGCGCGCCTTCTGACTAACCGCTAACCGCCAACCGCCAACCGCTGCTTGCGGCCGCCAACCGCTAACCGCCAATCGCTTCTTCATTAATTTCCCCCGACCCGCGCCGTATCCCGTGCGTTCTCCTCTAACGCGACCATGATCGCGTCTTCACCCGCAAGGCCCTGCTCGTGCGCGCGGGCGATGGACTTCAATATGCGGTTGTAGTCGCGCGGCATGATGCGCACGAATTTCGGCGACATCTGCGGCCAGTCATCGAGCACCTGCTTTGCCCGGGCGCTCTGCGTGTAGTGCAGATGCTTCTCGATCATGGTGCGCACAGCGGCAAACTCTTCCGGTTCTTCGATCGGGCCGGCGTCCACCATCTCGCGATTGACGTGTCCGGCAAAGTCGCCGCGTTCATCGAGCACATAGGCGACGCCGCCCGACATGCCGGCGCCGAAGTTGCGGCCGGCGGGCCCGAGCACGATGACGCGTCCGCCGGTCATGTACTCGCAGCCGTGATCGCCGACCGCTTCGATGACCGCGTGCACACCGCTGTTGCGTACGCAGAAACGTTCGCCGGCCATGCCGCTGATGTAGGCCTCGCCGCTCGTGGCGCCGTAGAGCGCCACATTGCCGACGATGATGTTCTCGTACGGCGTGAACGTCGAACCCGCAGGCGGATAGAGGATGAGCTTGCCGCCGGACAGACCCTTGCCGACGTAGTCGTTCGCGTCGCCCTCGAGTTCGAGCGTCATGCCGCGCGGAACAAACGCGCCGAAGCTTTGACCGGCTGAGCCTTTGAAGCGCAGTTCAATCGTATCTTCCGGCAAACCCGCCGCCCCGTACCTGCGCGTGACCTCGCTGCCAGTGATTGTGCCGACCACTCGGTTCACATTGCGGATCGGCGCCTCGATGCGTACCTTTTCACCGCGTTCAATTGCGGGTTCACACAGATCGAGAATCTGCGTGAGGTCGAGCGACTTATCGAGACCATGGTCCTGCGGGATCTGGCAGTAGCGGCCGGTCTCCGGACCCGCGTCGGGCTGATAGAGCAGGTTGCTGAAGTCGAGTCCCTTCGCCTTCCAGTGATTCACGGCCTTATGTGCTTCGAGACGATCGACGCGTCCGATCATCTCTTCAACGCTGCGAAAGCCGAGCTGCGCCATCAATTCACGCATCTCCATTGCAATGAAGCGCATGAAGTTCACGACATGCTCGGGTTTGCCGGCAAACTTCTCGCGCAAACGCGGGTCCTGCGTTGCGATCCCGGCTGGACAAGTATTGAGATGGCAGACGCGCATCATGATGCAGCCGGTCGCCACCAGCGGCGCAGTCGCGAAGCCGAACTCTTCCGCACCCAGCAGCGCCGCGACGATCACGTCGCGGCCGGTCTTCAGTTGACCGTCGGTTTCCACCGCGATGCGGCTGCGCAAATCGTTCATCACCAGCGTCTGGTGCGTTTCGGCGAGACCCAGCTCCCATGGCAATCCGGCGTGAGTGATCGAGGTCTGCGGCGATGCGCCGGTGCCGCCGTCATAGCCGCTGACCAGCACCACATCTGCATGCGCCTTCGCGACGCCTGCGGCGATCGTGCCCACCCCGACTTCGGCGACCAACTTCACGCTGATGCGCGCATGACGATTCGCGTTCTTGAGATCGTGAATCAGTTCGGCGAGGTCCTCGATCGAGTAGATGTCGTGGTGCGGCGGCGGCGAAATCAAGCCGACGCCCGCGGTCGTGTGCCGCGTCTTCGCGATCCACGGATAGACCTTCGCGCCCGGTAGCTGCCCGCCCTCACCGGGCTTCGCACCCTGCGCCATCTTGATCTGGATTTCATTCGCACTGACGAGATACTCGCTGGTCACGCCGAAGCGGCCCGATGCGACCTGCTTGATCGCGGAGTTCTTCGAGTCGCCGTTCGCGAGCGGCTTGAAGCGCTCCGGGTCTTCTCCACCTTCGCCGGTGTTGCTCTTGCCGCCGATACGGTTCATCGCAATCGCGAGCGTCTCGTGCGCTTCCTGGCTGATCGAGCCGTACGACATCGCGCCCGTCTTGAAACGCTTCACGATGCTCTCGATCGGCTCGACTTCCTCGAGCGGAATCGACTCGCTCGTCTTGAAATCGAGCAGGCCGCGCAGCGTGCAGAGATTCGTCGCCTGATCGTTGACGAGACGCGAGTACTCCTTGAATTGCGTGTAGTTGCCGTTGCGCACGGCCTTCTGCAGGCGGTGAATCGACTCGGGATTGAACAGGTGAAACTCACCGTCCGAGCGCCACTGATACTGGCCGCCCACCGGCAGTACGTGACCGTCGACGCGGCGCTCCGGAAACGCAGCGCGGTGACGCACCAGTACTTCCTGTGCGATCACATCCATGCCGATGCCGCCGACGCGCGAAGATGTCCAGGTGAAATATTCGTCGATGACATCCTGGCGCAGACCGACTGCTTCGAACACCTGCGCGCCGCGATAACTCTGAATCGCGGAGATGCCCATCTTCGCCATCACCTTGATGACGCCCTTGGTCGCCGCCTTGACCAGGTTCTTGCAGGCGGTCTTGTGATCGATACTCAGTAATCGATCGTCGCGGATCATGCCGTCGATCGTCTCAAAGGCGACGTACGGGTTGATGGCGCTCACGCCGTAGCCGATCAACAGCGCAAAGTGGTGGACCTCGCGCGCCTCGCCTGTTTCAAGGACCAGGCTGACGCGGGTGCGCAGTCCCTCGCGAATCAGGTAGTGGTGCAGCCCCGCAATCGCAAGCAGCGCCGGGATTGGCGCGAACTCACGATTCACGCCGCGATCGCTCAGGATGAGGATGTTCACTTCCTCTTCCTCGATCAGGCGGCGCGCCATCAGGCGAATCTCTTCCATCGACTTGACCAGACCCTTCTCGCCGCGCGTTACGCGGAACAGGCTTGGCAGGACGCCGACCTTGAGTCCTGGAAGATCCATGCGACGAACTTTCGCGAACTCTTCGTTCGTCAGAATCGGCCACTTCACTTCGAGGCGCCGACAGTCGGCCGGCTGCGGATTGAGCAGGTTGCCCTCGGAACCGAGGCGCGTTTCGGCCGAAGTGATGATCTCCTCGCGAATGCAATCGATCGGGGGATTGGTGACCTGTGCAAACAGTTGCTTGAAGTAGTCGTACAGCAGACGCGGCTTGTTCGACAGCACCGCAAGCGGCGTGTCATTGCCCATTGAACCGACCGCTTCGACGCCGCTCTGCGCCATTGGCGCCAGGATCAACCGCTCGTCCTCGAAGGTGTAGCCGAAGGCTATCTGACGCTGTAGCAATGTTTCGTGATCCGGCGGCGGCACCTCGGGTGCGGCCGGCAGATCGTTGAGGTGCACCTGATGCTCAGTGAGCCACTGGCGATACGGACGCTCGGTCGCGACGGCGCGCTTGATCTCTTCATCATCAACGATGCGGCCCTGCTCGGTGTCGACCAGGAACATGCGGCCCGGCTGCAGCCGACCCTTGATGAGAATGTTTTCTGGCGCGATATCGAGCACGCCGGCTTCGGAGGCCATGACGACCAGGTCGTCCTTCGTCACGTAGTAACGCGATGGACGCAGACCATTGCGGTCGAGAACCGCGCCGATCAGCTTGCCGTCGGTGAATGCGATCGACGCGGGACCGTCCCACGGCTCCATCAGCGAGGAGTGGTACTGATAGAAAGCGCGCTTGGCGTCGTCCATCGTTTGATGGTTCGACCACGGCTCGGGGATCATCATCATCATCGCGTGCGGCAGCGATCGGCCGGCGAGCACCAGTAGCTCCAGCGTATTGTCGAACATCGCCGAATCGCTGCCGTTCGGATTGATGATCGGCAGAATCGTTTCCATGTCTTCGCCGAACGCTTCGGCCTGGAACAGGGCTTCGCGGGCGTGCATCCAGTTCGCATTGCCGCGCACGGTGTTGATTTCGCCGTTGTGAGCGACGTAGCGGTACGGATGTGCGCGATCCCAGCTCGGAAACGTGTTGGTGCTGAACCGCGAATGGACCAGCGCGAGCGCCGTCTCCATGCGCGGATCGCTCAGGTCGGTGAAATACTCGGCGAGCTGCTGGGTCAGCAGCATTCCTTTGTAGACGAGAGTTTTCTGCGAAAGACTTGCGACATACCAGGAAGCCGCGCCTTCCAGCGTTGATACGCGGATTTCGCTGTAGGCGCGCTTGCGGATGACATAGAGCTTGCGTTCGAACACGAGCTCATCGCGGATCTCGGCGTTGCGCCCGACGAAGACCTGCCGCATGAACGGCTCGGAGGACTTGGCGGTGTCGCCCAGCATCGAGTTGCGGGTCGGCACGGTGCGCCACCCGAGGACGCTCTGGCCCTCGGACTGGACGATCTGCTCGAAGCGCTCTTCGATGCGCCGGCGCAGCGTTGGATTGCGCGGCAAAAATACGATGCCGCAGCTGTACTCACCGGGCGCTGGAACGACGATGCCGTTCTTTTTGCACGTCTCGACCAGAAACTTGTGAGGCATCTGCAGCAGCACACCGGCCCCGTCGCCGGTGTTCACTTCAGAGCCGCAGGCGCCGCGATGATCCAGATTCGTCAGCACCTGCAGAGCCTGTTCAAGAATCCGATGCGACTTGCGCCCCTTGATGTCCACCACGAAGCCGACGCCGCAGGCGTCATGTTCGAAAGCGGGGTCGTACAGGCCCTGCTTCGGCGGCAGACCGGTCCAGTGCGGACGGCGACCTTCAGTGCTGCTGTTGCTCATGTGACATACCGCGTTGACATCATCCATTTCAGATCGGCATCCGCGCGGGCGCGCACGCGTACTGCATGCAGGGCAGGCCCGAAAAGCGGCCATAGCGGCCGGTCGCGGTGCGCAAAAAGGTGCATCGACAGCGCTTGCCGACGATCCTAAGTCGCTGATTCAGCTAGGTTGATCCGCACAGGTGGGCGATGCGTACGCGACCAATACTGACCGCGGCGGCGCGAGCTCGTTGAATACAACCCGAGGAATGCTGGCCATATTACAGAGGGAGGTTGCAGCGTCAATGCGGTGCGGGCAGCGGCAGGCGGGCAGCGCCGGCGGGCCAACGGCTGACTGGCTTACTGGCCGGTTGGCCGGAGCAACGGCAAATTCGTTCGTACCGGCATTTCCATCCGGCCAGGTTCGCCTGTTGGCCAGTCAGCCAGTCAGCCAGTCAGCGTAGACCGGCGCTAGCGACGGTTCCACTCCGCGTACGTCGCCTTCCAGCCATCGCCTTCACGAATGAATACGACGTCGAACTCGTAGAGGTCGGCGACCAGATTCCAGTCAGCGCCTGTCTGCGCCTCGCGTCCGATCATCCCGACCAGGACCTTCGCCTTCGCTTCCTCCTGACTCGGAAAGTCGATCTGCTCGACCCGGGTCAGAAGACGCATCGATTGATTGGCGATGAAGTAGCCGTGCACGTAGCGGGAAATCTCGTCGCGACTCTGGCCATCGGCGTTGCGATATTGGTTGGAGACGTGCTCCATCACGTCGCCTACGTCGCGTGCTTCCGCCGCGGCCTCGATTTCATCGATGACGGCGCGAACCTGTTGCTCCGGCGAGTCTTCTTTTGCGCAGGCGGCGAGAGCCAGGATCACGGCGGAAAAAAGCGTCCGACGAAGATGCTGCATTGAGACTTTGTACGCTTGACCGGTCCTGATGACCATGCTCAGATTCGCGGCCTATCCATAGCCGGCGTACACGCAGCGGCTTGAACATTTTGAATTTGGGGCGCTTACGCACCCGCCCCATTCAGTTTCTTACTCCGGGGAGATCAGGCTCATGAACTCGACCACCGCATTTCGCGCGGGCGTTGCCGCTGCATTGTCTCTGATGTGTTTCGCCGCTGCGCAGTCCGCGGATGGCCCGTTGTCGATGAAGAAGGGCTCGGGCGGCACGGAAGTGCAAGGGTCCGCAGGGCCCGGCGGATCTCAGGGAGACAATGGACTTGAGCACTGCGATAAGCCGATGGGTGCGCTCGCCGTAGTCGAGCCGCAGGATTACGTGTCGCAGTCGCTGTCGCGCTACGGACTGCAATCACCCACTGGCCTGATCCGCATGATGGTGCAGCAGTCGAATTGCTTCATCGTCGTAGAGCGCGGCCAGGGCATGCAGAACATGATGCAGGAGCGCGCGCTGCAGGAATCCGGCGAATTGCGTCAAGGCTCCAACATGGGCGGTGGACAGATGGTCAGCGCGGATTTTGTGCTGACGCCCGCAGTGGTGTTTTCGGAAAACGATTCCGGCGGCGTGGGCGGCGCGCTCGGCGGATTGATCGGCGGCTCACGCGGTCGGGCGATCGGCGCAGTCGCTGGCGCACTCAAGTTCAAGGAAGCACAGACGAGCATGCTGGTGACGGATGCGCGCTCGGGTGTGCAGGTCGCGGCTGCGGAAGGTAGTTCGAAGAAAGCCGATCTGAAGCTTGGCGTCGGCCTTTTCGGCGGGGGCGCGGCCGCAGGCGTCGGCGGTTACGCGAACACCAACGAGGGCAAGGTGATCACCGCAAGCTTCATGGACAATTACAACAACATCGTGAAGTCAGTGCGAAGTCAGCCGAGCCTGCAACGCGACGTGGGCGCGTTGGCCGATGAAGCCGGCCGCAAGACCAAGGGTGGCGCGGTATTCAATGAAGGCGACACGATCGTGCCGAAGATCGGCAACGTGAAGCTGTACGCCTCACCCGCCGATTCCGCCAGCACCGTGGCAACGCTCAGCAAGGGTGACGAGATGATCTTCATGGGCGAAGAACAGGGCGGCTTTCTCAAGGTCGAATCCAGCAACGGCGGCGGCTGGGTGAAGAAGGTCCTCGTCACTCGCTGACCGGACTCGATGCAAATAAGAGTTGGAGTAACCACAAAGAACACAAAGATCACATAGACATGGAGAACGGGTCGATAACGGAGCGTGCACCTGATCCGCGCCCGAATCAGTCTTTGTGTTCTATGTGATCTTTGTGGTTACTCCACTCTGATCGCGCTCAGGCAGCGAGGCCGAGTTGCCGCAGCAGCGGTTCGATTTGCGGTTTGCGGCCGCGGAAGTCGATGAATCCTTCCATTGCGTCGCGGCTGCCGCCCTGCTCGAGAATGGATGACAGAAAGCGGCGCGACACGGCCGTGTTGAAAACGCCTTCTTCTTCGAACGCGCTGAACGCATCCGCGGCCAGCACTTCCGCCCACTTGTAGCTGTAGTAGCCGGCGGCATAGCCGCCCGAAAAAATGTGCTGGAAGCTGTGCGGGAAGCGATTGAAAGCCGGCGGCTTCACGACCGCAACCTGCGCGCGCACCTCATCCAGGATCTGCATGATCTGGGCGTACTCCAACGCCGCGCCTGCGTGAATGCGTAGATCGAACAGTGCGAACTCGAGCTGTCGCGCCGTATGCATGCCCGCCTGGAAAGTACGCGAACCGAGCAGGCGTTCGAGTTCCTGTTGCGGCAGCGGCTCGCCGGTATCGACATGGCCTGAGATCAGCGGCAGCACTTCCGGCCGCCACGCAAAGTTCTCCATGAACTGGCTTGGCAGCTCGACAGCGTCCCACGCCACGCCGTTGATGCCGGCAATGCTCGGATAGTCCACGCGTGTGAGCATGTGATGCAGACCATGACCGAACTCGTGAAACATCGTCACGACCTCGGAATGTGTGAGCAGTGACGGCTGTGACCTACATGGATGTAGTGAATGCCGATCTGGGCCGGAACATTGATCGGCATCGCCTGCCGGCGGCATGAAATTGCAGACGAGATACGCCACCGGCAGTGAGGCAGCCTGGCCCAGGCGCTTGCGACCAACGCACTCGTCCATCCAGGCGCCGCCCCGCTTCTTCGGACGCGCGTACAGGTCGACAAAGAAGCCGCCGCGCAGCGAACCGTCCGCGTTGATGATCTCGTAGAACTGCACGTGCTCGTGATATCGATCGACGCCCTCACGCGCGACGATGTGAACGCCATAAAGCTTCTCTGCGACCGCGAACATGCCTGCAAGCACGCGCGGAAGCGGGAAGTAAGGCCGCAACGCTTCTTCAGACAACTGAAACCGTTCGCGCTTCATGCGCTCCGAGTAGAACGCCACATCCCAGGCATTGAGCGCGCGACCCGCAAATTGCGCCAAGTCATCGTATTCGCGCTGCGCTGGTGCGCGACTGCGCTCAGCAAGGTGTTCGAGGAAGGTGCGCACTTCATCCACGGAGGAAGCCATCTTTGTGGCCAGCGAATATTCGGCGAAGCTCGCAAAGCCGACGAGCGCAGCGATGTCGTGGCGCAGTTGCAGAATCTGCTGCATGAGAGAGCTGTTGTCCCAGCGCCCGTTGTGCACGCTGCGATCTGACGCACGCGTCACCCACGCTTCGTAGAACTCACGGCGCAATGGCTCCTGTTCACCGTGCGTCAACACCGCCTGATAGTTCGGCGCGTCGAGCGTGAAGAACCAGCCGTCCAGCTCTCGCGCCTGCGCGGCTGCGCGTGCACGATCGACAATGGGCGAGGGCAGGCCGGCGATCTCGGCGCTGTCCGTCACATGGCGAGTCCACGCATTGGTGGCGTCGAGCACGTTCTCGTCGAATTTGGACTGCAATGTCGCAAGTTGCTCCATCAGCGTCTTGAAGCGGTGCTTCTGCTCGACCGGCAGCGCGACTCCCGCAAGTCGAAAATCGCGTAGTGCATTCTCGAGCAGCTTGCGCTGGCCCGCACTGAGACGTTCGCCTTCACGCGCGAGAATGGACTCATAGGCGCGATACAGTTGCTCGTTCTGCGCAAGATCGGTATGCCACGCGGAGAGCAGCGGAAGGCAGGCGTTGTACGCTGCGCGCAGCTCGTCCGAATTCACCACACCGTTCATGTGGCCGATCGGCGACCACGTCCGTGTCAGCGCGTGTTGCATTTCCTCCAGCGGCTCGACCAGCGTTTCCCAGCTGGCCTCGTTGTCATTGAGCAGCGACGCGACCTTGGTGCGCTGCGCGTCCAGCAGTTGGCGGATGGTGTGTTCGATGCGCTCAGCGCGGATCGCAGAAAAATCGGGAAGCTCGTTGGATTGCATTGCGTGCGGACGTGAGGACGTGACGGCGGGAACGGAAGACTACGGGTTGCACCACGCCGACTCAATACGATGAAAAGCCTTGACGACGCTGATCGCGGACAGCGACTCTCCTGCCTCTTTGCTCCTCACAATCTGGCGTCAGGCATGTCAGTCAGTTCTTACCGCAATATCTGGCCGACGCTCGGCGCGCGTGTCTACGTCGATCCGTCTGCTGTCGTCATCGGTCGCGTGACGATCGGCGACGACGCATCGATCTGGCCGACCGCCGTGGTGCGCGGCGATGTGAACTCCATCGACATCGGCGCCCGCACCAGCATTCAGGACGGCTCAGTCCTCCACGTTACACATGACGGTCCGTACGCCCCCGGCGGACGCGCGCTGATCATCGGATCGGACGTGACAGTTGGGCACCGCGTCATCCTGCATGCCTGCACGATCGGCGCTGCATGCCTCGTCGGCATGGGTTCCATCCTGCTCGACAATGTCGTCACCGAAGACTTCGTGATGATAGGCGCTGGCAGCGTCGTTACGCCTGGCAAGCGCCTTGAACGAGGTGGACTGTACGTTGGCAGTCCGGCGCGCCGCGTACGTGAGCTGAATGAGCGAGAAATCGAGTTCCTCTCCTATTCAGCGAAGCACTACGTGAAGTTGAAGGATGAATACTTGCAGAAGCTTGACAGTTGACCGTTGACCGTTGACAGCCAGAAAGGAAAAGACGCGCTCTCTTGCCGTCAACCATCAACCGTCAACCGTCAACCGTCAACCGTCAACCGTCAACTTCTCAGCGCTGCGACTTCACTGCTTCCAGCACCGGCTGCGTCTGCGGTTGCACGCCGCGCCAGAGGCAGAACGATTCAGCGGCCTGTTCGACCAGCATGCCCCAGCCGGTTTCCGCGCGGCCAGCGCCCGCGCTCCTGGCCCAACGCGTGAACGCTGTATCGCCCTTGCCGTACGCCATGTCGTAGCACAGTGTTGTCGGGCCGATGACGGGCGGCGGCACAGGCGGGATCGTGTCCTTCAGGCTCGCTGAAGTCGCATTCAGCACGAGATCAAACGGCGCTCCCGTGCTGATTCCATCGAAGCCGCAGCCGTGCACTTCGCCGAGCGCTGGGAATTCATGCGCCAGTTCCGTCGCTCGATTGCCGTCACGATTCGCAATCTCCAGATATTCAGGCGCGGCGCCAAGCAAGGGCCCAAGTACGCCGCGGGCGGCGCCGCCGGCGCCGAGCAACAGGATCCGCGTATTCGCGAGTGCAAGCCCAAGGTTGCGAGTGAGATCGGTCACCAGCCCGGCGCCATCGGTGTTGTCGCCGAGCAAGCCCTCGCTTTGTGCAGCGAGCGTGTTCACCGCACCGGCAATCTCCGCGCGCGGTGTGCGATAGCGCGCGAGCAGACAAGCCGATTGCTTGTGCGGCGCGGTCACGTTCAACCCCTTGCCGCCAGACTCAAAGAAGGCCGCTGCCTCGTGATTCAGATCCGCGGCCGAAACTTCCAGCCGCGAGTACGTCAGGTTCTGATTCGTCTGTTTGGCGAACATGCCATGAATGAACGGCGACCAGCTGTGTGCGACCGGATAGCCAATCACGGCGTAGCGGTCCGGAAGCGGGGAATCTGAATTCATGGTCTCTCGCTATCGTGACTTGTGAGTCGTGAATCGAAAAACCAGGACGGAGTGAGCGTGTTCCTACGACTCACGGCTCACGATTCACAACTCACTCTGCCTTCATCCACTGCGCCGCTCGCTTTGCAAAGTACGTCAGGACGCCGTCTGCTCCGGCGCGCCGGATCGACAACAACGATTCGAGTACAACGCCGCGTTCATCGAGCCAACCATTGCGAATCGCCGCCGACAGCATCGCGTATTCACCGCTCACCTGATACACGAAGGTCGGCGCGCCGAAGGCATCCTTCACGCGCCGCACGATGTCCAGATAGGGCAGACCCGGCTTGATCATCACCATGTCCGCGCCTTCCTGCAGATCGAGCGCCACTTCGCGCAACGCTTCATCGCTGTTCGCGGGATCCATCTGGTAGCTGTATTTGTTGCCTTTGCCGAGGCTGCTCGCGGAGCCGACGGCGTCGCGAAAGGGTCCGTAGAAGCTGGATGCGTACTTGGCCGAGTACGCGAGGATGCGGGTGTTCGAGTGTCCCGCGATCTCCAGTGCTTCACGAATCGCGCCGATGCGGCCATCCATCATGTCGCTGGGCGCAACGACGTCGGCGCCCGCTTCGGCGTGCGACAGCGCTTGCTTGACGAGTGCTTCCACCGTGATGTCATTGACCACATAACCGCTCGCGTCGATGAGACCATCCTGGCCGTGGGTAGTGAATGGATCGAGCGCGACATCCGTGATGACGCCGAGTTCGGGTACGGCCTTTTTCACCGCGCGAACGGCGCGTTGTGCGAGACCTTCCGGGCTCCAGGCTGCCCGACCGTCATCGCTTTTCGCTTCCGGCGGCGTGACCGGAAACAGGGCGAGCGCGGGTATGCCGAGCACTGCGAGTTCTTCCGCTTCGCGCACCAATTGATCGACCGTGACGCGCTCGATGTCCGGCATGCTCGCGATCGGTTCGCGGCGCTCGCGACCTTCGATGACAAACATCGGGTAAATGAGATTGTCGGCGGTCAGGGTGTTTTCGCGCATGAGGCGACGCGAGAACGCGTCCCTCCGCATGCGGCGCATGCGGGTGCGAGGGAATTCGCCGGTTTCACGATTGGACATAGCGGGCTTTGAACTGCTGACGGAAAGTAGACGGCGTCGCGCGCTTTCTGCACGCTTAGGCTTTGAAGCCTACAGCCCCCGGTCCCGAGCCTCCAGCCCCAGCCCCTCCTTCACAGACATGCCCAAGCAAAACGCCGCTCCTGTCCGCTGCCCATGGAGCCTGAAAGGCAACGAACTCTATGTGAAGTATCACGATACCGAGTGGGGCGTCCCTGCCTGGGACGATCAGACGCAGTTCGAGTTTCTCATTCTCGAGGGCGCGCAGGCCGGGCTGTCGTGGTCCACGATCCTCAACAAGCGTGAAGGCTATCGCGCGGCGTTCGCCGGCTTCGATGCCGAACGCATGGCGCGCTTCGGCAAGCGTGACGTGACGCGTCTGATGAAGGATGCGGCCATCGTGCGTAACCGCCTGAAGATCGAATCAGCCATCAGTAACGCGCGCGCCTACCTGGAGTTTCAGGAAGCATCGGGTGGTTTCGCGCGCCACCTCTGGACGTTCGTCGGCGGTAAGCCGGTTCAGAATCGCTTCACCGAGCAGAAGCAGGTTCCGGCGACCAGCGCTGAATCGGAC
>JBOHZJ010000455.1:0-3700 GCA_050738395.1 Steroidobacter sp.
ACACTGCCGCTGTTCACTGCGCTGACGACGGCGATGCGTCGCGATCGCGCGGCACCGCAGACCCCTTCCGGCGTCCGCCGCACTAGGGAAGCTCTGCACAGGTGACTGTGAAGATCGAGAGGTCCATGTGTTCGGCCTCTATGAGGTCGTTCGTCCCAAGTTGGGCGCTCCAGCGTCGCCGTAGCGGCACCGCACCGCGGCTCAGAGGCCGGTTTCCGGCCTCACAGGACGCACTTCGCCCCCCGAGGGAGCAGTTTGCGCCTCACCAGGTACAGGTTGACGAGCCCGTACACGGCGTACGTGCGCACCGTGTTCTTGTGAAGTCCGCGGTAACGGACTTTGTCGAACCCCCAGAGCCGTTTTGCGACGAGGAAACCATGCTCACCACGAGCTCGTACTCGCGAGCGGTTTCGGTTCACACCTCTCCAATATTCAGACGTCGGAGTGCTGCGTGTGCCGCGACGGTTGACCCGGTACTTCACTCCACGCGTGCGGAGTTCCTGCCGGTCGGCTTCGCTCCAGTAGGCGCGGTCGCCGTACAGTTCCTTCTCTTCGCCGTGCAGAAGTTGGGGAAGCTGACTGATGTCGGCTTCGGCTGCGTGCGTCGTTGTCAGCGAATGTACGAGGCCCTGCTTATCCGTTCCGACGTGGATCTTCATGCCGAAGTGCCACATGTTGCCCTTCCGGGTCTGCTTCATCTCCGGATCACGAGTCTTCGTGTTGTTCTTCGTCGAGCTAGGCGCCGAGATGATCGTGGCATCGACGATGGTGCCCTGCTTCAGGAGCATTCCCTTCTCCTCGAGCAGTGCGCCGATCTCGATGAAGATCGCCTGTGTCAGGTCATGCGTCTCCAGGAGCCGCCTGAATCGAAGAATCGTCGTCTCGTCCGGCACCTTGTCCTGGCTCAATTCGACCTTCGCAAAACGGCGCATCGACTCGCTGTCGTAGATCGCATCTTCGGCGGCCGGATCGGACAGGTCGAACCACTGCTGAAGAAAATAGATCCGGAGCATCTTCTCCAAACCGAGCGGGCGTCGCCCACGGCCGGCCTTCGGATAGTGCGGTTCAATCAGTTGGATAAGCCGATCCCAGGGAATCACCGCATCCATCTCCGCGAGAAATCTCTCGCGGCGCGTGACTTTGCCTTTGGCGCTCCATGCGAGTTCGGCGAAGGTCCTCTGCTCGGCCATAATCCAGTCCGGTTGTGGTCAGCACGATCGACTACATCGAACGTACAAACCTGCCGATCGAACCGCCATCCTTTATGCGGCGCTTGGCTGACTTGTGCAGAGCTTCCCTAGTACTACTGTGTCATAAAAGGCTTGCGTGTGTCCCGCACGCAGGGCAGCAGGGTAGCCGCACGATCAACGCGCGCGCGTGCAGGATGCGCTGGGTCGCAAACGACGCCGGGTTATGTCTTTCGGGTCGTGCGGGCAGAGCCCCGCGGCGCGAAACCTCTGGGTAGCGGAGCGGGCTTGAGATAGGCAATAGCTTGAGGGGGGGAAAGGCGGCCACGCTCGGCCGCCAGGAAGCAATAGGCCGCCATGCAGAGGACCCCATGATGGTGAAATCCCCTCCAGCCCCGGCCCTCATAGTGATCGAGGCCGAGCTCATCCTTGAGCTCCTGGTAGTCTCGTTCGATGCGCCAGCGGATTTTTGCGAGCGAAACCAGTTCCGCGAGATCAATGTACTCCGGCACGGTGGAGAGCCAGTAATTCGTGGGCTCTGGCGCTGCGGCAGGCCATTCGATGAGAAGCCATTCCACAGGTCGTGGCTCGCTACGTAGTGCATCTCGATGTGCGGGGCGGATACGCGTCGCCGCGAAGCGTGAGCACATCGTGCCCCGTGTACCCTCGCGCCAGCGCACGGTCTTCCATTCTTTCTTCGGCAACGCTGTCGCGAGCGCACGCGCTGAAGTGGGTTTGTGTTGGTCGTCGCGGCGCACGCGGGTAGGAGGACGCCCGCGCCCGGTCCACTGCTTCGCCGGCAGTGGCTCCATTCCCGCCGGCCAGGCGCTCGTGTCGCCTTTGATGCCGAGGGCATAGGAGAAACCGCGTTCGGTAAGCGCATCGCGAAACTCCGTCGTATCGCCGTAGCCGGCATCGGCCACTACGGGCGCGGCAGGCAGATCCTCCGCGAGCAGCGCATCGATCTCTTGCAGCGCGATCTGCCACTTCTTGAGAAAATCAATGTCGTCCGGAATGCCCGCTTCCGCGCGCCGCTTCGGATCCTGTGCCCATTTCTCAGGGACGTAAAGGCGCCATGCGGCGGGAACACTCAGGGTCTTGTTCGCGAGCGAGACGGTAACTGCTACCTGGCAGTTCGCCTGTTTGCCCAGCGCGCCGCAATACTGCCAGGTAACGGCGACCGATTGATTGCCTTTCTTCGGAATCCCTGTGTCGTCGATCACCCACGCGCTCACAGGGGCATGCCGCTCAAGCTGCGCCAGGGCATAATCACGCGCAACCGCAAGCAGCTCACGCTCCTCCCACGGCGCATTCGCGACGAAATGGTGCATGGATTGATGAGCCCGGCCGACGTGTCTCGGATCCACTTTGGCCGCCATCGGCTCCACGCTCTTGCGTTCGCCCGCCAGCAGCAGGCCCGTCAGATATGCCTCGAGCGGCCACCGGCGATCCGCGTGCCCCACGCTCTCAGCGAGCCGGCCCACATAGCGATCGAAGCGCGACACGTCCACGGGACGAAGAGCCATGATACAACATGCTAAACCGACATCGGCAACGCAAGCCTTTTATGACACAGTAGTACTATGAGATTGAACGAATACTCCGGCAGGCCACCGCCGAGCACCGTATCCAGACCAGGCACTCCGGTCGCGAGATTGAGAAGCGCTGGTCGATTGTCCGGCTTGCCCCTGGCCATTATGTCTCCCTCTGTCGTGTACTGCCATCTGCCGGCGCCTGATTCGGTGCGCTGCGTGTCACGAACATCACGACCATGTCCCTTCCTAGCAGTCGGCCGAGCAGACCGAGTACCGCGGCGAGCAATTCACCGATGCCCTCGGCTGTCGCCTCCTCGCCGTGCTCCCGGATGCTCTCCTCGACGCCGTCCAGGCATGATTCCGGCCGGGTGTCCAGACGAACTCCCTCCAGACTGCGGTGCTCGATCTGAACGCTCGCCAGGGCACGGCTGAACAGGGCTTCACTCGCCTTCGCGCCGATCGAGCGTGCCAGCTCGCGTGACAGGCGCACGCACGCCGCATGTGTAGGCCCGGCCGCGCCATACGACGAATCGTCTGTCGGCGTGTGGGCGATGAGATGGCGCGCCAGATCGCGCTCTGTCGTCGGCATTTCGTCCGTCCGAAAGTGGTGCTCGATCGGATCCATCTGAAAACGGCGTTGGCTACCGGATGATCGGACTTGGTCAGCATGAGCAGTGTACAAGAAGCCTGCCACGACGCGCAACCTCGTCGACACCTTCCGTTGCGTACACCGGAAGCAAGGAGTTCGCGACGAAGCTCGGCGAGCAGCGCAGCGGCTGGACGCTCTCGCGGGAAACGACCCCGGTGGCATCCGGCGAGGTGCTGTTCCGCCGGATTTCACCGCGCGTCACAGCGACGGTCACGAGGCGCTCATCGAGATCGTCGGTTTCTGGACGCAGGCGGCGGCGCCGCTGCCGGACTGGCTGACCGGACGATCCCTGCTTGATTTCCATGCGCCAGGTCTCAAACCTTCGCCTT
>JBOHZJ010000456.1:0-14816 GCA_050738395.1 Steroidobacter sp.
GGTAGTCGCCGCCGAACAGGTTGTAGTGGTTCAGCACGTGGTACAGGTTGTAAAGCGTGCTGCGCACCGCGACGTCGGGGTCGAGCGGCCAGGTCGATTGATACGCGGCGTAGAACGCGTGGCCGAAGCCGCCGAACAGCCGCGTCATGGCGATGTCGGCTTCTCGATCGCCGAAGTACACCGCCGGATCGAAGATCACCGGCAGGCCGTCCTCGTCCGTACCCCAGTTCCCACCCCACAGATCGCCGTGCAGGAGCGAGGGCGTCGGATGATAGGTCGCGAAGAACGCATCCAGCGATTCGCATAGTCGTTCACCCCGTTCGCTCAGTTCGCCGTCCGCGCCATTGCGCGTCGCGAGCGTCAGTTGATAACGCAGACGCCGTTCGCGAAAGAACGTCACCCACTCGTTGCACAACGTATTCGGCTGCGGTGTTGCGCCGATCGTATTGTCGCGCGCCCAGCCGAATTGCGGCTGCGTAGTGCGGTGCTGCCACGCCAGTTGTTCGCCCAGGACGGCTTCGCTGGAGCGGGTCGAAGGTCCGAGCCTGATCCACTCCAGCGCGATGAAGGCGCCCTGCTCCCAACTTCCGACCGCGAGGACTTTCGGAGTGCGGACAGTTTGCGTGTGAGCGAGTGCATGCAAACCCGCAGCCTCCGCGGCAAACACCTCGCGAGAGGAGACGGCGCCGCTCTTGACGAAGATCGGACCGCGGTCGGTATGAAAGCGACGCGCCTCGTTTATCGAGCCGCCGCCGACCGCACGCGCGGAATGCTGATCAACGGAAGCGTCGAGCGCGTGGCTCAGCGCTGCTTCGATGCTATGCCGCGCTTGAGCCATGGCGTCTAATCGAGCCGTACGGGCGTCGTCGCGGCGTCACCAACCACTGTAGTCCAGGCACGTATCCAGTGGCGGCGCACCAGTCCGTTTTTCACGTAAGGATCGGCAGCTGCGAATTGCCCGGGCACGTCTGCCGACTCGCATTGGAACAGCAGCACCGCGCCATCCGCCGGGTCAGCGTATGCGCCGCCCAGGACCAGCTCACCGCGCCCCTGTGAGGCCCACGCATGCCGGAGATGATCGGTCCGACACTCACCGCGCCGTTCGAGATAGTCGGCGGTGTACTCATAGAACATCAGGTAGTGCATGGGAGGCTCACGTTGTGAGTTGTGAGTTGTGAGTCAGCGTCTCACGGACAACGGTCAAACCGACAACGGTCAACGGGCCCTTTAAAGCAATGCACGGGCCTGGTCCTGCAGCGCGCGGATCGTCGTTGCGATCTCAGACTTGGCCGCTCCATTGGCGAGGATCGCGCGCGATACGTTCGGTAGCACGCGACCACGCGCTTCCGGCATGCGTTTGAGCACGTGGTCCATCGTCGCGCCCTGCGCGCCCACGCCGGGCGCCAGGATGAACGAGTGCGGTAACGCGGAGACGGTTTCTGCGGCGTCATCGCAGGTTGCGCCGACGACCGCTCCGATGGGACCCATGCCCTCGCCGAGGCGTCGATTGCGTGCGGTAATTTCACGGCACAGATGTTGCGCGACCGTCTCGCCGCTCGCGAGTCTTGCGGTCTGCAGCTCGCGGCCTTCCGGATTCGATGACCGCACCACCACGAACACGCCGCCATCGCCGCGCATTGCGATGTCCAGAAAAGGATCCAGCGCACCGATTCCGAGCCAGGGATGCGTCGTCGCCGCGTCGACGCGCAGCGTCGTGGATTCAGAGAAGTAACCATCGCCATAAGCTGCGCCGGTGGTGTCGATGTCGCCGCGCTTGCCGTCAAGCAGCACCAGCACCTCCCGGCGACGCGCGAGCATCGTGAACTCTTCCAGTGCGCGCAGGCCGCTGGAGCCGAAGCGTTCGAAGAACGCGGATTGCGGCTTCACTATTCCTATCTGATATTGCGCCGCTTCCAGCACGCGCTTGCCGAACTCGAGCGCGCCGTCAGCGGAGTCCGGCAGGCCGCAGGCCTTTAAAAGTGAAGCTGAAGGATCGATGCCGACGCACAGCGGACTGTGCTCGCGGATGCTGCTCGACAAACGGTGAGCGAATGAGGTCATGGCGCTGGACGGTTGACGGTTGACTGATAAGAGTGGCCGTTCTTTTCTGACTGTCCACGGTCAACTGTCAACAGTCAACTTTGTCCGCCGGGCGCCTGGAAGCCGTGTTCACGATAGGTCACGACGAGCGTGTCGCGCAGGGCGTTTTCACCATCGCTCTGGATCGGGGTGGTTTCGTGAATGACGCGGGCGTCATCCAGCAGCAGCGCCGTCCACGGCTCCGTCATCGTGAAACGCACGCCAGCCGAACCCTGCGCGTCGAATACGCGCGTTTCGCCGCCGCGCACGTTATTGCGGTTGATGAGAATCACCGCGACATAGTCGACGCCGTCGCGGTGAGCGCCTTCCGGGGTAGGCCGGCCGATGCCATCGGTCGCGTCGATCCGGAACTGGTGCGCTTCGATGTACCAGCGAGCGACAGGACGAATGGCGGCGAACTGCGCGCCAAGCGAGCGCAGCATGCGGCCCCACATGGGCGCATCGCTGACGCTTGCTTCGATCGGATCGAACCAGCGCTCCATGCCGCCGTGCAGCGCGTTGTAATCGGTTGGCTGCCAGTGCGCACGATGCGGCGCACGCTGCAACAGATCGCTCGAGGTCTCGTGTATGAAACAGCTATGGCGCCGGAATCGATAGCGGCCGCCGTCGCGCAACCAGGTATCGCGGGGCAGCTCATCCCACGAGCCGCGCAGTAGCTCCAACTCCGTCAGATCCAGACCGTACCGCGCCGCAAACTGCTCGGGCGCAAGCAACGTGAACCCTGACTCGCGCAGCAGTTGCGCCGCATCGGCGTGACTATCCAGAGCGTTCAAGCTGACCCCCGGCGGTCGGATTGCGGTGCATGCCCCCTCTGCGAAGTCTACCGGTGCAGCGGTGCGGTCGGCTGTCGAGGTCGCCGGTATACATGCCTGAGCGGACCGACAATGCTGCCGTACGGCGGCGAAGTTATGCAGTACGCTGCGCTCCCCAAAATAATATCTCGGACAAGTTCGTGGAGCCGTTCAACATGTCATTGATTCGAGCCGCGGCGCTGAGCCTGTTGATGATGCAGCCGGCAATCCTCTGGGCGGCGACGTCGCTAAGCACCCTCGCCGAACGATCGGGCAACCAGCGCACCGGGCGCTACGAAGAAGTTGAACGCCTCTGCCCAGCCTTTCAACAGCAATGGCCGGCACAGGTTCGCTGTGTTGAATTTGGACGCACGCCCGAAGGCCGACCGATGCTGGCGCTCGTTGCTTCAAGCGACGGCGTGCTCGACGCAGCTTCGGCGCGCCGCGCAGAGCGGCCTGTGGTCCTGATGCAGGGAGGCATCCATGCAGGCGAGATCGACGGCAAGGATGCAGGCTTTCTGGCGCTGCGCGAAATGCTCGAAGGCAAAGCGGCTAAAAATGCGCTCACGAATGTCACCCTCGTGTTCGTCCCGGTATTCAATGTCGACGGTCACGAGCGATTCAGGCGCTGGAATCGACCGAATCAGGTTGGTCCGGCAGAGATGGGCTGGCGCACGACCGCGCAGAACTTTAATCTCAATCGCGACTACGTCAAGGCCGACGCGCCGGAGATGCAGGCGATGCTGCGCCTGCTGAACGAGTGGGATCCGGTTCTTTACGTCGACCTGCACGTCACCGACGGCGCTGAGTTCGAGCACGACGTTTCATACAATGTCGAGCCCACACTTGCGGGCGATGAGCAGCTTCGCGCCGCGGGCGCGGCCCTGCTCGATGAACTCATGCGTCGCGCCAGCGCATGGGGTTCATTGCCGCTCGACTTCTATCCATCATTCGTGCGCGATGATGATCCGACCTCGGGCTTCGCCGTCGCAGTCGCGCCAAAGCGCTTCTCGCAGCCGTACTGGGCGGCCCGCAACCGTTTCGGCGTGCTGGTGGAGACGCATTCATGGAAGGACTACCCGACGCGCGTGCGCATCACACGCAATACGATCATTGCGCTGATGGAAATGGCGGCGAGCAACGGCCGTCAGTGGCGGAGCACGGCCAAGGCGGCCGATGCGCGCGCCACGCGGCTCAGGGGATCGAACGTGCCGCTGGCGTTCGAGAATACGGAGCACGTGCGCACTCTTGATTTCCGCGGCTACGAGTACACGCGTGAGCCTTCGGCGATTTCGGGTGCGCTGCTCACGCGCTACGACAACCGCAAGCCGCAGCTCTGGCGGATCCCGTTGCGAGATGAAGTCAGGCCGGCGATCACGGTGATGGCGCCGCGCGCCGGTTATATCGTGCCTGCGGGCCACGCACGTTGGGTCGGCGAGAAGTTGAGATTGCACGGCGTCGAGTTCAGAACGCTCGCGAGCGCCGTGAAGGCGGCGCCAACCGAAACGTTTCGCGCCGCGAAGGTCTCGGTCGCGCCCGCGACGTTCGAAGGACGCGCAATGCTCACGCTCGCAGGCGAATGGCGCAAAGAGCCCCAGGACGTTCCCGCTGGCTCATTGTTCGTACCCATCGCGCAGCCGAACGCATATTTGCTGATGACGCTGCTCGAGCCGCGCGATCCCGATTCGCTCGCGAGCTGGGGCTTCTTCAACACGGCATTCGAGCGCAAGGAGTACATGGAAGCGTACGTCGCCGAGGAGGTCGCACGAGAGATGTTGAGGACAGATCCGGCGCTGAAGAAGGAGTTCGAGCGCAAGCTCAGCGAGGAGCCGGATTTCGCGAAGAGCCCTTCCGCCCGACTGGATTTCTTCTACCAGCGCCACTCATCGTGGGATGAGCGCTTCAATCTGTATCCGGTGTATAGAGTTGACACAGAAGTGGCTAGTGATTAGTGACTGGTGAATAGTCAGACGGAAGTGGCTAGCAACTATTGCCTGGTGGGCGTCCCACAGAAGGGTGCACGAACCTCCGTTCGCTCTGAGTTCATCGAAGGTATCTTTCAGACGAAAGCAGCGGATCGAGAAGAACGCCGCAGCGCGGCTTTTCCGAGTGGTCACCAGTCACCAGTCACTTCATCGACATCATTTCCGGTTCATATCCCCGCGAGCGCAGCCAGTCGCGCAGTGCGAAGCCAGTGCCGCCAGGCCAGACGCGGCAGCGTTCGAAAGGGACGTGCCTGTAATCGTCGAGCTCTTCGTTGAGCGTGATGACGCCGCTCGCCTGTACGTGATACGCGATGATGACCTGATTCATCCGTTCGAACGCATAGGCGCCAATCAGCGTCGGAGCCGCCGCGTCGAGATTCAGTTCTTCCTTCACCTCGCGCACGACGCATTGATCGGGTGATTCCGTGCGCTCCAGGAAGCCGGTGATCAGTCCATAGAAGGTGCGGGGCCACGCACGATTGCGCGCCAGCACGAGCTCGCCATCGTGTTCCACGACCGCCGCCACTACCGGCGTCGGATTGTCGTAGTGCACGAATCCGCAGCCTTGCAAACAGGCGCGTCGCGCCTCCCGATCCACAACAGCTTCGGCGAGAGGCGATGCGCAGACGGGGCAGTAGTTGAAAGTCATTGAAGCGGTTAGCGGTTGGCGGTGGGTGAAGCAGCAGATCAGGACGCTTCGGGCGTCAGCATAACGTCCTCATCAAGCGCAAAGCCCACGCTGGCTTGTCTGGCTGATCGCCAGCCGCCAACCGCTCCCTTACCTCGCCTTCCGATCCAGCTCGTCCGCCTTATCCTCGTCGGCCTTCGCTTCGGCGTCCTTGTTCATGTCGAGGTAGATGTCGGCGCGACGGTAGTAGCCGTCCGGCTCGTTGGGGGCGAGTGCAATGGCCTTGTTCGCGTCCTGGAGGGCTGCGCCGGTCTTGTCCAGCGACATATAGACGCGAGCGCGATTGAGATAGCCGTACGCATCGTTCGGCTCGAGTTCTACGTATCGGGTTGCATCTTCCAATGCGGCCTCGAACTTGCCGGCGGAATCGCGCGCTCGTGAGCGCAGCATGTACAGCTCGGCGCGATTCGGGGCGAGATCGATCGCCTTGCGCAACAGGTGGACGGCGTCCTCCGGTTGGCCCTTGGACATGAGAACCTGGGCCTGACGCATGAGGTCGTCAGCGGCCTTGTTATCCGCTTCTGCGCCGCTCGCGCTCGCGATGAAGCCGATCACCAACAGGCTGGCAAGCAGTGTCGAAGCAATTCCGCGAATAGTCACTAACGCAGACATGGCGACCTCCTGAAGCTGTTGTTCTCAGTTGCAGTCGCGCCGACGGCGCTGATTCATTATGCGCTTACCGGAGGCGATAGCGGATGGCTATCGGCAGCGCTGCGTGCGGCGACGCTGTTCGAGCTTTGCCTTGCGGTCCCTGAGCCGCTCGCCCTGCTTTGCGTTGTAGCCAGCACGCATCTTCGCGCGAATGTCGCGCAGCGAGGCATGGATACGACCGCATTGTTCCGCATGCTTCGTCTGATCCGCCGCGATCGAAGAGCGGACAGCAATGCGTTTCCGAGCGGACGGACGCGCCGGCTTGCTGACCTTCCCGGCAACTGGCGCGTCGTACGTGCTGACGCGCGTCACGTCGGGTACGTAGGTGGTCGATTCGGCGCTGCACGGTCGATCGGAAAAGGTCGTGACCTCGGCGACTTCGCAGCGATAGATCGTTGCATTCGCATGCGCACCGCGCGCACCTGCCAGCAGCATGAGCAGAACCGGGGCCAGAAGGGAAATGGAACACGGCATATACACCTCCATGTGTGGGTCGCCCGCGAGTGTGCCTGCTGAACCTTGGTGCGAGCCGCCGAAAAACTGGCTGTTCGCGACGAAATGGCGGCGAATCGCGTCTCAGGCGCTCGCGAGGCGTTCGGCCTGATTGCGCAGCAGGCGGCCGAAACCGACTCCGTCGTAGAAATCGTTGACGGCGGCGAGGTCGGGCGGGCGATGCATCAATCGCGACAGATCGACGTCGAGCGGCATGTCGCAGGCGATCTCAGTCAATTGGCGGGCGAGGAATGCGGCCTCGCGGTGATCGCGCAGTTGTGCGGCGACAAACCCAGCATTGCGCATCTTCAGCTTGAGTACGCGATCGAGATCGTCATAGAGCTGCACGAGCGAGGCAAAATGATGGAACAGCATGGATGCGGTCTTGCGTCCAATGCCCGGCACGCCGCGGATGTTGTCGACGGCGTCGCCCATCACAGCAAGAAAGCACGGCATGCGTTCGGGCAGAACACCGAACCGCTCAGCGATATCGTCGTAGCCAAACCGCTCATCGGCGATGTAATCCCAGTACTCATCGCCTGGCCGAACGAGCTGCGACAAATCTTTGTCGCGTGTGACGAGCACCACCTTCTTGCCCGCCGCACGCATCCGGGTGGCGAGAGTTCCAATCACGTCGTCCGCTTCGTACTGATTGCTGGAGAAGTTTGCGATGCGCAACGCATCACACAACTGCCGGCATAAAATGAACTGCCGCTTCAGATCGACGGGCGCCGGCTCGCGATTGGCCTTGTATGCGGGAAACAGGTCGTTGCGAAATGAGCTGACCAGGGTTTCATCGAACGCCACGGCGATATGCTCCGGGCGCACGCGCTCGAGCAGATCGCCGAGAAAGCGGGCAAACCCGTGCAATGCGTTGACGGGATTGCCGTCGCGATCAACCAGCGCGATCGGTACGGAGTGATACGCCCGAAAGATGAAAACGGAGGCGTCGATGAGATACACCGCGGAGGCGCGCGCTTGTAGTCCGTAGTCCATAGTCCGTCGCAGATCGGGATTGCCTCGTGCGGGAAGCCGTTCTCTCTGGCTACAGTCTACAGACTACGGACTGTTAGCTCAGCGCTACTGCACCGCCGTTGCTTTCAGCCGCGCATGCAGCGGACTGGAGCGTGGGAAATGCGCGAGCAGATATTCCATCTGGTCGGCCAGCACGCGGCGACCCTTCAGGTAAATGTATTCGGCATAGGTCGGCGTAAACGGCACCGCGATCAATTGCAGACCTGCCTGCTCCGGTGTCTTCGAAGCCTTCACATTGTTGCAGCGTCGGCAGGCGGTGACCACGTTCATCCACGCATCGCGGCCACCCTGACTCAGCGGACGGATGTGATCGCGCGACAGCTGGTTCGAGGGGAAACGCATGCCGCAATACAGGCACAGGTGCGCATCGCGCTTGAACAGGGTCTGATTGTTGAGCGGCGGTGTGTAGTCACGCCGCAGATTGCCGGGATTGTGGGTGTGGCCGAGCGTAGCGATGATGGAGTTGACGTCGACGATGGTGCGCAGTCCGGACTTCGCGTTGGTGCCCCCAAAGAGACGATACAGACGCGTGCCGCACGCGTAGGCGACCTGTTCCGTGTGATAAAGCCGCACCGCGTCCCGGTAGTCGATCCACTCCAGGGGCATTCCTGAGACGTCCGTGCGCAGGATTTCTTGGGTCAAGTTGTACAGGTGTTGCACGACTCGATGGCGGCATGGCCGGACGCATGATCTCCGGCTTACGTAAGGCGTGCCGTAAGATAAGCGAGGGATGTGCAAATATTCAACGCCGTCGAGCCTTCTCGGGTCGGGTTTGCCGCATGGCTGTCTGTTTTAACCCACGCTACTGGGCGGACGCTCCCCATGGTTGTCCGTTCTCTGTTGTGGGTCGTGCGCCAGAAGCAGGAAAGTCACGGCCGCTGAGCCCTGCAGGTCGTGGTCAGGCGTCCTCTGACCAGTCACCAGTCACTAGAGTAAATGGGGACAGTCCCCATTTGCCGCTGCAGGCTCCGGGGCGAACGATCTCCATGGTTGTCCGTTCTCGGTGGTGCGTCGTGCGTCAGAAGCAGGAAAGTCACGGCCGCTGAGCCCTGCAGGCCGTGATCAGGCTTCTTCTGACCAGTCACCAGTCACCAGTCGGCTCAGGTCAGTGTCCGCCTTCCAGAGACTTCACCGCCTGGATCATGCTCACCATGACCTTTTGCGCATCGCCGTACACGAGATTGGCGTTATCGGCGAAGAACAGCTCGTTTTCGACGCCTGAATAACCTTTGCCCTGCCCGCGCTTGACCACGTACACCTGTTTTGCCTGATCGACGTTCAGGATCGGCATGCCGTAGATCGGGCTCGACTTGTTGGTGCGCGCCGCCGGGTTCACCGTATCGTTGGCGCCAATGACGATCGCGACGTCCGCTTCCTTGAATTCGCCGTTGATGTCCTCCAGGTCGAAGATCATGTCGTACGGCACGCCCGCCTCAGCGAGCAGCACGTTCATGTGGCCGGGCATACGGCCTGCGACCGGGTGAATCGCGAACTTCACTTCGACGCCTGCGTCCGTCAGGAGCTTCACGAATTCATAGAGCTTGTGCTGCGCCTGCGCGACGGCGAGACCATAGCCGGGCGCAATGATGACCTTCGACGCATAGCGCATGTTGATCGCGGCGTCGCCCGCCTCGGCGGGCTTCTGACTGCCCTTGATCTCACCCTGCTGCTCGTCGCCCGTCACGCCGAAGTTGCTGAAGATGACGTTCGACACGCTGCGATTCATCGCCCGGGCCATCAGCAGCGTCAGCAAAGTACCTGCGGAGCCGACGACCATGCCCGCGATCATCAGCGCCGGATTCTGCAGCACGTAGCCTTCGAACCCGACCGCGAGCCCCGTAAAAGCGTTGTACAGCGAGATCACGACAGGCATATCGGCGCCGCCGATCGGCATCGTCATCAACACGCCGAACACCAGTGCGCCAGCAAAGAACGCCGCGACGACGCCCGGATGTGCATGGCCGTGTGCAACGAAGATGACGTAGGCGCCGAGTCCGAGCGTTATCAGAAAGACCAGGCCGTTGAAGATCTGCTGGCCGCGCATCCGCCACACGCCGTTGATGCGACCGTCGAGCTTTGCCCAGGCGATCAGCGAACCTGACAACGAAATCGCGCCGATCATCGCGCCCAGGATCGCGAGCATCAGCGGAACCGTCTGATGCACGGCGTTCAGGCGCAGCAATTCGACCGCCGCGATCGCCGCCGCCGCACCGCCGCCCATGCCGTTGTAGAGCGCGACCATCTGCGGCATCGCCGTCATGGCGACGCGTTTGCCGCTCCACCACGCCCAGCCGGCGCCGATCGCGAGTGCAATGGCCGCAAGCGTCACGTTGGCGTCGAGATGCGGCTGCGCCGCCTCGTTCACACCGAAGAAGTAGAGAAAGCTCGCCAGCGTTGCGACCAGCATGCCGACGCCTGCTACGACGATGCCGGAGCGCGCCGTGACGGGCGAAGACATACGCTTCAGACCGTAGATGAAAAGAAAGGCCGCCGCGAAATAGCTGGCGTCGATGATGAGCTGGGGATTCAGATTCATTTACTTCAGGCCTTCTTGCTGTCTTTCGCCGCACGCGTCTTCGCGGAGCTCGGCTTGAACATCTCCAGCATGCGTTCAGTCACGACGTAGCCGCCGGCGGCGTTGCCGGCGCCGAGCAGCACACCGAAAAAGCCGATCACCTGCTCGACGGTCGAGGTCGCGTTCAACAGCGCATACATCGCGCCCACCACGACGATGCCGTGCACGAAGTTGGACCCGGACATCAGCGGCGTATGCAGAATCGCCGGCACGCGACCGATGATCTCGTAGCCGGTGAACGCCGCGAGCATGAAGATGTAAAGGGCGACAAAGCCCGTAAGTGTTGTCGTGAGGTCCATGGTTTATCTCGTTGGTGCAAATCCTGGATCGGAGAGGAGTGGCCGCGAAAGACCGCAAAAAGAGCGCAACGGTGAGTTCGCAAGGGCAGTAGTCGTGAACATCAGCGCGGATGTTTCGGCTTGCTTTCGATGCTGCCGCAACATTGTTCCGTCTTTTTTGCGGTCTTTCGCGGCTCCACTTCTGGAGATTCTTCAGCCTTCCACCGCTTTTTTTGCAGCTTCGTTCACGATTTCGCCAGCGTGCGTGAGCGCGGTCTTCGCGATGACTTCATCGCTCCAGTCGAGACTGATCGCGTTGTCCTTGACGAACAATTCGATCAGGTTCAACTGATTCTTCGCATACAGCTCACTGGCGTGCTCGCCCAGCATGCTCGGCACGTTCAGCGGCCCGATGATCGTGATCTGTCCGACCTGCACGCTCTCGCCCGGTTGCGTGTATTCGCAGTTGCCGCCGCCTTCGGCCGCGAGATCGATGATAACGCTGCCGGCTTTCATGCCCTCCACCTGCTGCCTGCTGATGAGCTTCGGCGAAGGACGGCCGGGAATCGCGGCTGTCGTAATAATGATGTCGGCGGACTGAATGTGTTTGGTGACGACCGCCGCGATCTTGTCCTTCTCATCCTGCGTCAGCTCGCGTGCATAGCCGCCGGCGCCGCGCGCATCGACGCCGGTATCGACGAATTTCGCGCCGAGCGACTCGGCCTGCTCCTTGGTTTCCGGGCGCACGTCATAACCTTCGGTCATCGCGCCCAGTCGGCGCGCCGTGGCAAGCGCCTGCAATCCAGCGACGCCGAGCCCCATGACGAGCGTTCGGGCCGGACGAATCGAACCGACCGCGGTGGTCATCATCGGCAGAATGCGCGCGAGATTCGTCGCCCCGAGAAGCGCTGCGTAATATCCCGCGAGCGCAGCCTGACTCGACAGTGCGTCCATCGCCTGTGCGCGGGTGATGCGCGGCACGAGCTCCATGGCGAAACAGGTGATCTTGCGGTCGCGCAATGCCTTCGTGAGCTCGGGCTCCTTGTGCGCGTACACGAAGGAAATGAGAATCGCGCCTTCCTTCATTGCGCTCGCCACCGCGAGATCGGGTGGTTGCACGGCGACGATCACATCGGCATCGCGCACCAGATCCTGCGCATTCGCGGCGAAGCTCACATTCTTGAACGCCGCATCCGGGAGTTTCACCGCGTCGCCGGCGCCGGATTGCATGTGAATGTGGGCCCCAAGCTTGATCAATTTGTCCGCCACCGCGGGAACCATGGCCACGCGCCTTTCATGCGGACGGGTTTCTTTGAGCACGGCAATCTTCACTGGCATGAACGCTCCGGTTTGATTCGCCCCATTCTTGAGCCGTCGCAGGCTGTGGCTTTGTGGGCGGCGCGCATTGTGGATGCCTTGTTCCCGGTGAGCAACGGCCCGTGGGCGGGAAGCGGTTGGCGGTTAGTCAGAGCGCGTCACGCGCGCTCCAATGCAGATCCCATGCTTTTCCGATTCCGGACTAACCGCCAACCGCTAACCGCTTCTGCGGCGGATGTGCTCGAATCACAAATATGCAGCGCTCAATAGTCCAAATGGCGTCCGCTCTCGCGCTGACGTACCCCGTGTTCGCGCATCTGGCGATCGCCAGGGGCAGCGTCGTACTTGCGGTCGCCGCGCTTGGCGCGTTGGCGGCGGCGGCCCTGCTTCCGGCGCTGGCTCGCGGCCGCATTGGCGCCTGGATTACCGCAGCTCTCTTTGCGTACGGCTGCTGGCGCATTTCGCAGGCTCGCATTCCGGAGCTGCCGCTGTATGCACCCCCGGTGCTCGTGCCAGCCTTCATGGCCTGGATTTTCGGCCAATCATTGTTGCGAGGTCGCACGCCGCTCATCGCACAGCTCATCCGCCACATGCACACGACGAGCGATGTCGAGCCTGAGCCCGGAGTGTGGGCTTACGCGCGCACGTTGACGTGGGGCTGGACACTGCTCTTCGTTACGATCGCGACAGTGAATCTCGTACTTGCGGCGCTCGCCAAACCAGACGGCCTCCTCCTCGCGAGCGGGATTACACCTCGGGTCGCCGTTCCGCAGGAGTGGTGGTCGCTGTTCGCGAATGTGATCGGTTATCTGCTCGTCGCGGCGTTCTTCGTGATTGAGTACGCTTGGCGTCGACATCGCTTTCCGCAACAGCCCTATCGCAACATGTTCGATTTCTTCCGGCGCATGCTCATTGCGATGCCGCGACTGCTGGGTCGCGATTGAAGCTCATGGCCGGAGCGAGCGACTGATGGATTACGAAATCACGCTGCGCATCGCAGCGAATCATCCTTCGCTGGCGGGACATTTTCCCGGCCAGCCGATCGTCCCGGGCGTGCTACTCCTGGATCTCGTCATTGAACACGCCGGACAGTGGCTCGGCCGCACGCTCGTCGTGAGTGCGCTCCCGCAGGCGAAATTCACTTCGCCCCTTCTGCCGGAACAGGACGCGCAGCTACGCCTCAGTGTCAGGGACCATGAGTTGCGCTTTGCGATTTCACGAGACGGAGCCGCAATCGCGCAGGGAATGTTTCGTCTCGCGGCGGGACATGCGGCATGAAACAGGAGTGGATCGAACGCCCGGAGGCCGGCACTGTCCTCGGCTATCGGCTATTCCTCATGTTCGCTCAGCTGTGCGGACGTACTGCTTCGCGCCTCGTGCTGTATCCGATCACGCTTTATTTCCTGATTCGTCGCGGGCCGGAACGGCGCGCGTCGCGCATGTATATCGAGCGAGTGACGGGAAAGAAGGCGTCGCTCTGGCAGGTCGCGAAACACATTCACTGCTTCGCCGCGGTGACGCTCGACCGCGCGTTCCTGCTTTCCGAGCGCTTCAGGCGTTTCGATATCCGCACCTTCGGACTGGATGAACTGCGCAAGGCGTGGGGGCAGCAGCGCGGCGTACTGGTGTTCGGTTCGCACCTCGGCAGCTTCGATGCGCTGCGGGTGCTCGCTGAATTTCGCCAGGACGTCAAAGTGCGGGTCGTGATCGATCTCGAGCACAACGCCGCGCTCATGCAAATACTGAACAGCTTCAATCCCGCGCTGGCGCAATCGATCATCAACGCGCGCCAGGAGGGAACGACGACGGCGCTCGCGATCAAGGAAGCGCTCGATGAGAAAGCGCTCGTCACGATGCTGGTGGAACGTGCGCGGCCCGGAAACGCCGTTGCAGCGACCGACTTTCTCGGCCACTCCGCGCCGTTTCCCACTGCTCCATGGCAGCTCGCAGCAGTGCTGAAGGCGCCGGTGATCCTGTGCTTTGGCCTGTATCGCGGCGGCAATCGCTACGATCTGCACTTCGAGCTCTTTGCCGAGTCGCTGACCATTGAACGGCGCGACCGCGAAGCGAGTCTCAAAGACGTCATTCAGCGCTACGCCGATCGCCTCGCGCACTACGCACGCATCGCGCCGTACAATTGGTTCAACTTCTATGACTTCTGGCAACCCAACAAATCCATCTCTACTCCGCCGCCGCACGCTGCTCAGAATGCTGATGGCGGGCGCCCTGACGGCGATCACAGCTCACGGCGCGACGACGCCCGACGTTGATGCGCTGATCGCGCGGCTGGCGCGTCCTGCGCCCGCAACGGTCGCATTCACCGAAGTGCGGTTCTCGCCGCTGCTCAAGCAACCGCTGATTGTCTCGGGCGAACTTGGCTACGCCGGTGCGACCCATCTCGATCGTCGCGTCCTGACCCCCTATCGCGAACAGACCGCGATTCGGGGAGATTCCGTACGGGTCGAGCGCGAAGGCGAACCGGCGCGCAGCTTCGCACTGAAGCGCGCACCCGAATTGCGCGGGCTGCTGAACGGCTTTACCGCCCTGTTGGCAGGTGATGCGGTTGCAATCCGGCGCAATTTTGACGCAGCGGTCACAGGCGCAGAGGACGGCTGGCGCCTCGAACTGACTCCAACGGACGCAAGGGCGCGTCGCCGCCTCAAGCGCATCATCGTGAGCGGCGCCGCAGACGAACCGCGTTGCTTTTCGATGCTCAACGCGGACGGCGGCGCGAGTGTGATGCTGCTGGGTGAGACGGCGGAGACGAAGCCCGCACCCGACGTTACGTTGGAAGCCCTGCAAGAACGATGCGAGCCGGGTCTTGGGGCGCGGGGCGCGGGGCGCGGGTCGGATCAAGGGCGCGGGGCCGGGGGCGCGGGGCGTGGGTCAGAAAAGGACTCGATC
>JBOHZJ010000457.1:0-3508 GCA_050738395.1 Steroidobacter sp.
CGCCCGAGGCGAGGATCATCGCCGAGAGCGCCCACAGGCTAGCTGCATAACTGCCGGTTGCTTCCTTCACGTAGCCGACCAATGTCGGTCCCAGAAAGCCGCCGATGTTGCCGATGGAATTGATGAGCGCGATGCCCGCTGCGGCGGCGCCGCCGGTCAGCATCGCAGTCGGCAGCGTCCAGAACACAGGCAGCGCCGCGTACACGCCGATCGCGCTCAGGCTCAATGCGATGAATCCAAGCAAGGGCGAAGCATCGAGTTGCGCGCTCGCGGCAAGTGCGGCGGCGCCTATGAATGCGGGGATCGCTATGTGCCAGGTCCGCTCGCGTGCAGCATCGGAACGTCGTCCCCACCACACCATGGCGGCGGCTGAGGCGCCGTAAGGAACGGCTGCAGCCAATCCCACTTCAAAGTTGGAGAGACCGCCCAACGCCTTGATGATCTGCGGCAGCCAGAAGCCGAAACCGTACAGTCCGACAACCATGCCGAAATAGATCAGCCCGAATATCCATACGCGCGGCTCACGCAGCGCTCGCGTCACGCCAGAGTGATGCGATTCTTCGAGCGGCCTACGCTCGCTCGCCAGCTCAGCCTCGAGCCATCGCCGTTCATCGTCGGCGAGCCATGCGGCCTTCGCGGGACGATCGCGCAGGAACAGCAGGACGGCGAATCCCAGCAACATCGCGGGGACCCCTTCCAGCAGAAACATCCATTGCCATCCGTGCAGGCCCGCGGCTTCCAGCGACAGCATGGCGGTCGACAATGGACCACCGATGACCGATGAGATCGGCAGGGCGACCATAAATGCTCCGAGGATGCGCGCCCGATAGTTCGCCGGGAACCAATACGTCAGGTACAGAATCATTCCGGGAAAAAAGCCCGCCTCCGCGACACCGAGCAGAAATCGCAGGAGGTACAGGCTCATCGGGCTGCTGACGAACGCGGTGCCTGCGGAGATGAGTCCCCAGGTCATCATAATTCGCGCGATCCACAGCCGCGCGCCGACACGCTCGAGTATCACGTTGCTCGGAACTTCGAACAGCACGTAGCCGAGAAAAAAGATACCGGATGCAAAGCCGAACATCGCCGGCGTGAGACCCAGGTCCTGATTCATCGTCAACGCCGCGAAGCCGATGTTGACGCGATCGAGGAACGCCACGAAATACAGGAGACACATGAAGGGAACCAGCCGCCACGCGACCTTCCGGATCGTGCGCTGTTCCAGCGTTGCCGAAGGCAGTACGTTCACGGGATCTCGCTGTCGGTCGGAATGAAGATCTTCCCGGGATTCAGAATACCTCGAGGATCCCACGCATGCTTGATGGCGCGCATCAGCTCGACGACGTCCGCACCATATTCCTGCACGAGCCTGGCGCGTTTTCCGAGACCGATGCCGTGCTCGCCCGTGCACGTGCCGCCGGCGCGCAATGCGCGCTCGATCATGCAGTCGTAAACATGATCGGCGCGCGCCTTCTCCTCGGCGGATGCAGGGTCGAGCAGAAAAAGAACATGGAAATTGCCGTCGCCGACATGGCCGACGATTGGGGCAAGCAGACCTGCGCCGTCGATATCTGCGCGCGCCGTCGCCACGGCGTCGGCCAGCTCCGAAAGCGGTACGCAGACATCCGCGATCAGACACTCCGCGCCGGGCCGCAACGCAAGCGCGGCGAAATACGCCGAATGACGCGCCTTCCAGAGTCGCGCCCGCTCGCCCTGCTCCGAGGCCCACTGAAACGCCGCCCCGCCGTTGGATTGCGCGATCTCCTGGGCGCGAGCGGTTTGACCGCTCATGCTGTCGGCCGGGCCGTTGAATTCCAGGAACAGCGTCGGCTGTTCGCTCATCGTCGCATGCGAATACCGATTGCAGGCGCGCACCTGGAGTTCATCGAGAAATTCGAGCCGGGACACCGACACGCCGGACTGAATCAGCTCGACCACGGTATCCACGGCGGCTCGCAGCGTCTGAAATCCGCAGACCGCTGCTACAGTGGCTTCTGGAACGCCGTGCAGGCGCAGGGTGATCTCGGTAATGACGCCGAGCGTTCCTTCCGCGCCCACGAGCATTCGCACCAGGTCATAGCCGGCCGCGGACTTTACCGCGCGCGTCCCAAACCGCACGATGCGTCCATCGGCGAGGACGACTTCGAGCGCGAGCACATTGCGGGTCATCGCTCCATAGCGAAGCGTCGTCGTGCCTGAAGCGCGCGTAGAGACCATACCCCCGATGCTCGCATTGGCGCCGGGATCGACCGGAAAGAACAACCCGGTGTCGCGCAGGTAGGCGTTGAGCTGTTCGCGAGTCACACCGGGTTGCACAACGCAGTCGGCGTCCGCCGCGCGCACGTTCAGAATCTGATTCATGCGAGACAGGTCGACGCACACACCGCCATAGGGCGCGCTGACATGACCTTCGAGCGAAGTGCCGGCGCCGAACGCAATGACGGGAATATCGTGGCGTGCACATGTCGCGACGATGCGGCTGACCTCAGCAGTGGTATCGGGCCACGCCACTGCGTCCGGAAGATGCACATGTCCGTAGCCTTCGCCGCGGCTGTGCTGTTCTCGAACCGATGCGTTGCAACTCAGTCGGTCGCCCAGCCAGTCGTGCAGTTCCGCGACGGCTATCTGTATGCGGCTACGGCCGGCCGGGTTCAGAAAACGCGCAGCGCTCTCGCCGCTTGCGGAAACGTTCATGTTTGCATTCGCCTCGTCGGCGGCTGCAAAAGCGTTTCGTTCAGCATGGCGGGGATCTCTGTCCAGCAGTGCGCTCCCTAGAAGAAGCGCTCAGTATAGGCGCGCAGCGTAGCGGCGCATTCACTGGGATCGAGCGGCTCGGATTGATTTGACCGGGCGGCGGACAGCGGAAATGGGGACAGTCCCCATTTCCAGGCGATCGCGCCGCCAAGGGCGCACAAGTGGAAAGGCAGGAAATGGGGAATGTCCCCAATTTCCTCAATCTGTTCAGGACAGCGTTAGCACCCGCTCCAGTCTGCGTTCGTGTTGTCTGTTCATGAGGCCGCCTGCAGCGAGCCCGACGCCGAAGGCGGCGAACACGGCGAGCAATCCGCCGCGCGAAAGGTGAGTCTCGAAACCCGGTCGAAGCCTTGGTGGAGTCAATTGATAATCGACGAACGCGGCGATCGCAGTCATGAGCGCTGCGTCGCGAATGATTTCACCGGTGGAGGGATTGTGCGTTTCCTCCAGCCAACGCTCATAGAACAGCGCCCACATGACAGCCGATGCATGATGAGTGGCGTACCCGACGGTCGTATGCCGAAACGAGGGTTCACTCGCCAGATAGGCGTCGTCGTCGCCCCATAGCCAATGACTGGTGGCGTTGGTCGGCGCTGCGGGTTTGCCGAAGCGGCTATAGCCCTGCCACGCGAGGACGGCGGTGGAACATGCGCTGGCGAGAGAGCCGGAAACAAGGGCCTGCCGTCCAGCCTTCATCCAGCGCTCGGCTTCGGTCAGTGTCGGGGTATTCATACGCGGTCGCTGCAGTCACGGG
>JBOHZJ010000458.1:0-5161 GCA_050738395.1 Steroidobacter sp.
GGTGCGGAACGATACTTCGTACGAGACAGACTGGTGTTCAAACATTGGAGCCTCATGCCGCGCGGAAGCCGAGAATTCATAGCGGAGGGGCATCTCATTCGCATCTCGTTGCAGATCCGCCCGGGAAGCATTGCGAGCCGAGCCTACATTGATGGGGCGCTTAAGTTCGCAGACCTGTTTGCTGAGGTGAACCGAAAGATCGGGCAGCGAAAGCCATCGCCATGGTGGCTAAATATCCTGGTGTGGTTCACCGTGGCGGCAGTTTCGTTCACTGTGACCCTTATGCTGAGCTAATGAAACCTGACAAGCGAATGGAGTCCGCGCGCAGTGCGCGCCCGACTCGCAAAGACGCCGCGCTTTTGCTCGTGGCGCATTCGCGACTGGAAGAGCGGTACTAATGGTCCTGCGCAACGCGAGACGCGCGCGCCTCAGCGGCGTCGTTGAACGGAAAGGGCGAATGAGAATGACAGCTGCTGCATCAACTCTGAGTCAGGTAGCGTGAGATGTACGTTCTGATCGTGATTTTCTTTCAAGGCGGGAGCTCTGCTCCTAACGCTGGATTCACTCAGGAGTTCGATACGCGGGATGCCTGCTATTTCGCAATGAACGAGACCAAGAAGGCAATTCAAAGCATCGGCCGTGATCGTCTGGTAATCCATTGCGTTAGTAAGGACAGGCCGCAGTTCTAACCCGCGCTATCTGGAGCGGCGACATCAATCCACGAGCAACCAGTCCATACCCAGACGCGACGTGCGAAACGCACGGGCGTGATGAGCGGCGTCGGGCGTGAGAGCAGCATGCGCTATGGTCGTTCCGAGATCCTCGCGATACTCACCAGTGGGTTGCTGGCCGTCGTCAGTGCTCTCACATCTGCCGAGCCGCTGAAGAATGGGGGGGTGTGGTTCTTCGGTGTTGGCACGGCCGTGCTTGCGGTGACGCCTTGGGTGCATCGCCGAAGGAATGGCAAGAAAGAACGAGTCAAGTTTGACGCCCAGGAGATCCGGCGCTTCCTGCCGGATGGCAGAATGGAATCGATCAGCTGGAGCGAGCTTCGTGAGATCGGAATCCTCACGACCGATGAAGGTCCGGGGGTCGATGATGTGTTCTGGTTGTTCTTGAGTGCAGAGCAGTCCAGAGGGTGCGCTGTCTCGAACTATGCGGAAGGGTTTGCCGAGTTACTTCCACGGATTCAAGAGCTGCCTGGCTTTGACAATGAAGCGGTGGTGAAAGCGATGGGTAGCGCAAGCAACAACAGATTCGTCGTGTGGCGCGCCGAGAGCGCCCAACAACGCGATGCAGCCGATCGCGCGAAGTCGCGCTCCGGCTGAACCCCGAGGTTATACGGCATGAAGCCCGATCGCAGCGTCAATTCGATCGTTGGATATTTCGCAATGGCTGCCGCGACCGTCGCCAGTGTCACCGCGGCTACGGTTATCGACGTACAGCTCTCGCTTTCCTCAATAGACCCGAGCAATCCAGCCACCTGGCCAAACATGGCTCCCCAAATCCGGTACTACTTCATTCCGGTTCTCTCTATCTGCTTGGCAGTCGGGTGCGTGCTGATCAACATCTGTCTTCAGCTCATTGCTCCGCGTCAGTTCACTCTGCTCAGGTACTGGGTATTCCTGGGCATCGCATTTAGTCTGTCGTTGCTCGGGTTTCCTCTGATCAACGCCGGGCTCAGTCCCGCTGTGGCTTTTGCGCTGTCCATGGCGACGGCGCTTGTCGCAGTCGTCTTGATAAGGTGGCGGTATGGCGTGCCTGTTGATTACCCCGCCGTATAACCAGTTGCAGCCGATCCGCCAAAGGCATGCATGCTCGCTCTGATCGCAGCAACGGGCGGCCTGGCTTGCCGAGGTCGCAGCGCTCGTTGAGAATGCGGCCTAACCTTTCCGTCGAGCGGACACACAACGGCGGGGGCGCGATTGCTCGCTCCGTCAACGACTGCAGCGCCGTTGTGCGCCGCTCACGTCGATCGTTGGGCGGCAGAAAAAAGAGGACAGAAGAGTCATGCCTTTGAACGGCGGTTGCCTCTGCGGCCGGATTCGCTACCGAATCGAGTCACCGCTGGGGCCAGGACGCAGCTGTCACTGCTCGCGATGTAGAAAGGCGTTCAGCGGCGCGGGATCTGCTTACTCCGAGGTCATGCCGGGTTCGTTCTCATGGGTGAGCGGCGAGGAGAACCTCACGTTTCATGAGACCGTACCCGGGTGGGGCCTGTGCTTTTGTCGCACCTGCGGAACGACGCTATGCGGCACAAATGCTGGCAAGGTCCACGGCGTGACGCTCGGAAGCGTAGATGACGATCCTGGTGTGAAAATCGAGATGCACATCTTCGTAGGCTCCAAGGCTCCGTGGGATCACATCGGCGGAGATGCTCCTCAATTCACAGACCTTCCACCAGACGTCGGAGGCCGAAGTGACGCCTGATCCCTCGCTCCAGCCGACGTACTACGGCTTGCCGTCTTCGCACGAGGGGCTGAGCTCAAACGTCAGGCGCCGACTTCTTCTTCGCTTCACATAGAATCCATGGCGGCTTCACGTGTATTGCAAGCTGGCGACTAGCATCGCGGAGACACGCTCATGCGAACACGTATAAACAGTACCGCGTACCGATCCGCCGTCGGCGTTGCGCTCGCGGCAGTAGTCATTCTCGTCTGGCTGAGTCTTGGTGTTGGCATCATCGGGAAGGACGGCGATCCGGCCAACCTGATGTATTTCGGGGTGCTCGCTGTCGGAATCATCGGCGCCATCATCGCGCGCCTCCAACCCCATGGGATGGCGCGCGCGTTATTCGCGATGGCGCTCGCTCAGGCGTTGGTTGCCGCGATCGCGGTGATCGCAGGGTTGGGTCTCCCGTGGAGCGGGCCGGCAGAGATCCTGGTGCTGAATGGGTTCTTCATCGTGTTGTTTGCCGGATCGGCCTGGCTGTTCCGGCGTGCTGCGCATGGGCGACCCGAACGGGGCGACGCCTGACAATTCACCTCACGGTTGGCGTTGGGCTGCAGAAAGATGAGACCGCCTCACGTCAAACCGGTTGTGTATGGAGCGGTTCAGGCCGGAACCCGAGATGCCCTCATCTAATCTCTATTGGCTGATCGTCGGATGTGAGACTTCATTCTGGGTAGTGCTGTTTCTGGCTCTCGCAGCCCGCTATCTTCTACAGCGCAAGAGACTCAGCCATATTCTTCTACTTGCGCTGCCTGTACTGGATCTCGTTCTCCTTGGCGTCACAGCCCTGGATCTCGGATCTGGCGCACCAGCAACTTTTGCACATGGTCTGGCCGCAGCGTATGTAGGATTCACCGTCGCTTTTGGCGGCATTGCGGTGGCCTGGGCGGACCAGCACTTTGCTCATCGGTTCGCAAATGCGCCTGCTCCCCCCAAAGCCCCAACACGTGGCTGGCCGGCGCTTCGATATGAACTACTCCTCTGGGCTCGTTGTCTCGTAGCAGTCGCGATCACTCTCGTTCTTCTTGCGGCCTTGATTGCCTTCGTCAACGACGAGTCTGCAACAGAGGCGCTTCATGGGTGGTTCCAGATTTCCATCGGCTCCGCCGTCTTCTGGTTTATCTTCGGTCCACTGTGGACTTTGCTCTTCTCATCCTGGCGCCGCGCGCCTGAGCAAAGTCGTTAGGCCTCAGAAAGCACGATGATCGACATCGACGCACGCGCGTGATCGCTGACAGTTAAAGGGGACTCATGCTGGCGCGAGCGCTGATCGCCTTCCTCGTGATGCCCGGCATGGTTGCATTCGCCATTCCCGCCGCCTGGCTCTGGCGCACTTCGCACGTGAGCGTCGCTCAGCCACTTGGTCTGGGACTGCTTGCTCTCGGGCTCGCGGCATTGCTCTGGTGTGTGCGCGACTTCTATGTCTCCGGAAAGGGAACGCTCGCCCCGTGGGCGCCGCCCGAGAAGCTGGTCGTCGCTGGCCTCTATCGCTACAGTCGCAACCCCATGTATGTAGCTGTCGTGCTGGTGCTTTTCGGTTGGGCCATCGCGTTCGCGTCCGCAAGCCTGCTTGTTTATGCGTTGGCCGTCGCGGTCGCATTTCATCTGCGGGTGGTGCTCGGTGAGGAGCCGTGGCTGGCTCGCACGCATGGCGGTGAATGGGAGCAGTACTCCAGTCGTGTCCCACGCTGGTTGTGGTGAACACGATGAAGCGGGCGGCCCCAACTTTGGCATGGAAGGAACGATGAACTGGCTGATCGCGAAGATGAAGTGGATCATGCTCGTATCAGGAGCACTCACGTGCACGATGCTTTTTGCCGTCATGGCGCCGCAGGCAGCGCTGCGTTCCACCTTTGGAGAAACGCTCGAAGGTTCAGTCGGCGAGATTGTCGTGCGCAACTGGGGCGCACTGATCACGCTCATCGGAGGAATGCTGATCTACGGAGCGTTCAATCCGCCAACTCGTCCGCTGATCCTGACGGTCGCCGGCCTGAGCAAGCTCGTCTTCATAGGCCTGGTTCTCTCGCACGGTGCGCATTACCTGCACCATCAGGCTGGCGTCGCCATTGCGATCGATCTGGTGATGGTGGTGCTCTTCATCGGATATCTCATCGGAGTGCATCGTACGCACCCAGAGGGCCGGCAACATGTTCGGGGGAGTAATGAGTCGACAGATGGATAGCGGCGTCTATGCGGTAGTCAGGCGATACGCCGACGCGTGGGCTGCCGGCGACCTGCAGACCGTCGTCGACTGCTATCACGACGAGGTGGTGTTTCACTATTTCGGGCGGAGCCCCCTTGCGGGTATCCATCGTGGCAAGGCCGCCTGTCTGGCAGTTCTCAAGCGCGTCAGAGAGAAGACGAATCGCGAGCTCGTATCTGTCCGGGATGTACTGGCCGGCGAGCACTTTGGATTGATCGTGGCCGTCGAGGTGTTCGAACGTGAAGGCGCATCCGTCACGGTCGAGAGAATGCTGAGGTATGGAGTTCGCGACGGGAAGCTGGCCGAGTGCTGGATTTATGACGAAGACCAGAGGCTCGTCGATGAATATCTGTCCTGACTCCCGTTCGCGTTGGCCTTCACCGAAATCGAAACCATCTCGATCCGCTGCTTTAGCGTGCAAGATCCCTTCGACAGGCTCAGGGCGAACGGGTCCAGAGAGGAGGCGAACCCGCTCTTATCCCCGGTTCGCCCTGAGCTTGTCGAAGG
>JBOHZJ010000459.1:0-3166 GCA_050738395.1 Steroidobacter sp.
AGTTTCAAGCCCTCAGCCGCACCCCAAGCCCCGCGCCCCAAGCCCCATTTCATGAGCCGCACTCCGCGCGCACTCCTGTTGCTCGCGCTATGGCTCGCGGGGCTCGCGGCCCTGAGTTGGTTCGTGCAACGCGAGTTCGTGCTTGGAACGGACCTGCGCCTGTTCCTGCCCAGCCCGACGACGCCCGAGCAACGACTCCTGCTGGAGGAGATCGGCGAAGGCCCGGCCTCGCGAATGCTCGTCGTTGCACTCGACGGCGCGCCGCCGGAAACGCTTGCGGATGCGTCTCGCGCGCTCGCCGACCGCTTGCGGGAGAGCGAGCACTTTCGATTCGTGACGAACGGTGAGACGTCGATCGACGCCATGCCGGAATCGCTGCTCACCTATCGGTACCTCCTCTCACCGACCCTGGATGCTCAAACACTCGACGCGGACTACCTGTCTGCGCAACTGGCGGCGCGCGCGCGCGATCTGGCCTCGCCGGCAGGCGCATTTCTCGAGTTCTGGCTGCCCCGTGATCCCACTCTGGAGCTGCTCAACGTACTGCAGCGCTGGCAACCGATGCAGGAGCCGCGCCGCGAGTTCGACGTGTGGTTCGATGGCGAGGGGCGTCGCGCCCTGCTGCTCGCGGAAACGCGCGCGGCCGCGTTCGATCCTGAGAAGCAGCGCCTCGCGCTGGATGAACTCAAGGCAGCGTTCGCGGAGATCAACGACGAGTCGGCGATGACCCTGTTCGTGAGCGGCTCGGGCCAGTTCTCCGTGCTGATGGAGGCGCGTACGCGCGGAGACGCCGAGCGCCTGGGAGCGACGGCCGCCGCCGGCATGATCCTGCTGCTGTTGATGGCTTATCGGCGCCCGGGCAGCGTCTTGCTGAGTGCACTGCCGCTCGCGAGCGCGGGGCTCGCGGGACTTGCGGCCGTGAGCGCTGCGTTCGACGCAGTGCATGGGATTACGCTTGCGTTCGGCTTCACTCTGATCGGCGTGGCTCAGGACTATCCGATTCACCTGCTCAGCCATCGGCGCACGGCCCTGCCGCCTGCGAAAGTCGCTCGCGAGCTCTGGCCGACATTGGCGACGGGCGTCGCGAGCACCTGCATCGCCTACCTCACGTTTCTGTTTTCAGGCGTCATCGGCCTGCAGCAACTCGCCTGTTTCACCGTCGTCGGGCTGGCGATCGCGGGGCTCACGACGCGCTTTGGACTGCCTGCACTGATGGATGCAAGCGCGCGGGATCATGGCCACTCGTCCTTGCTGGACCGGTTGTGGCGTACGTTTGCGGGCGTTCCCCGCCCGCCGTGGCTCGCGGCCGCGCTCATCGGATTCTGCCTCGCAATGCTTGCGTCGGCCGAACAGCCGTTCTGGGAAAACGATCTCGGCAAGCTGACGCCTGTGCCCGCCGATCTGCTGGCGCAGGATCAGCAGTTGCGCACACAACTAGGCGCGGCCGACATGAGGTATCTGCTTGTGGTCGATGCCGGCGGCGATCAGCAGGCGCTCACGCGTCTGGAAGCGCTCGACGAAGGTCTCGAGCAGCTCATTGCGAGCGGCGTCGTCAGTGGATATGACCATGCGGCGCGCTACCTCCCGACGATCGCAACCCAACGCAAACGCCAGCAGGCGCTGCCCGAGTCGGTCGCGCTGCGCGCAGCGCTGCAGACGGCAGTGTCGAGTTCGCCGTTTCGGCCTGAAGTGTTCGAGCCGTTTCTCGAGGATGTCGAGCGGGCGCGGGCGCTGCCGCCGTTGACGAGCGAGCACCTGCGGAATACCCCGCTCGGCGCTGCTCTTGAGGTGCTGCTAAGCGGCCGCGAACAACGCACGACGGCGCTCGTCACGTTCAGCGGCGTCGCCGATCCGGCAGCGCTGCAGGAATTCGCAGCGGACGCAGGGCATGGCGTCGCCTTGCTCGATCTCAAGGCAGCGTCCGAGTCGCTCGTCGCCGATCAACGCGAGCGCATGTTGTGGAGTCTTGCAATTGCCGCCGTCTTGCTGATCGCGGTCGTCTGGCTATCGCTGCGGGATGCGCGCCGCGCTGTTCGGGTCATCGCTCCGATGGCGCTGACGACGCTGATCATCATCGCGGTGCTGCAAGCGGCGGGCGTCTCACTGACGCTGTTTCACCTGATCGCGCTGATTCTCGCCGCGGGACTCGGCCTCGATTACGCGCTCTTCTTCGAACACGCGGCCGATGACCCTGCAGAACAATGCCGCACCCTGCACGCAATCCTGGTCTGCTCGCTCTCGACCCTGATGGTGTTCGCGCTCCTCGCGACATCGAGCCTGCCGGTGCTTCAGGCGATCGGCGTCACTGTGTCCATCGGTGTGGCGTCGAATTTTGTGCTCGCGCTGCTGATGACGCAGCGCGGGGCTCGGGGCGTGGGGCGCGGGCCAGAGAAGGCGCAGAGGGATTCTTTTTCTAGCCCGAGCCCCGAGCCCCGAGCCCCACGCCCTGCTTCTCTCATCCCCCATCAGGGCTCAATGTGCCTGCTCGAGCACATCGTTGAATGGAACGACGAACGCATCGTGCTTGAATCAGATACGCATCGATCGACCGCGAATCCGCTGCGAATGAATGGCCGACTACGCGCGGTGCATCTGTGCGAGTACGGCGCGCAGGCGATGGCGGTGCACGGAGCGCTGAAATCTCAGGACGCGAACGAGCGTGCAGCGCCCGGAATGCTGGTGTCGCTGCGCTCGGTGAACTTCACGCGGGACTTCATCGAAGACCTGCCGGGCGCGCTGCAAGTCGAAGCGCACTGCCTGCAGGCAAGCGAATCAAGCCTGCAGTACAGCTTCCGCGTCGCGCACGCGGGCGAGCTGATCGCTGAAGGTCGTGCGGCTGTTGTTTTGCAGAGATGAAGAGCCGCAAAAGACCGCAAAAAAGTGAATGAGAGACTGGCGAAGCCGACTAAGCCTGGCGACGCTCCATCAGCATAGTTCAATCACAACTCTTCAGGCCTTTTTTACGCTTTTTTGTGGTCTTTCGCGGCTCTCCCTCTTCCACAGTCCGGCGTCACGCTGCTTCCGCGAACAGCAATGCACCGGCGCTCGCCGAGGCTGCACCGTTCAGCAACGCCGTCACTTCGGCCGCATCCACATCCGGGCATTGCTCCTTCGCACGATCGACGATTTCTTTCGCCAGCGTGTCGAGGAGCGCGCTGTATCGGCG
>JBOHZJ010000460.1:0-12246 GCA_050738395.1 Steroidobacter sp.
CTTGCTGCTCGTAAGCGGCATGCAGTCGAGCGCACAAAGTGCAGCCGCGAAGCCTTGCGACCGGGAGGCCTTCCGCCAGTTCGACTTCTGGATCGGCGACTGGGAGGTGCGCGACGCATCCGGCAAGAGCGCTGGTCGCAACGCGATCACCTCCGAAGAGAACGGTTGCGTGCTGGTCGAGCGCTGGCGATCCGCCGCTGGCGGCACGGGCATGAGCATGAATCACTACGATCCAAAGGCTGCCGTCTGGCGACAGCATTGGGTCGGACTCGGATTGATCCTGGAGATGAGCGGTCGTCTGAAGGACGGATCGATGATCATGGAAGGTCCATTGCAATATGTCGGTACGGATCGCGTGACATTACTGCGCGGTGAATGGACGCCCTTGCCTGCTGACGGCCGTGTGCGGCAGCACTTCCTCGAATCGAGCGACAACGGCAAGACCTGGACGGAATGGTTCGACGGGTATTACTCGAAGAAGTGACTTGTGAATAGTGAATAGTCGCGGGTGGTGATGACGCACGATTTCGCTCGCACCTCCTGCCCCCTCCACCTGTAGGGAGAGGGTTGGGGTGAGGTGCTCGCACCTTCCGCCCCCTCTCCCTCCAGGGAGAGGGTTGGGTGAGGGTTCGCAGCGCAGCGCGCTACGAACAGCAATCCCTTTGTGGCGTCTGGCAGAAGAAGAACTCCTCACCCTAACCCTCTGCTGCACACGGATGTGCGAATGCCGCGCGCGCATGGATGCGCCGGAGCGGCTCCCGCAAAGCGGAGAGGGATCAGAAGGGACAGGCAATCGCCTGAGCAATTTCCGCAATTCCCGAACGCCGCTGTTCGCGCCGCCTCGATACGGTGTGGCCATCCGTCGTCGCGCGCTGATGCGCGCTGACTGATGCGCCTCAACACCTGCAGGAGACTGGCCATGACATCGACTTCAACATTCGACGAAATTCCGTCGCGACAAAGACACTCGATCGCGACGTGTGATTCGATTCGGCGCGCGATTCGTTATGCATTGCTGACGGGCGCTGCTGCTGGTGCGGCCGGCGCACCGGCGGCGCAGGCTCAGGACACGACGATTCAGGAAGTGGTCGTCACCGGTTCGCGTATTCCGCAGCCCAATCTCACCAGCATCAGCCCCGTGACCTCGGTCGGCGCCAATGACATCGCGATTGAAGGCGTCACGCGCGTTGAGGACCTCATCAACAATTTGCCGCAGGCATTCGCTGACTTCGGCGGGAACCTGTCCAACGGCGCCACGGGTGCGGCCACCGTCAACCTTCGCAATCTCGGCAATCAGCGCACGCTGGTGCTGGTCAATGGGCGGCGCCTCATGCCCGGCGATCCGACACAGAACGGCAACGCCGCACCGGACCTCAACCAGATTCCGGCCGCGTTGATCGAACGGGTGGAAGTGCTGACCGGCGGCGCGTCCGCGGTGTACGGCGCGGACGCCGTTGGCGGCGTCGTGAACTTCATCATGAACGACGACTTCGAGGGTGTTCGCGTCGACGCCCACTACGGCTTCTATCAACACGACAACAGCAGTTCCATCAACGATCTCGTCGCAGCGCGTGGCTTCAACACACCCGACAGCAATATGATGGATGGCTACAGCAAGGACATCACCTTCCTGCTCGGCGTCAACTCCGCCGACGGTCGAGGCAACGCAACGGCGTATGCGGGTTACCGCAACCTGACCGGTCTGCTGCAATCGGAGCGCGACTTCAGCGCTTGCGCCCTGAACCCGAATGGCTCGGGCGACGCACGCGTCTGCGGCGGCTCCGGCACGACTTCACCGGCTCAACTGGGGGCGATCATCCAGAGCGGGCCAAACGCGGGCGGCAACGCTGGGACCTTTGTTCCCAATGCGGATGGCTCTCTGACGCCGTTCAACAGCCTGCTGCACGGTTACAACTTCGCGCCGACGAACTACTACCAGCGTCCCGATGAGCGCTACACGGCGGGGTTGTTCGCGCATTACGACGTGAGCGACGCCGTACAGGTGTACTCCGAGTTCGCCTTCATGAACGACGAGACGAACGCGCAGCTTGCACCGGCCGGCCTGTTCTTCGGCGGCGGACCGGGCGCCGGCGGCGGTTATCTCGTCAATTGCAACAATCCATTCATGTCGCCTGAGCAGGTCGATACGTTCTGCACGCAGCAAGGGCTCGGACCTGCGGATACTGCTTCGATCGGCATTGGCAAGCGCAACATCGAAGGCGGCGGTCGACAAAACCATCTTCAGCACACTTCATATCGTGCGGTGATCGGCGCTCGCGGCGAGATCGCGACCGGATGGGGCTACGACGTCTACGGGATGTATGGAACCACGGAATACTCTCTGAACTATCTGAATGATTTTTCCATTACTCGCGGCAGCAGCGCGTTGATCGCGGTCGACGACGGCATGGGGAACGTCGTCTGCGGCGTCAACGCCGATGCAGACCCCAACAACAACATTCCGACTTGCGTTCCCTACAATATTTTTACACCGGGCGGCGTCACGCCGGCGGCGCTCAACTACGTTCAGATACCGGGATTCCAGCAAGGATCGACCACCGAACAGATCCTGAGCGGGGCCATCACGGCTGATCTGGGCCAGTACGGCGTGCAACTGCCCTGGGCGTCGGACGGCCTCGGGATGGCGTTCGGCGCCGAATACCGCAGCGAAGAATCGGATCTGCGCAACGACGTAGGCTTCTTGACCAACGACCTGTCCGGCCAGGGCGGCGCCACGCTCAATACTGCAGGTCGTTACGACGTACGAGAGTTGTTTACCGAAGCGCGGCTGCCGATCGTGCAGGACAAGCCGTTCGCACACAGCATCTCTTTGGAGGCTGGCTATCGCTACTCGGATTACAGCCTGGGATTCGACACCGATACCTACAAGCTCGGGGCAGACTGGGCGCCCGTCGCAGACTTCCGCTTCCGCGCCAGCTTCCAGCGAGCGGTGCGGGCGCCGAACGTTCAGGAGTTGTACCGGCCGCAGGTGGTCCAGCTCAACGGCACGACAGATCCGTGCGCCGGTCCGACACCCGCCGCGACGGCTGCCCAGTGCGCTCTGACCGGTGTATCGGCGGCGCAGTACGGGAACATCCTTCTGAACTCGGCGGCTCAATACAACGGCCTGACAGGCGGCAATCCCGCACTGGATCCAGAGACCTCCGATACGACAGCGTTCGGATTCGTATTCACACCGGGGTTCCTCTCCGGCTTCAGCGTGGCGCTCGATTATTTCGATATCTCGGTCGAGGACACGATCTCCACAATTGGCGGGGATCTCACGATCAACACCTGTCTGGATTCGGGCGACCCGTTCTTCTGTGGCCTGGTCAATCGAGCGCCGGGATCGGGATCGCTGTGGCTCGGCTCGCTAGGCTATATCACCGATACAACGCTCAACACGGGCTCGCTGGCGACGAAGGGTCTCGACCTGGAGGCGAACTATCGAATGGATGTGGGCGATGGCGGCCTCGCGTTCCAGTTGATTGGCACGTACGTCGATGAGTACGTGGTCGAGCCGCTGCCCGGGTTTCCGGTCTACGATTGCGTCGGTCTGTACGGCAACGTATGTGGCACGCCGGTTCCGGAATTTCGCACCAAGCTGCGCACGACGTGGAACACGCCATGGAATGTCGATGTGACGCTGACGTGGCGCCATCTGGACGGCGTGTCGATCGACAGCACGGTCGATAATCCGAACTTCGCCTTCGGCAGCCATCCGCAGATCGACGAGAACCTCGGATCGAGAAGTTACTTCGACCTGACGGCGGCCTATACGATCGAGTCAGACCCGGCGAATCTGACGTTCCGCGTGGGCGCGAACAACGCCCTCGACAAGGACCCGCCGATCGTCACGCAGGTTTCCTGTCCATTGCCATACTGCAGCGGCAATACCTTCCCACAGGTGTGGGACACACTGGGCCGCACGGTGTTCATCAACGTCACGGCTGACTTCTGATGCGCATGCGATAGCTCATCGCATGATCGACGGCGGACTTCGGTCCGCCGTCTTTATTTCCGCGATATACCTGCGGGCGGCGATTCGACGATCCGAGGTCATGGTGCGGCGAATGGAGGAGCGCCGGCGATGACGCGGCTCGAACGGCGGTAGCATCGGGGTTATCCTTTCCGATGCGACGCAAACCGCCATGAGCAACGTCCACCCCAACGATCCGATTCGGTCGAACGCAAGTGCGGATGCCGATTCGACGAATTCCCGGACCATCGACCGCCGCAGTTTCATGCAGCTCGCGCTCTCCGCGAGCGGCGGCTTGTTGTTGTCGGTCTATCTGCCGCCGGCAAGCATGCGTGCGGGCCGCGCCGAGGCGAGCGCAGCGGAGCATGCGATTGGCGTGCTCGTGCGCATCGACAAGGACGGCGCGACCGTCATTGGCGCACGTGCGCCCGAGATCGGTCAGGGAGTGAAGACATCGCTGCCCATGATCATCGCCGAGGAGATGGACGCCGACTGGTCGAAGGTGCGCGTCGAACAGTTGCCGCTCGGCGTGATCAAGGGCCAGGACGGCGCCTTCAGCTGGAAATATGGGCCGCAGGGCGCCGGCGGCAGCACGAGCATTCCGGACGCATGGGCCGACCTGCGTCAGGCTGGCGCTCAGGTGCGACACGTGTTGTTGCAGGCGGCGGCCAGACACTGGAACGCTGAAATGGCCGCGCTCTCGACAAAAGCGGGATTTGTCGTCCATACGGATGGACGTCGCATTGGCTACGGCGAATTGGCGCCGATCGCGGCGACGCTCGCCTTGCCGCAAGAGAAACTGGCGCTCAAGGATCCGAAGCAATACCGCATCGTCGGATCGAGCCAGCGTGTCGTCGATGCGCGTGAGATTGTCACGGGGCGCGCTCAATACGGAATCGACGCGAATCTGCCTGGCGCTCTGGTTGCAATAGTCGCCCGCTGTCCGAACTTCGATGGCGAGCTCAAATCGTTCGATGCCAGCGCGGCAAAGAAAATCCCGGGTGTGCGCGATGTGATCGTGTTGAACGGTCCGAAGCACGGCGAGCCTCTCACGGCCAATCTCGCGACCGGCGTCGCAGTCATCGCGGACAACACCTGGGCCGCCATCAAGGGCCGCGAGGCGCTCGAAGTGGAATGGACGCCGGGCCCATACGCCGCGGAATCATCGACGGCGCTCGACGCGCAATGCACGAAGCTGCTGCGGGGCGAGGGTCAGCGAGTGCGCAACGATGGCGATTTCGACGCCGCGCGCAGTGCAGCGGCGCGCGTCGTCGAGGCCGTCTATCGAGTGCCGTTCGTCTCGCACTGTCCGCTCGAACCCCAGAACGCCTGCGCCGACGTCCGCAGCGATCGGGTGCTCATCATTGCGCCCATGCAGATGCCGAGCGGCGCATCGAGAGTCGCAGCTCAGATCACTGGCGTCGATCGATCGAAGATCGAAGTTCGCATGACGCGCGTGGGCGGCGGCTTCGGCCGCAGGCTGACGAATGACTTCGTCGCTGAGGCTGTCATGTTGTCGAAGCAGACCGGCCGCCCGATCAAACTGATGTGGACCCGCGAGGATGATCTGCGCCACGACTTCTTCCGACCCTTCGGTCATCATCATCTGATCGCAACGCTGAGCAGCGACGGCGCCGTCACTGGATGGACGCATCGGCTCGCGAGCGCCTCGAAGTACTATCGTCGCGCGGACGTGAAGCCGGATGATATGTGGACCTCCGAGCTGTACCCCGACGATTTTCCGGCTGCGATGATCCCGAACCTGCGCATGGAATGGTTCCCGGTCGATTCCGGAATCACGCGCGGTTCATGGCGCGCGCCGGCGCACACCGCGAACGCGTATGCAGTGCAGAGCTTCATCGATGAAGTGGCGCACGCGACCAACAAGGATCCGCTCGCCTTGCGGCTCAGTCTGCTCGGCGACGCGCGCGAGTTGCCGTATGGTCAGCACGGCGGTCCCACGTTCAATCCGGGTCGCCTCGCGAACGTTCTGCGCCTCGCTGCAAGCCGTATCAATTGGGGCAGAAGCCTGCCGCGCGGCCGAGGGCTTGGCATCGCGGGCCATTTCACCTTCGGCGGATACGCGGCGCATGCAATGGAAGTGAGCGTCGCAGACGACGGCGCCTTCCGCATCGAGCGTTGCGTGTGCGCCGTCGACGTGGGTCGCCCCATAAATCGCCTAGGCCTCGAGGCACAGATGATGGGCGGCACGATCGACGGAATCAGCACCGCGCGAAATCTCGAGATCAGCATCGAAGGCGGCCGCGTCGTCCAGAGCAACTTCCACGACTATCCGCTGCTGCGCATAACCGATGCACCTGATGTCGAAGTCGAAATCGTAAACAGCGATCGAGATCCGGCAGGCGCCGGCGAGATGGGCATCCCAACCGCCGCGCCCGCGCTGACCAACGCAATCTTTGCGGCCAGCGGCCGCCGCGTACGCAATTTACCGATCGGTCCTCGTATTCAAGTTTGAAGATGGACGCGCCGCGAAAGACCGCATAGCACTTCAGTAACTCAAGGGTCTGTTGCCGTTGCCTCTCAAGACATACCAACGGTTGTTGTGCAATGGGCGGCGGCGACCTCGCTCAAAAATCCACCTCGAAGCTGAGCTTCAGCGTGTGGTCAGCGGTGTGTGAGTTCAATCCTTCGAGTACGCCGAGACCGATAGTGAGCTCCGCGCCGTCTTCTTCCGTTTCACCAGTTAACTGCGATGACCCCGGGCCGCTTGCACCGCCCTCCGTAGCGCGGCTGAAATAAACCACGGGTCCCAATCGGTGCTGATTGGAGTCGCCGAAGTAGTTGGCCGCGAGCGAACGGTTTCCGCTGCTACCTAAACGCTCCACCGTTCCATAGCCCTCCAGGGCGATCGACCACCGATCCGACAGCGTGCGCATGACCTGAGCGGCATAAGCGAAATCCCATTTATCATCGCGCCATTCGTTCTCGTCGCGCTCACCGCCAAATGAATGTACGAGCATCGGAACGGCTGCTATCAACCAGTCGCCTGACTGATATTCGATGATTGGCCCGAGCGTCAGATGACTTGGCTCTTCCTGATCGAGGGGTCCCTCGATTTCAGCGACGACTCCGAGTCCGAAATCCGCCGATTCACGACGAAGGAGTATCGCGACGATCTCAGCGCCGATCTCCTGGAGGCTCAGTCCGTCGAAGTCGCTGGCTTGCTGCGGCGAGTGCGGTTCATCAATGCGCTCGCGCTCCGCTTCGACGCCAACACGCATCTTGAGGAATTCGCTGAAGCCGATCTCGAGTTCAAGCGCATAACGTTCACGAAAGATCGAGTTCTCGTCGAACACGAGCTCATCGGCAGGTCCCGAATCGAATCGACGTGCTGGATGATCCCAGGCCCAGGCATTCTGGCTCTGAAACTCGAACATGCCAGACGCGCTTTCCAATGTCTTGAGCTCGAACTGACCGATGAAAGGCTCGGCCTGAGTGCTGCGGATGAATATGGTGCTCAGGTACAAGCACGCCGTCAGTTTGCTGGACGCTGATTCCACCCTGCACAGCGACTCGTTCTTCGTCATGTCGCAATCATGCTTCACGGTCGGCTTCGGGGAAGGCGCTCCGCAATTTCGGCATAGAGTACGAATTCGCTCGGGCATCCCTATTGTCGGTACAACGTGCCCGATCTGCGGGTGTCGAATGACTCGTACCGAACCCGACAGAGTTCGGTTTCTCAAACACTTAGCTGAACCTACACTGCAGCCACTCCCGCCTGGCGCCGTGGCAAACCTACGAATTGAAAGAAATGTCCGGTGGCCCGGACGCTGGATTTGATTGGCTAGCGATGGACGATCCTGTTGCTCCGCGATCTGCTGCTCGAAGGCGCCCTGGCCGATCCGCCGCTCCGACGTAACCGCGCGAGCCGACGGGCAACTCTTTCAAGCGCCGCCCAAGCGCCAGGTGCTGCGCCGCGCTCATGCGCCGTCGCGGAACGCTCCACCTACGTTGCCCGTTGGTCCCGCAGCATCACATCGCTCGGAGAATCTCATGCAACGCTGCCCACAATTTTCGCGGGTTCGCCTCGGTCCCGCCGCCGCACTTGTGCTGGCGATGGCGACTCTGTCGTTTTCCGCGTCGCCCGCCCGCGCTCAAACGCTCGACGCCTCCACGCCTGGTCTGAACCGCCTGCTGGCGGTCTATGACGGCGCAGCCCCTGTGCGAGCGATCGCCGCCTTCTACTCCGTTCCCACATCGACGCAAGTGACCGCACTGAAGGGTCTTGGGCTCGCAGTGCAGCCGATGAAGCGCGTGCCGCTCGCCGTCGTGTACGGCTCGATCACCGCCCTGCGCGGCGCCGTCGCCGCGGGACTCGTCACCGACATCTATCCGGACGAGCGCATCGAGCTGTTCGATACAGCGTCAGCAGACGCAATGGGCGCGGCGGGACCGCGCGCCGCCGGCCTCACCGGCAAGGGTGTGACCGTGGGCGTCATCGACAGCGGCTGCGACGCGAGTCATCCGGATCTTGCCGATCACGTCGCCCACAACGTGAAGCTCTACAGCGGCGAGTACGCGAACGTGCGCCCCGACGGGTCCAACACGATCGTCGTTCCTTTTGAGATGGGTCCCTACCAGAACAGCGACATCGGCGGCGGCCATGGCACTCACGTCGCCGGCATCGTGGCCGCCGACAGCACGACCGATCCGGCGGGAGGCCGTCTCGGCGTCGCGCCGGACGCGCAACTCGTGTGCTACTCGATCGGCGAGGTGCTCTTCACGACCGCCGTCGTCACGGCGTACGACCACTTGCTCGATCAACCTGATCTGTGGGGCGTCGACGTGATCAACAATTCCTGGGGCAATTCATTCCGGCAATTCGATCCGCGCGATCCCGTAGCAGTCGTGACTAAAGCCGTGGCCGACCTCGGCGTGGTCGTCGTCTTCGCGGCCGGGAACAGCGGCGATACCAACGCCGAGATGAGTCTCAATCCGTTCAGCCAGGCGCCCTGGGTCATCTCGATCGCGGCGGGAACGCTCGATCACCAGCGAGGCGCGTTCAGCTCGAACGGCCTGGTGTTCGACAACTCGCAGGCCGTACAGGTGGGCGCGGGCGGACACACGGTGTTCACCGGCGATCGCATCGGCGTCTATCACCCCGACATCACAGCGCCCGGTGTAAGCATCTCGTCCACTTGCAGCACGGCCGGAGTCGCCGTGCCAGCGTGCCCGCCGTATGGGAATCGCTCAGCTTCGGGCACCAGCATGGCGTCGCCGCACGCGGCCGGTGCAGCGGCGGTGCTGCTGCAAGCGAACCCAAAGCTGACGCCTGCGCAGGTCCGCGCAGCGCTTCAGTCCACTGCGAATCCGGTGCTTGCGTCGAGCGGCGATTCGTTGCCGTTCTGGCAAGTCGGATATGGCTACACAGATCTGCAGGCCGCTGTGAGCCTGGTGCAAGGCGCCAACTGGTCGAAAGAGCTGACGAAGGCGCAATCGCAGGCCGACGCTCGAGTGCTCGCGGCGGACGGATTCGCGGTCAAACGCTCCGACTTCTGGACCTACGACGCACCGCGTGTCGCGCTGGCGGGCAGCGACCATCGCACCTTTGCGACGAGCGTGTCGAGCGACGTCATGCACTTGAAAGTGACGCTCTCGCACCCCTCGGGCGCGGTGCTCGGCGAGAACCTCATGAACTACACGGTGACCGTGCGTGACGCCGCCGGTCAGCTGCTCGGCGTAACCACCGAAGCGGCCGCCGGCGCCGGCACTGCGAGCGTGCTCATCGACCTGCGATCGTTCCAGAATCCGCCCGTGACCTACGGCGCCTTCACGTTCGAAGTGAGCGGTGAGCTGGCGGTGTCTGATCCGGACACGATCGACAGCGAGTCGCTTCTCGGACGCATGGTGACACTGCAAGCAGCTCAGGTCGTACGCAACGCACGCTAGCGCAGCGCATGCGCAACGCGGGGAGCCTCCGGCGACGCCGGCTCGCTCTCCGCGATGCGTGCTCAAGGCGACGCGTCTTCACGGGGAACACTCGAAGCACGGGATAAGAGGACATGTTCTCCAGCCGTGTTCGCCGTGTCCCTTTTATTTCTTCAGCTCGCGCTCAAAATATCTCAGCACCATTTCGTAATAATGCCGGCCCTGCTGCGGCATACGCCCCAAGCCGTGTTTGCCGCCGGGATAGGGCATGACGTCGAAAGGCTTGCCGAGCGATTGCAGCTGCTGCATGAGCATAGTCTGTCATGAGGACACCCATCCCTTCCCGGCCTTCCACTGTTCCGTGAACTTTTTCACCGCGGGCGAGCGAACGGAGAAGCGGCATTGCGAATATCTTGAGATCCTCAACGATCTTGCCGAACGCATTTGTCAGTTCGTCCTCGCTCATCTTCTTCACGAAGGCGTTCCATTTGAACTCGATGACCTTCAACTGAGGACTATTCCGGGACACGCGTAACTTGCGTGTACATCAGCCGCCAATGACCATCGAGCTTGGCCCAGACGTGGGCCGTCCGCACCAGCCGCGTCTGGTGTTTGCCATCCTGGATCCAACTCAGCCGCAAAAGCCCTCCCAGCACAGCGCCGTCACGCCACACTATCTGCAAGGGCTGTTCATTCACGTGAGGATCAATGCGAAACCCCGGTTGGCTGAAGGGCAGGATCGACTGCTCCTTGTCCTCCAGCGATGAGTCGGAGTTCACGAGCAGATAGTCTTCGGCGACAAGACGCTGGTAGGTCTCAATGTCATTGTGGAATGTCGCCTGATCGTAATCGTGCATCGCCTTCGCAAGGTCGGACGGCACCTCGCCGGTCGCCGTCGGTGGGACGCCCTCTGCGCCCGTCATTCCCGCCATCGCGAACGCCAGCGCTGCGGCCATCGCCAGCGAGGTTCGTCGAACCAGAGAAGCACCAACTTCAGCTCGTCTGTGCATGAAAACCCCACTTGCTTGATGTGTGCGAAAGTAGAGGTTTGTATCGCAGTCGACAATATCCAATTTTCGCGAGATACGGGTATCCGCTTCGGCGCCCTGCCCGGCGCCTCAGAGGATCTCAGCCAGTCGCCGGACGCCTTCGCGGATCTCCGCCTCCGTCAGCCGCGAGTAGCCGAGCATGAGCCCCGTTCGCGAAGGCCGCTTCAGGAAGTAGCGGGAGACGCCGTAAACGCCGACGCCCCGGGATGCGGCCCTTTCGATCAACGTGGCTTCGGAGATGCGCCTGGCGGGCCACAAAACGATGTGCGCGCCGGCGCCGTCGCCCGTCACAGCGGCGCGATCTCCCACGTGCTTATGAATGGCGTCGAGCAGCGCGGCGCGGCGCGCCGCATTCCGACGGCGAGCGCGCCGCAGATGCCGCTCGTACATTCCCGTACTGATGAACTCCGCCAATACTTCCTGCTCCAGCATGGCCGTGTGGCGATCGCAGAGCCATTTGGCGGATGTGAACGCGCGCACGAGTGACGGGGGAACGATCAGGTATCCGATGCGCAGGGCGGAGAAAATCGTGCGCGAGAACGTCCCCGTGTAGATGACGCGCCCCTCGGCGTCCAGACCTTGCAGCGATTCCAGCGGCTGCTCGCCGTAGCGAAATTCGCCATCGTAATCGTCCTCGACGATCATGGCGTCATTGCGCTTCGCCCAATCGAGCAGCGCCATCCGCCGAGCAAGCGGCAGGATGGCGCCGGTCGGATACTGGTGCGACGGCGTCACGAACGCCGCGCGCGCGTTGTTCGGCAGCCGAGCGGGATCGAGGCCGTTCCTGTCAACGGGCGTCGGCAGCAGTCGCACTCCCGCAGCCCGCAGAACCTCTTGTGCGCCCTGATAGCTCGGGTCCTCGATTACGATGCGGTCGCCGCGCTCGATCAAGACGCGCGCAATCAGATCCAGCGCCTGCTGCGAGCCGCTGGTGATGATGACTTGCGAGGGCTCGCAAACCACCGCACGAGAGCGCTGCAGATGAGCCGCAATGGCTTCGCGAAGAGCAGAGCTTCCGCCCGCGGGGCCGTAGTCGAGCGCGCGAACAGGCGCCTTGCGCGCGTGACGCAGCAGAATGCGCCGCCACATCTCGAAGGGAAAGATTTCGACGTCGCTGCGCCCATAGGCGAAGTCGTAGCGCGGCAGGGTGAATCGCCTGCGCGGAAAGTTCACCTTGGGCGCCGCACTCTCCGCGGCGGTTCCGAAGCGCGACAGCTTCACCCTGGCAGGGCTGGATCGCGCGTTCCGGCGGGCTGCTCCCAGCCCCTCGGCCACGTACGTTCCCGATCCCGCCCGACCCAGGACGAAACCTTCCGCGAGCAGCTGCTC
>JBOHZJ010000461.1:0-8657 GCA_050738395.1 Steroidobacter sp.
GCTTCGCTTCGCAAGACTTCCTCGGAGCATCGCGACGCAGCGCTCGCGGCCGTCACGAGCGAGCACTACGTCGGCAGTCACTGGCTCGGCACGTTCGCCCTTTACGGCGGTTCGTACTGACGAGAGCGTTTCGATCCCACCAGCAGAGTCGTGAGCAGTACGGGCGCCGCGAGTAATCCGCCGCACACGCCGATCCACAACGCGTTCGACACGCCGACCGCATTTCCCAACGGCCCGGCAATCAGCGCGCCGGCGGGCAACATCAAACCTGTCACGACATGGAAGCTCGCGTTCGCGCGGCCGAGCACGCCTTCCGGCAATTCGCGCTGTCGCAGACTGACGGAGTGAATGACGTAGGCGCTGAGGAATGCATCGCCGATCAGTTGCTGTCCGATGAGCAGTGCGGTCGCGAACTGCGGGAAGTGCGCAGCCAGCGGCACGAGCGCATTCGCGCCCTGCCCCACAAGCATTGAGATCGCCAGTGCGCCGCCAACGCCGGCGATTCGACCGAGCGGTTGCGCGATCATTGCACCGACGAACGCGCCGACGCCGCCCACGCTGATGATGAGTCCGACGCCCGCCGCAGTGAAACCAAGATTCCTGAGCGCGAAGAGCATGTACAGCGCGAGAAAGAAGCCGCCGAAAAAGTACATCACGCTGTTCGCGAACAGCACAGAGCTCACCAGCCTGTGCGAGAGGCATGCGCGCAATCCGATCGAGATGTCCTTCAGGACGTGCGAGTCGGAGGCATCGACCGCCTCCAGGCGTTCGTGCGCCCTGATGCGGCTCAGCAGCAGCGCTGACCATAGATATGTGACTGCGTCGACGATCATTGCGATCGGCGCAGTCAAAAGCTGGATCAGAACGCCGGCCGCTCCTGGCCCGGTCGCTTCCGCAATCGAGTCGGTGGCCTCGAGCTTTGCGTTCCCGTCGATCAGCCGGTCCTTGCCGATGAGCACAGGCAGGAATGTGTTGTCTGCAATCTGGAAAAGCGCGCTTGCGGCGCCGACGGCCGCAGCGACGACGTACAGTTGCGGCATCGATAGTGCGCCGAACCATGCCGCCGCCGGAATCGTCAGGATGAGCCCCGCGCGCAGCAGATCCGCACCGACCAGCAGCGGTCGTTTGGCATGTCGATCGATGTAGCCGCCGACGAACAAGCCTACGAATACACCGGGCGCGACGCTCAGCGCAGAGAGAATCGCGACTTCGATCGGGGTCGCATCGATCGTCAGAATGGCGATGATCGGCAAAGCGGTGCGCGAAATGCGGCTGCCGAACGCGCTCGCGATCTGCGCGCCCCACAGGCGCAGGAAGTCCGGGTGACGCCAGAGTCCACCCGATGGCCACAATTGCATACAACACCAGAAGAAGCGGTTAGCGGTTAGCGGTTAGTCAGAGCGCGTTCGCGCGCTTACTACTGGCGCAGGCTCCGAACGTTGGCGGCACAGACTACAGATTCGTGAGACCGCTCGCGAAAAGCGCGCGCGAGCGTCTTCTGACCAACCGCCAACCGCCAACCGCTAACCGCTTCTCCAGAGTGGCGGCGCCCCGCTTGATGCGCGAGACTCCGTCGCTCGCAAATCTCTCAGGACAGTCCCATGAATCGCTGGCTCATGCTCGTTGTAGCGTTGATTGCTACGTCCGTCTCCGCCGCTGAAGCCGACTGGATTGCAGAGAGCAATCGGCACGCTCAGCTCCTGCTCGACATCAATGCGCGTTACGGGCCGGAGTTCGCTGCGTCGCTCGGTGTTGAAGGACATGATGCCGAGGTTTTCGACCTGAAGCCCCGCTTCGCCGAGCGCCAGGAAGCGGATCTCGAAGCTGCAGCCAGCAAGCTCGAAGCCGCTCGTGCCGCGGCCTCCGATCCGCGGGTCAGGCAGGATCTGGACATTCTGGTCGATGCGGCGCGCGACAACCGCACGACCTCGGAGCTGAATCGCCGGCACATGCTGCCGTTTTTCGATCTGCCGCAGGCCATCTTCAGCGGGTTTCAGAATCTGATCGACGAGCGCGTTCCGAAGGAGCGCCAGAAAGCGGCGTTGACGCGGCTCAAACGCTACATCGGTGCGGAGAAAGGGTATGAGCCGATCACGCTGCTCGCGCGTGCGCGCTATGAGGAAGCCGCGAACAACCCGGCGCTGCTCGGCCCCTGGATCGTCGAGGCCCAGCAGTATCTCGACAATCAAAATCGCTATGTGGACGGCGTCGAAGACCTTCTGAAGAAGAGCGGCCTCAAGGGCTGGCAGAAGGACATGAAGACCCTGCGCCGGCAGATCGACGAATACGGCGCGTGGACGAAAGCGACGGTGCTGCCGCGTGCACGCAAGACGAGCCAGCTGCCGCCGGAGCTCTATGCGAACAATCTCAAAGTGTTCGGCGTGGAGATGGACCCGCGCGACCTGATCGATCGCGCCTCCGCGAATTACGTGCAGACGCGCGGAGAACTGGAATCACTCGCGCACGCGGTGGCCGCGCAGCGTAAGTGGAGCATCAGGGGCTATCGCGACGTCGTCCGCGAGCTCAAGAAGGAGCGTATCGTCGAGGATCAGTTGCTGAAGACCTATACGAGCCGCCTCAGTCAGATCGAAGAGATCGTGCGGCGCGAGCAAATCGTGACGCTGCCTGAGCGCGAGGCGGTGATACGGCTTGCGTCCGAAGCGGAATCCGCGGCGAGCCCGGCGCCGCACATCGACCCGCCGCGTCTCGTCGGCAACACCGGGGAACCCGCAGAGTTCGTATTGCCGACCAGGAACCCGAACGCGCAACCAGGCGCGGAGATGAATGATTTCAACTACGACGCGATCGCCTGGACGCTAACGGCCCATGAAGCGCGTCCCGGTCACGAGTTGCAGTTCGCAAAGATGCTGGAGCGCGGCGTTTCGACCGCGCGCGTCGTGTTCGCGTTCAACAGCGCGAACATCGAAGGCTGGGCGCTGTACGCCGAAGCCCAGATGAAGCAGTACCTGCCGCTCGAAGGTCAGATCGGCGTGCTGCAGATGCGCATGATGCGCGAGGCGCGCGCCTTCCTCGACCCGATGCTGAATCTCGGCATGATTCAGCCGGCTGAGGCGCAACGTTTCCTGATGGAGGAAGTGATGCTGTCGGAGCCGATGGCGAAACAGGAAATCGATCGCTACACGTTCAACGCGCCGGGGCAGGCGACTGCCTATTTCTATGGCTACTCAAAACTGAACGCGCTGCGAACGAAAGTGGAAATCGCGTTGCCGGATCGATTCAGCGAACAGCCCTATCACGACTTCATCATTGGACAGGGCCTCTTGCCGTTCGATCTGCTGGAGAAAGCGGTGATGGAGGAGTTCATACCGGCGCAGAGGAAGTAAAAATCCGTCACCCGCGCGCAAGCGGAGGCCCATCCGATTTCGGCGAAAAGGATGCGGCCCCGCGCTCACGAGAACGACCAACACAGAGATCTCATCTGACGCCGCGTTTATAGCGAAAGACCTCTTCACGCACTGAGCCGCTCTTCCTGTCTTCGATCGCGAGATACACCGTAACCTCGTCGCCCTTCGGCTCAAATGTGATCCCATCGAAGTAGAATCGCTCGCCTCGTCGGGCCAGCAACGGAAACGCCAGCGACTGATCGCGCTCCTCCCAGCCGCGAAGATCCGCGTGGAAGTGTTTCAGTCGCAGTTCCAGACTGCCGTTGGTCTCACTCAGCGTCAGCAACTCATAGAACACCGGCCCATCCTCTTTGATCATCCGGTACATTCCCATCATCACGCCGTGGCGTGGCGCGCTCCAGATTTCTTCGTTGTCCTCTCCCAGACCGGAACCGGTCCATGTACCTGAGAGCCAGGCCATATCTTCGATCGAGGCGCGCGGCGGCGCTTCTCCCCTTTCGAACTTCAAGGTGTTGGTCGTCAATTGCTCGGCCGCATCGACGCCGCTTGAGTTCGCGTAACCAAGCACGCAGACGAGCGCGATCCACAACTCTCTGGACATGACTGCAATCCTCATTCGACCGGTATATGGATGTCCGTCTCGAGTTCCGCCGTCGGCGCGCCCTCCGGATCATTGAGGAAGCGGTGCAGAATCGGCGCGTCACGTAGCGCCAGCGAGTTCGCCGGCAGGGCGTCGCGCAGGAGAACGTCGTGCGCGTCATCGAGCTGCAAGTAGTCGCCAACGTGGCGGTACACTGCATATCGCCCGCCGCCAAGCTGCGTCACACGAACTCCCCCTTCATCAGTGAGCGCGGCGCTCGTGGACAGGCAGCAATCGAAGACGCACTCATCCGGCGGCGTGTCGCGCCGATCGTGATGCGGCGCGCCCCAGACACCCTGCACCGATTCGATGGCGCCGTGCCCGGCCATCCAGCTGAATAGCGCCGAATACGCCTGATCGAGATCGGCGTAGTCGCCATCATTGCGCAAGGCGGCGACACGGAAGGGTTGCAGCTCGACGATTTCGATGCGGATCACGGCCGGGCGTATTTCCACATTACGTCCTGCCGGCGAAAGCGCCGAGGGCAGGCTTCTGTACGAATCCGGCCGCTCACGAACATCGCTCGGTGCGGCGTCGAATACCTGACGAAATGCTTTCGCGAAGGCCTGCGGCGTTTCGTATCCGACGCGACCGGCGATCTCGGCGATCGAAGCGGATGTTCGCGCCAGCAGATGGATCGCTCGCTGCAGGCGCAGTCGCTGGATGGTGCTGCCGAGGGATTCGCCGGCGAGCGCACGATACACGCGCATAAAGTGGAACTCCGACAGGTTCGCATGACGCGCGAGGATCGCGATCGAAGGCGCCGCCTCGTCATTGGCGATGCTCCCGGAAAGCCGTTCGATCACGCGATCGATGCGCTTCAAGTATTCAGCTCGACTCGATGTCTTCATGTCCGCTCTCGTGTCACGGATGAAAGCATGCCAGCTCCCCGTCGCGGACGCGGTTCCAATCCTGCTGTTTCTTTCTTCGATGAGTGAGGAGAAGGCGCGCCAACGCTCAGAGCTGAATCATTCGTAGCTGCGCACTGATACGCTACGCTTCATTCCAGTTCGACAACATCACTGTTCGCTTGCGGAGACTGTCATGCGTCATGCATCCACGATTCTGGCCACATTCGGGGTTATCGTGCTGTTCGCTTCGGCCGCGCGTGCGGATCCCGAAGCCAACACGCGCACTGCCAAACGCGTTCTTCTCGAGAAGATGGGCGAAGGCAAGTTCGACAAGCTGGACGAGATCTATGGACCTGGCTTCGTCGCGCACGGCGCTTCTCGTGATTACACGCTGGAAGAGGACAACGCTTCAGGCAAGGCTTGGCGCACTGCAATTCCGGACCTGAAGGTGAGCGTCGAACGCACGGTCGCGAACGGCGATCTGGTTGCCGTGCATTGGAAAGCGACAGGCACAAACACGGTGGCGGCTGCGGGCATGCCGGGCAAGGGCGCCAGGGCGACGGCCGAAGGAATGACTTTCTTCCGGTTCGCCGCAGATCGCATCGTCGAAGAATGGAGCGTCATGGACATCGCGACGCTCAACAAACAGCTGCAGTGAAGCGACGCCTTTCGGCATCTGCATCACGCGAGAGTCCTGATATGGCGCCGATCGAGTTTCAGGCTCCGTGGAGCAAGACCCTGCGCGTAGCGACGGTGTTCTCCGTTGCAATGCTGGCGATCATGTTTTGCGCCGGCCTCTTCACGCTGCCGCACGCGCCCTGGTTTGTGTCTGCACTTCTGATAGGAACGCCGCTGGTCATGCTCGCAGGCGCACTGCCGTTCATGGTCCGTGGCTATGTCCTGACCGAGGATGCAATCCTGGTGCGGCGGCTCGGCTGGGAAACGCGCCTACCGCTGGCGCAGTTGAAATCGGTGTCAGGGGACGTCGAAGCGATGCGGCGCTCAATCCGCGTCTTCGGCAACGGCGGCCTGTTCTCTTTCACCGGCGAATTCTGGAGCCGTCGCCTCGGCCGCTACCGCGCGCTCGCCACCGACTTCGATCGCGCGATTGTGTTGCGTTATCCAAAGCGCACCATCGTGATCACGCCGCATGACCCGCAGCACTTCATCATGCGTGCGCGCACGCTGATGAAGCATGCGGAGTTTGAGAGACAATGAACCGACCGGTGATCGATTTCGGCCGGCATCTTTGCGGCCAACAGCAGGGGATTACAGGAAGGTTCTGCAAATCTCCGTTCGCCCTGAGCAGGTCGGAAAGTCCTTTGTCTCCGGGAATACATTGACAGGCCCCCATAAGAACGGAGAAACGGCAGCTGCAGGCGCGGAACTCGGGCGACGCACGTATCGTTGCCAGACTGTCGCCCCGATGTTGCTGACCTGCCGTTCGGCAGGGGAGATTTCGCTCGTGCCTGTTGCGATACAAAGCGCGTACTTCTTTGCACGACCGTGATTGCAGCTGCGGTGAAGCATCGTGAGCAACGAAACCACGCCACACGCACAGCAGTTCATCGCCGGCGGCGGCGAAATGGGCGCCCGCATCCGGGCGTATGACTGGGCGGCGACAACGCTGGGCGCGCCGGAACATTGGCCGCAGGCGCTGCGCGCCGCGCTCGACATCTGCCTCGATTCAAGCTTTCCCACCGCAATCTACTGGGGAACGGAGCTGCGCCTGATCTACAACGACGCCTGGGCGCCGATCCCCGGGCGAAAGCATCCTTGGGCGCTTGGACGTCCGGCTCGCGAGGTGTGGGCAGACATCTGGGAGATCCTCGAATCGCAATTCGCCGAGGTCATCGCGACTGGCGTGGGTTTTTCCACGTTCGATCAGATGCTGCCCATGGAACGCGGCGGCAGGGTCGAGGAAACGTACTGGAACTACAGCTTTACCCCCATCCGGGACGACAGCGGGTCCGTGGTTGGCGTGTTCAATCAGGGCCACGAGACCACGGCGAAAGTGCTCGCGGAGCGCGCGCGCCAGAGTGAACTCGAGCGATTGCGCGAGCTGTTCCACCAGGCGCCGGGCGCAGTGACGTTGCTTCGTGGACCGGAGCATGTGTTCGAAATCGCGAACGCGGCCTACCTGCAACTCATCGGTAGGACGGACATCATCGGCAAGCCGGTTCGCGAAGTCGTGCCCGAGGCCATCTCGCAAGGCTTCCTGGGCCTGCTGGACCGCGTCTATCGCTTGGGCGAGCCATACATCGGTGAGGGCGTTTCAGTCAGGTTGCAGCCGGCAGCAGCCTCCGAAGATCGCATTCTCGATTTCGTCTATCAGCCAATCAAGGATCCCGGCGGCGTCGTGACGGGGATATTCGTTCAAGCGACGGACGTCACCGAGCGATCGCATGCTGAAGCGGCGTTGCGCGCAAGCGAGGAGCGCCTGCGCCGGCTGAACGAAAGCCTGGAGACGCGCGTCAGTGACAGGACCGCGGAGCTGTCGACGGCGCTTGACGCCTTGCAAGCCACATTCGATCGCATGCGCACAACCTTCCAGACGAGTTTCATCTATCAGGGATTTCTCAGCACCGAGGGAACGTTGCTCGACACCAACGCAGCGTCGCTCGCTGGGATCGAGGCCACGCTTGAGGAAGTGGTCGGCAAGCCGTTCTGGCAATCGCCATGGTTTGCCGCGACTGCGGGCATGCCGGAGCGTGTACGCCAGGGCGTCGCTGCGGTGGCGGGCGGCGAGGTCGTGCGGCAAACCATCAACATCATACTGCCGGGCGGAGAGCGTGCTTTCGACTTTTCAATGCGTCCTGTGAAGAACGAGCAGGGCGAGGTCATCGCCATCGTGCCTGAAGCGGTTGACGTGACGCAGCTTCTGCAGACTGAAGAGCGGTTGCGGCAGTCGCAGAAAATGGAGGCCGTAGGTCAGCTCACCGGGGGCATCGCGCACGATTTCAACAATCTGCTCACTGGCATCATCGGTTCACTCGACATGATGGAGCGGCGAATCGCTCAGGGCCGCTTCGACAGCGTCGATCAATACGCAAAGGCCGCCGTGACTTCGGCGAATCGCGCGGCGGCGCTCACGCATCGATTGCTTGCGTTCTCCCGACGTCAGCCGCTCGACCCGAAACCGCTCGCAGTGAATGCACTCGTCGCCGATATGGAAGACATGCTCCGCCGCTCCTTGGGGGAGACAGTGCGGCTCGAGATACTCACGGCAGGCAGTCTGTGGCTCACCCGCTGTGATCAGAATCAGCTGGAAAGCTCCATCCTGAATCTGGTCATCAATGCGCGCGACGCCATGCCCGACGGCGGGCGGATTGTGATCGAGACGAGCAACGCGTATCTGGATGAGAAAGCGGTGAGCGCCGTTCGCGGTCTGAAGCCGGGCCAGTATGTTTGCATCTCGGTCAGCGACACCGGCCACGGCATGTCGCCCGACGTGATTGCAAAAGCGTTCGATCCCTTCTTTACGACGAAGCCGCTTGGACAGGGCACGGGTCTCGGTCTGTCCATGATTTATGGCTTCGTCACTCAGTCGGAAGGACATGTCACGATCACCTCTGCACCTGGCGCCGGTGCAAGGATCAATATCTATCTGCCGCGCTATCGCGGAGAAATTCTCGCGACTGAACAGGACAGCGGTGCGACGGACGCCTATCGGGCGCTGAGCGGGGACACCGTGCTCCTCGTCGAAGACGATCCCATCGTGCGCCAACTCGTCGTCGACATGCTGAGCGATCTCGGCTACCGCACCCTGCACGCGGCGGACGGCGCCGCCGGACTTGAAAC
>JBOHZJ010000462.1:0-5498 GCA_050738395.1 Steroidobacter sp.
CATGGAGCCACGCCAGGTAAAGACGATCGCCGATGCGAAGGCGATCGTCGAAGATCGTCAGCTCTCGCACGTGAAGGTCGGCGTGTTCGATATCGATGGAATCATGCGCGGCAAATACATGTCGCGCGCGAAATTCCTGTCGGCGCTCGAAAGCGGCTATGGCTTCTGCGACGTGGTGCTGGGGTGGGACTGTCAGGACCAGCTCTACGACAACGTCAAGTTCACCGGCTGGCACAGCGGCTATCCGGATGCGCCGGTGCGCATTCTTCCCGAGTCGTGCCGTCCGCTGCCGTTCGAAGACAACGGATTGATCTTCCTGAGCGAGTTCTCCGCGCAGGGCGAGCAGATCTGTCCGCGCGGCGTTCTGCGTCGCGTCGTCGATCGAGCGCGTGCGATGGGTTTCGAGGCGTACGCCGGACTCGAGTACGAAGTGTTCTTCTTCAATGAGACGCCCGATTCGGTGCGTGCGAAGAATTATCGCGATCTGAAGCCGATGGCGCCGGGCTGGTTCGGTTATTCGGTCATTCGCAACAGCGTCGCGGCGGATTTCTATCGCGAGATGCTCGCGACCTGCGAAGCGATGGACTTTGGAATCGAAGGTCTGCACGAGGAGACCGGACCTGGGGTCATCGAGGCGGCGATCGCCTTCGACCATGTGCTCGCCTCGGCGGACAAGGCCGCGTTGTTCAAGACGTTCATCAAGGTGCTCGCTCAGCGCAATCAGCTGATGGCCACATTCATGGCGAAATGGTCGCCCAACTGGCCGGGCCAGAGCGGACATATTCATCTGTCGCTCAAGTCGAAGGACGGCGCGCCGGTTTTTCATGATGCGAACCAGCCGCATTCGATGAGCATGACCATGCGGCATTTCGTCGGCGGGCAGCAGAAGCTCATGCCCGAACTGCTCGCCATGATCGCGCCGACGATCAATTCCTACACACGTCTGATTCCGGGCTTCTGGGCGCCGACGCATTCGACCTGCGGCGTCGAGAATCGCACGACGGCGCTGCGCATCATCCCGGGGAGCCCGAAGTCGCAGCGCGTCGAGTATCGAGTCGCCGCGGCGGACGCGAACCCCTACATCATCGTGGCGGCTGCGCTCGCTTCAGGACTTTGGGGCGTCGAACACCAGATCGAGCCCGAGCCTCTCGTCGAAGGCAACGCCTACGATCATGAATTCCCGGAAGCGCTCGCCCTGCCGCGAACCTTGTGGGATTCCGCGCAGCGCCTGAAGCGATCGAAGATGGCGCGTGAATGTTTTGGCGACGCGTTCGTCGATCACTTCGCCGCCACCCGTGAATGGGAAGAACGCGAGTTCCGCAAGCACATCACTGATTGGGAGCTGGCGCGGTATTTTGAAATTATTTGAAATGAAGTGACTGGTGACTAGTGACTGGTGACTGGTCAGAAGCGACGCAGCTCTTTTCCGACTATTCACTAGTCACTAGTCACTTCCGTAGCCTCCATGCTCCAAACCACCCTCTCTCCTATCGACAATAGCGTCGTCGTTGAGCGCACGCTTGTGACGCGCGCCGAAATCGAGCGCACCCTCGAGCGTGCGCATACCGCGCAACGCGCCTGGCGAAGCGTTGCTGTCGAGGAACGCGCCCGGATTCTGAATCGCTTTTGCGATCTGTTCGAAACGCAGCGCGAGGAGATCGCGCGTGAGCTTACGTGGCAGATGGGCCGGCCCATCCGCTACGCGCCGAGCGAAGTGCTCGGCATGCTGGAGCGCGCGCGTTACATGATCGAGATTGCACCGCGCGCCCTCGCTGACATCGATGTCGGCGCGAAAGCGGGATTCACGCGTTTTCTGCGACGTGAGCCGCTTGGCGTCGTGCTGACCATTGCGGCGTGGAACTATCCCTATCTGATCGCGGTGAACAGCGTCGTACCGGCGCTCATGGCCGGCAACTGCGTCGTGCTCAAGCATTCAGCGCAGACTCCGCTGTGCGCGGAACGATTCGATCAGTGTCTGCGGCAAACCGGGCTGCCGGCGGGCGTCTTTCAGACCTTGCACATGAGTCATGCGGACACTGAGCGCGCGATCCGCGATCCACGTGTGAACTTCGTGGCGTTCACGGGCTCGGTCGCAGGCGGCCGCGCCGTGCAGCGCGCGGCCTCGGAACGATTCATCGGCCTCGGACTTGAACTCGGCGGCTGCGATCCGGTGTACGTACGTCATGATGCGGATCTCGCGCACGCTGTCGAGAACATCGTCGATGGCGCGTACTTCAACAGCGGGCAGTCATGCTGCGGACTGCAGCGCGTATACGTCCATGAGAAGCTTTATGAACGGTTTGTCGAACCCTTCGTCGAGCTGACGCGCAAGTACGTTCTCGGCAATCCGCTGGAGAACGACACGACGCTGGGCCCGGTGGTGCGTAGCGCCGCCGCCGATGCGATACGGGAGCAGATCGCCGCATCGATTCATGCGGGCGGCCAACCGGCCATCGATGAAAGGGCTTTCCCGGCGAGCCGGGCCGGCACGCCCTACCTCGCGCCCCAGGTGCTGCTGAACGTCGACCACTCAATGTCGGTGATGAAGGAAGAGATCTTCGGCCCGGTCGCCGGGATCATGAAAGTGCATTCGGATGAGGAAGCGATCGCACTGATGAACGACTCTGCGTTCGGCCTCACCGCGGCAGTCTGGACGAGCGACGAGGCGGCGGCGCTCCTCATCGGCGATGCGCTCGACGTCGGCACCGTCTTCATGAACCGCTGCGACTACCTCGACCCGGCGCTCGCGTGGGTCGGCGTCAAGGATTCCGGCCGCGGCTGCACCCTCTCGGTAATCGGCTACGAACACCTGACCCGCCCAAAATCGTTTCATTTCAGAACACGGATATAGAGGAAGAGCCGCGAAAGACCACAAAAAGGAAATTGCTGCAGGGCTCGGAACCAGAGCATCTGCTCTACTCAGCGTAGTCCTTTTGTGCGGTCTTTCGCGGCTCTCCTCCGAGGTCTTTTCACCATGACAGAGCTACGCGGCGACTGGAACTATCCCACGGCGATTCGCTTTGGCGCGGGGCGCATCGCTGAATTGCCTGACGCGTGCCGAACGCTTGGAATCAAGCGTCCGCTGCTGGTTACTGATCCTGCGCTTGCGAAGATGTCGATGATCGCAAACGCGGCCGAAGCGTGTCGACGTGCGGGTCTCGGCTGCGAAGTGTTCAGCGACCTGCAGGCGAATCCGGTCGAGGCGAACGTCGTCGACGGCGTCGCCGCATATCGCAAAGGCGCGCATGACGGCGTGATCGCTTTTGGCGGCGGCAGCGCTCTCGATACCGGCAAGGCGATCGCACTGATGGTCGGACAGACGCGGCCCCTATGGGACTTCGAGGATCGCGAGGACTGGTACACGCGCGTGAATGTCGCGGGCATCGCGAAAACCATCGGCGTTCCGACGACGGCGGGAACGGGATCGGAAGTCGGACGTGCATCGGTCATCACCGACATGCGCGATCACAGCAAGAAAATCATTTTTCATCCGAAGATGCAGCCTGTGCTCGTGATCGCCGATCCGGAGCTCACGCTCGGACTGCCGCCGCACGTCACGGCGGCGGTCGGGATGGACGCGTTGTCGCACAACATCGAAGCGTACTGCTCGCCGTTCTATCACCCGATGGCGGAAGGCATTGCGCTCGAAGGTATGCGACTCATCAAGGAATGGCTGCCTGTCGCCGTCGCGGACGGCGGGAACATTGAAGCGCGCGCACACATGATGGTTGCGTCATCAATGGGCGCGACCGCATTTCAAAAAGGGCTCGGTGCAATGCACTCGTTGAGCCACCCCTGCTCGGCGAATCTCAACACGCATCATGGCCTGACCAACGCAGTCGTCATGCCCTACGTGCTCGCCTGGAATCGATCCGCCATCGAACACAAGCTGGTGCGGCTCGCCGCATTCCTCGGCTTGCACAAGCATTCCTTCGACGGCGTCATGGACTGGATACTCGAGCTGCGTCAGAGGATTGGCGTACCGCACACGCTCGCCGGGCTCGGAGTAACCAACGAACACGCCGACGCGTTCTGCGGGCAGGCGCTGGACGATCCATCCACCGGCGGCAATCCACTGCCCATGACGCGTGAGGACTTTGCGACGCTGTATAGGAATTGCATAGAGGGAAGGCTGCAGGAAGCGGATGGCGCATAGGCAAAACGGGACTCGGGACTCGGGACTCGGGACTCGGGACTCGCGAGATGCTGCCGCAGCCGGCAGGTTCCTCCGACCAACCGCTGCCGCTGCTTCATTGCCCATTCATCGAGGCGCCGGCATAGTGATCGTCATGCGTGCGCCGATTTTGTCCTTGCTCCTGCTTTCGGTGTGGCTGGCCGGACCAGCGCAGGCGGATGCGATGCGCTGCGGCAGTCAGTTGATCAGCGATGGCGACACGCGCACCGAAGTTCGTGAACTGTGCGGCGATCCGAGCGACGTGCAGAGGCGCACGATTCTGCGCCGGCCTTACTACGACTTTCATGGCCGGCTCGTTTACTACGGCGACGGTCTCATCGAAATTCCTGTCGAAATCTGGACGTACAACCTCGGCCCGTACAAGTTGATGCGACGACTGCGCTTCGTCGATGGTCGTGTCGAGGAGATTGAAACGCTCGGCTATGGCTATCACGCATCGAAAAAGGGCGCGGCTGAGCTTGAATATGAACGCGAGGGGCGCTGACCCTCACACCAGGTGCGAAACCGCTTCCCGCCGGGCGACGTACACATAGCGCGACACCAGCAGGATGGCGCTGACCGTTAATCCGACCGTCAGCCCTATCCAGACGTGCACCGGCCCGCCGCCCAGCCGCACGCCAAGCACATACGCCAGCGTGAAGCCTACGAGCCAGTAAGACACGACGCAGAGCGCCATCGGCACGGCCGTATCCTTGAAACCGCGCAACGCGCCCGCAGCGCCCACCTGCACACCGTCCGACAATTGAAACAACGCGGCCATCAACAACAATGCCGCGGCGAGTTCGCGCACATCCACGTCGTTCGTATACAGGGCGGCGATCTGATCGTTGAGCAGCACGATCGCGATGGCGGAGACGAACATGACGGCCGCACACATCGCGATGCCGAGCACACCGGCCGCGCGAGCGCCGGGAAGGTCGCCGCGACCGAGCGTATGTCCGACATGGATCGTCGTAGCCGAACTGATCGCGAGAGGGACCATGAACATGAACGATGCATAGTTGAGTGCGATCTGATGCCCACTCGCGATCGTCGCGCCCATCGCTCCCATCATCAGCGCCGCGGTAACGAACAGTCCGCCTTCGGCGAGCACGCTGCCGGCGATCGGCGCCCCGATGCGCATGAGTTCGCGCAGCACTCTGGCATCAGGCCTGTCGACCCGTGCGAACAGCTCGAACCGGCGATACGCGCGATGCCCGCGCATATGCAGCAGCATTGCGATGAACATGATCCAGAAGGTGATCGCCGTGGAGACGCCGCAGCCGATCGCGCCGAGTTGCGGCATGCCGAGCTTGCCGTACAT
>JBOHZJ010000463.1:0-3650 GCA_050738395.1 Steroidobacter sp.
GGTCAGGACCCATAAACCGAGCGAAAGACTCGGATGACGGCTTCGAGCCCGGAGCGGCCTTTGTCAGCCGGTCGATGCGGCGGTGAAAACCGCCAACTGAGCGTCGAAAGCCCGCTTGTAGGCGGGCCGCGCTTCGCCGCGGGCGACATAGGCGGAGAGGTTCGGATATCCCTCCAGTAGCCCCGATCCGCTCAACCTACGCAGCACTGTCACCATCAGCAGGTCGCCGGCGCTGAACGCAGCGTCAAGCCAGTCGGCGTTGCCAAGCCGCCTGGAAAGTTCGCCCAGCCGTACACGGACGCGATCCTCGAGGATAGCGAGGCGTTCCTCATACCAGCTCTTGTCGTGCTCCAAGAGCATCGCCATTTGGCGATCAACAATCGGCGGCTCCACCGTATTAAGCGCGGCAAACATCCATGCGATCGCCCGCGCCCGGGCATTCGCATCATCTGGCAGTAGCCCCGCATGGCGCTCCGCGATATGGAATACGATCGCCCCCGACTCGAAAAGCGTGAGATCGCCTTCTTCGTAGGTCGGAATCTGACCGAAAGGATGAAGCTTACGATGCGCGGATTCCTTCATCTCACTGAACGAGAGAAGTCGAACGTCGTAAGGCTGGCCCACTTCTTCAAGCGCCCAGCGAACGCGCATGTCACGCGCCAGTCCTCTGCCGCGATCGGGCGACCGTTCAAACGCGGTGATGGTGGGGGTCATCGAAACGCTCCTGGTGATTGCTCATTCGATTGCGGTATGCAGAGGACGAAGTACGAACCGGCATTCCGACAATGGGGGGAAATTCTGCGATGCTGTTGGCGAGACGAGGCGACTGCATTGATCAAGAGCCGGCGGCCGCCGAAGAATGACGATTCACTTCCGCTTCCGGCCGACGGCCGTCGAGATAAGTGTCATATTGAACGTAAAGCTGTGCATCCTATGCGCATTTCACAAGGCGGCGATTTCTGCGTTGCTGGGTCATTACCCGGTGCATCTGGTGCAGGCAAGACAGCAATCGTCGACGAGCTCGAAAAACAGCGTTTGCAGCATCTGAGCTGCTATCGCTTCGATGACATCGGGCCAGCACAGCAAGGCGCAACTCGGTGGCGGCGGCGAGGGATCGCGTTTCCCGGGTCGTCCCGAAGTTGCCTGACTCATGATGTGGCGCCCGTGAATGCCGCCATCCCGTTGTGCACACGGGCCGAATCAATCATGTAATGTAGTGTAGAAACCGCAAGCGGCACATAAGACCGCGGGGAGACAATTCATGTCCTTCTATATGACCCAGGGGCTCCACCGCGCGGTGCAGCGCCATCCTGAGAAGCTCGCGACCATCTTCGGAGAGCGACGACACGGTTATGGTCAGTTTGCGGAGCGCGTTTCACGATTAGGCCGCGCTCCATGAGCTCGGCATGGCGCGTGGCGATCGCATCGGGATGCTCGCGCTGAATTCCGATCGTTATATCGAGTTCTATTACGGATGTTGGTGGGGCGGCGGCGCCGTCAATCCGGTCAACATTCGTTGGAGCGCGGCGGAGATCGCGTACTCGCTGGACGATTGCGATACGCGAATCCTGTTGGTGGATGAGCGCTTCAAGGACGTGGCGGACGAGCTTCGCAAGCGGAGCAAATTCATCGTCGACCGCGTGAAGGACATGATCGTTTCAGGCGGCGAAAACGTGTACTCCGCCGAAGTGGAGAACGCGCTCGCGCAGCATCCCGCCGTCGCAATCAGCGCTGTGATCGGGATTCCGAGCGAGCAATGGGGTGAAGCAGTCCACGCAGTCGTTGTTCTCAAACCCAACATGACCCAGGACATTGGTGACAACGAGAAGTTGAGCAAAGAACTCATCGAGCACTGTCGCCAGGTCATCGCCGGTTACAAGTGCCCACGCAGTGTGGAATTCCGCAACGCCTTGCCCATGACGGGAGCTGGGAAAATTCAGAAAGTGGAGTTGCGAAAACCGTTCTGGGAGGGAAAGGATCGCGCAGTGAATTGAGCTCGATGACGGTCTTTCGGCGTATGCGGCAACAACGCGCTTAACGCCGTGCACGTGGTACACGCGCACATTCTTATAGCGAGCCGCAGAGTCGGCGTGCGGTCGTCCGCGTCCTTATGGGCTCGTATAGGACACATGCAGCCGATTCGTGGATAATCGCAGATAGTTACTCACATATTTTTGGTGATCAAAATTGCCGAGACGACCGGGTCGCGAGGAGAAACCGCTCTACGAAGCAATCATTGACGCCCAGAAGCTCGCATTCGCGCCGCTTTCCTTTCATGCCGCGCTCGCATTGAGAGATCTCGGTATTCTGGCGACGCTGGCAGACTGTGGGCCGGAAGGGCTCTCCGCCGAACGTATCGCGCTGCTCACGCGCTTGCCGCTCTATGGCGTGAAGGTGCTCCTCGAGTCCGGCGTCGCGTGCGATCTCGTCGCGCTCGAGGGCGACCGCTTCCGTCTACGCCAACTTGGGCTGCTGGTCCTCCAGGACACGATGACTCGCGTCAATATGGATTTCACAGCGGACGTTTGTTATCGCGGGATGGCGCATCTGCGTGAGGCAGTGAAGACCGGCAAACCGACGGGACTGCGGGAGCTGGGATCGTGGAGCACAATATATGTGGGCTTTGCGCAGTTGCGGCCGGAGCTTCAGCAAAGCTGGCTCGCGTTCGATCATTACTACTCGGACCATATGTTTCCTGCCGCGCTGCCGCTGGTTTTCGCGGACAAGCCGAAGCGGCTGCTCGATGTCGGCGCCAACACAGGCAAGTTCGCGCTCGCCTGTTTCGAGCACGATCCGCAAGTGAATGTCGCTTTGCTCGATTTTCCAGGACAGCTCGAGATGGCGCGTCGAGCGATCGCTGTGAAAGGTCATGGGGCGCGCGCGAGCTATCACCCAATTGATTTCTTGAACGCGGCTCTCGAGTTCCCGCCTGACCAGGACGCCATCTGGATGAGCCAGTTTCTGGATTGTTTCGGCGAGGACGAGATCGTGTCAATTCTCGAGCGGGCGCGGCGCGCCCTGGCGCCGCACGGCCGCATCTACATCGTTGACACGTATTGGGACAATCAGCAGCACGCTGCCGCGCGCTTCGTGCTCGCAATGACGACGCTCTATTTCGCCTGCCTCGCCAACGGCAACAGCAAAATGTATCGCTCGGATGACATGCGCGCATGCGTGCAGCGCGCAGGACTTCACATCGAGCGCGAGCTGGGACGCCTCACGGCCAGCCACACGATGTTCGTGTGTCGCGCAGCCTAGGCCGCAGCAAGCATCCGCACGAGGCTGCTCGTAATACGACTCGAACGACATCGAGTCAGGCTGTCGCCCGCGGTAATTCAATCGGGGGCGTCCGGAGTGATGGCTTGGTCAGGTCCACGCATCCACGAGCGAAACTTTCAGGGTGCAATCCACCAGGTATCGGATCGCGTCTGCTTTCGACCCAAAGCGGACATAGGCCAACGCAATAGATGACGGGTGTACCTGGATAAGGTCTTTGACAAGGAGTAGCAGGTCGCGGCTCTTTCGCGTAGCGTCACGTCCTGGCAGTTCACCTCGAATCGGTCAGGACCTAACAATGAAGGAGCTGGCGTTTCGAGGCGTTATCGGGATCTGTCTAGCGACATGTCTTCGTATTGCGGTCAGCGCTGAGG
>JBOHZJ010000464.1:0-1624 GCA_050738395.1 Steroidobacter sp.
ATTGATCGCCTCGACCATCGCGATCGCCGAAACGCTTTCCACCATGCGCGCCTTGACGGCCACGACGACATCGGCGCCGTGCTGCAGCGTGATCACGTTCAGCACGTCCGGAAATCTCCTCGCGCCCGGTCAGGAAGCGACGAATCTCTTCCTGCACGGCGGGATCGGCACTCTGCCAGACCAGCAGCGACTTGACCTCCATGCCGCTACCGGTCTTCGTGTTCTCAAGCTCCGCGTTGATTTCGGCGCCAGCCAGGATGGCGATGTCGGTGAGATAGAACCAGAGCAGCAGCACGATGACCGCGCCCAGCGACCCGTAGGCCACGTTGTACTGACCAACGTTCGTCACATAGAACTTGAGCGCGAGCGAGGCGGCCAGCCACAGCGCGATCCCGATCAGCGTGCCGGGCCGCAGCCATCGCCAATGCGCTCGGGGGCGGTTTGGTGCGAAGTGATAGAGGAGATCGAACGCGGTCAGCACGAAGCCGAAAATCACCGGCCATTGCCCGATCTGCCACGCCAGCACGAATGCCGAGCCGAACCCCATGCGTTGCGCGAAGGCCTCGCCAAGCGGGGCGCCATACGCCAGCAGGAGCATAGCCGCCGCGGTGAGCAGCATCAATACCAACGTGAGCGCCAGCCCGACCAGACGGCGCTTCCACCACGGCCGCTCTTCCGCGACCGCGTAGACCTTGTTGAGACCGCGGATGGTCGCCACCATCCCGCTGGACGCCGCCCACAGTGCCACGAGGATACCCCATGTCAACGCCCCTCCAGATTGACCCGCCAGATGATCCAGCAGGCGCGTGAATATTCCGACAATCGAGCTCGGCGCGACCGATGCCAAACGCTCAAGGATCGCATCGCGCACGAGCCACTGTGCATCGAGGAACAATCCCAGCGCCGCCATCAGGATGAGCAGCATGGGAAAAACCGAAAGGAAGAAATAGAAGGACATTTGCGCCGCGCGGCCCGGGATCTGGTCGTCCGCGATTTTGCTCGCGACCGCGCGCGCGGTCTTCGCCCAGCTTGCCTCGCCCCAATCGCTCAGTCGACCCATTAGTGGTTCGAAGCCCCAGCGGTTCAGGACCGCACTCCAGGGAAACGTCTCCCGCCGGATCACGCTTCACAGCTCCGGTGGCCGCCGCGACAGTGCGCGGACCTCGTTGCGCAAGGCGATCACCTCCTCCCGGAGGGCGGCAAGTTGTTTGGCCCCCGCCAGCTCGGCTTCGTCATTCTCCGCGTCGCGGCCGACGAAGAAGGTAGCGAGCGTCGCTGTCACGTAACCGAAGACAGCGAAGGCGTACAGCGCCAGAAGGACGCACAGCACGCGCCCTTCGACCGTCTGCGGCCAGTACTGCGAGCCCATCGTCGTCATGACCATTGCGGTCCACCACAGCGCCTCGCCGTAGCTCGTCAGGCCGGGAGCCCCGTTCTCGAAGGCGTACATCCCGGCCGCGCCGGCGAAAGTGACCAGCACCGTAAGGGCGATCACGTAGCCGAAACCCCGGCGGCTCAGGCTCGCGCCGAGCGCGTGCATGCCGCGGTTCAGCGAGCTGAGGACGCGCAGCAAACGCAAACCCCGCCCCGCACGGGCCAGCCGGAGCAGCCGAAACACCCGAAA